>NZ_JBQSYH010000073.1:0-202 GCF_052379125.1 Halomonas sp. AOP13-D3-9 | reverse complement strand
AATAGCTGTTGATACGCAGTGATAAGTGGCTCTGTCTTTTTCACATTGAAAAGAAAGAACAAAGGTCTTTTTCTTTTTTTTAACGTGAAAGAACGCTTATCACTGCTTATAGCAGTCGCTCTTTAACAATGTATATCATGCTGACAAGAACACACTGTAAGGTGTGCTTCTTAAATTGTGATACGCGTTACGCGTATCCGGC
>NZ_JBQSYH010000072.1:0-212 GCF_052379125.1 Halomonas sp. AOP13-D3-9 | reverse complement strand
ATATCGAGGGAGTCCAGGATATTCACCATGTGCATCTATGGCAGATGCAGGAAAACATGGCAGCCCTTGACTGCCACGTGGTTCTGACAGAAACCGGCTGGCAGCAGCTTGAATCCGTCAAAGCAGAGATCAAGGAGCAGCTTAAAATGCGCTTCAGTATTGCTCATTCCAGCCTAGAGTTTGAGCATAGTGACCACGCGCATCAAAATGCC
>NZ_JBQSYH010000071.1:0-213 GCF_052379125.1 Halomonas sp. AOP13-D3-9 | reverse complement strand
TGCCGGATACGCTTGAGACGTATCACAATTTAAGACCACTTCTTGCGAAGTGTTCTTGTCAGCATGATATACATTGTTAAAGAGCGACTGCTATAAGCAGTGATAAGCGTTCTTTCAACTTAAAAAAGAAAAAGACCTTTAAAATTTAAAAGCTATTTTTCTTTTTAACGTGAAAAAGACAGAGCCACTTATCACTGCGTATTAACAGCATTT
>NZ_JBQSYH010000070.1:0-216 GCF_052379125.1 Halomonas sp. AOP13-D3-9 | reverse complement strand
TAGCGCTTTTCCTTCAGTTCGAGTAGCAGGCATGACAGCTCCACGTCCAGATTCGCCTCGAACGCACTCAGGCTCTGCCTATCGATTCCGGCCGCACCTTTGTTGCGCTTGACGTGTCTGAAGGCTTCATACAGGCGCTGTTTTGACAGCAACTGCCCGTAAAGACTGTAGTATTTCCTCATGCCTGCTCATCTCTGTGATGACGGCCCCGATCGT
>NZ_JBQSYH010000069.1:0-258 GCF_052379125.1 Halomonas sp. AOP13-D3-9 | reverse complement strand
GATCTATATGGGCACGAGTGACAGACCGAGGCCGACTCCCGGCTCAGGTAGGTAGCGAGCGGCTTACTCTCATAGCGATTGGCTTATTTTTCAACCCTACTTTTCCACCCCATCGTTGAGACAGAGAGAGAAACATGTTCAAAAAAGCGTCTTTTATATTGGCCGGTACGTTAATGCTGACCGCTGCAATCGTCGCCGTATCGAAACCTGCCCTCTTAGGCATGCAAGCTCAGGCAGCAAAGGAGAGCGGTGTCCAGG
>NZ_JBQSYH010000068.1:0-341 GCF_052379125.1 Halomonas sp. AOP13-D3-9 | reverse complement strand
CCCGACGCGCTCTTGGCTTTCACCTTGAAGCGCGCCTTCCAGCCAGACTGGATACGGTGCCAGGCTTCCCCGGTTACTGCACCAGCTCCCTGTTAACGATGCCACCCTCAAACACAGCACAGGCCTGACTGAGTATCGGGCGTCGCGCTATTTTGCACGCTTACCCACCTGTGCTGCCGAAGCAGGTTCACTTGCGTTGTGTACCGTTAACCTCCTATGGCTTCCTTCAGACCCCACCGTTGGCCAGTGGCGCCCTTGCCAGTCGGATTGTCTTCCCCTCAGTCGGGGTGACGTCACCTTCTTTCAGGTGACCGGGTTTGCCGGCTTCGCCGGGCAAACAA
>NZ_JBQSYH010000067.1:0-386 GCF_052379125.1 Halomonas sp. AOP13-D3-9 | reverse complement strand
CGGTGTCTACCTGATTTACGAAGGCGCTATGCGGATGGTCGATCCCCCTGAGATAGAGGGATGGACGATCGTGATTATTGGTGGCGTCGCGCTCGTCGTCGATGCCCTTACCGCCATGCTCACGTGGTCAATGCAAAAAGAGAGTGTCAATATCCGCGCCCTTTTTCTGCATAACTTATCGGATGCGTTTGCCTCCATCGCCGTGATTATCGGTGGTTCGCTTATTTTACTGTACGACATGCGCTGGGTGGACCCCGCGATCACGATAGGGATTGCGCTATATATTCTTTACCTAGCCTTCTCTGAAATTGGCGGCCCTATCCGTACGCTAATGCTGGGATCTCCCCCGGACATTGACGGGCAGGCAGTCGTTGAGACCGTACGAG
>NZ_JBQSYH010000066.1:0-386 GCF_052379125.1 Halomonas sp. AOP13-D3-9 | reverse complement strand
TTCGGACGGTCTCAACCACTGCCTGCCCGTCAATGTCCGGGGGAGATCCCAGCATTAGCGTACGGATAGGGCCACCAATTTCAGAGAAGGCAAGGTAAAGAATATATAGCGCAATCCCTATCGTGATCGCGGGGTCTACCCAGCGCATGTCGTACAGTAAAATAAGCGAACCACCGACAATCACAGCGATGGAGGCAAACGCATCCGATAAGTTATGCAGAAAAAGAGCGCGGATATTGACACTCTCTTTTTGCATTGACCACGTGAGCATAGCGGTAAGAGCATCGACGACAAGCGCAACGCTACCAATAATCACGATCGTCCATCCCTCTATCTCAGGGGGATCGATCATCCGCATAGCGCCTTCGTAAATCAGGTAGACGCCA
>NZ_JBQSYH010000065.1:0-409 GCF_052379125.1 Halomonas sp. AOP13-D3-9 | reverse complement strand
TTGGTGCCTTACGGCGCGACCTTCCTGATCTTTATGGAGTACATGCGTAACTCGATCCGCATGGCGTCGCTGATGGGCCAGCAGGTGATTTACGTGTTTACCCATGACTCCATCGGCCTGGGTGAAGATGGCCCGACTCACCAGCCCATTGAGCAGCTCACCAGCCTGCGTACCACGCCGAACCTCAATACCTGGCGCCCCTGTGATGCGGTGGAAACCGCCGCCGCCTGGGATGCGGCCATCAAGCGTCACTCTGGCCCCACGGCGCTGGTGCTGTCACGCCAGAACCTGCCCCACCAGCAGCGCACGAAAGCGCAGTTGGCGGCGATTCAAAACGGGGCGTATGTTCTGAAAGATAGCGAAGGTACGCCGGAGTTGATACTGATTGCCACCGGCTCTGAAGTCGGCC
>NZ_JBQSYH010000064.1:0-409 GCF_052379125.1 Halomonas sp. AOP13-D3-9 | reverse complement strand
ATGCCACCTCTGAGCCCGTGGCGATCAGAATCAGCTCGGGGGTGCCTTCGCTGTCCTTGAGCACGTAAGCGCCGTTCTGGATCGCTGCCAACTGCGCCTTCGTGCGCTGCTGGTGGGGCAGGTTCTGGCGTGACAGTACGAGCGCCGTGGGGCCGGAGTGACGCTTAATCGCCGCATCCCAGGAGGCCGCTGTTTCCACCGCATCACAAGGGCGCCAGGTATTGAGGTTAGGCGTGGTGCGCAGGCTGGTCAGTTGCTCAATGGGCTGGTGAGTCGGCCCATCTTCCCCCAAGCCAATGGAGTCGTGGGTAAATACGTAAATCACCTGCTGGCCCATCAACGACGCCATACGGATCGAGTTACGCATGTACTCCATAAAGATCAGGAAGGTCGCGCCGTAAGGTACCAG
>NZ_JBQSYH010000063.1:0-422 GCF_052379125.1 Halomonas sp. AOP13-D3-9 | reverse complement strand
GCATTTAAGCTTGCCGATCTGTCTCTGACACCTGCTGAAACGATAAGACTGTATGCCGTTTACGATTAAGCCCCTATTTCTTGCCTGCTGAATATCTTCGACGGTGCCAGCATGTCCGTGCGGCAAAAGTGACTGCAATGGATGGATAATGGCGGTGGCGTACAGGCAATGAGTGCGACCCTATGCGGCAACTCTAAAGGGATGGGGCGGTTTGTGTGTGCTTAGCATTATGCAGACAAGTAACTAGATAAGTTACAGTACTTTACATAAAAAAGAGTGATTTTTTCTAAAGAATTTGGTCAGGCTGCCGTTAATTATAATAACGGCAACACAAGTGCCGCAAAGCAGGCCACAAGGCCATTTAAATTTCGAGGAGCACTCACATGTCTGTAATCAACACTAACATTACTGCCCTGATTGGC
>NZ_JBQSYH010000062.1:0-446 GCF_052379125.1 Halomonas sp. AOP13-D3-9 | reverse complement strand
CAGAGGACTCCTTGGTGCGCTCACACTCCCCCATCTTGGGGCGAGAAGACGCGCCGGTGACGATTGTGGAATTCTTCGATCCGGCTTGCGAAGCCTGCCGTGCTTTCTACCCCCTGACAAAAAGTATTCTGGAAACCTACCCAGAAAAAGTGCGGCTCATCGTGCGCTACACTCCTTTCCACGGCGACGTATCTGATAAGGCCATTCGGGTATTAGAAGTCGCTCGTCGTCAGGGCGTCTTTGAACCGGTACTTGAGAGGCTGCTGGCTCGCCAGGATCAATGGGCTTCACATGGCAGTTTTGATGAATCCGCTATCCTCGATATCGCGAGCCAAGGGGGCCTTGATTTAGCGGCTGCCGAAGAGCAACTGACTTCTGCTGAGGTGCAGGCGGTGATTGACCAAGACATGGCGGATGTCAGAGCCAATCAGATTCGCCAAACACCC
>NZ_JBQSYH010000061.1:0-488 GCF_052379125.1 Halomonas sp. AOP13-D3-9 | reverse complement strand
GATATAGAGCAAACGGTAAAAGCACGATCCCCTCTTGGGTCTGTAGCTCAGTTGGTTAGAGCGCACCCCTGATAAGGGTGAGGTCGGCAGTTCAAGTCTGCCCAGACCCACCAAATTTTATCTATCGCTGCGTTATTTTATAACTCGCATAGCAGGCTATGCGTCGTCATAAAATGCCTTGCGCTAAATAAAATTGGCCAGAGGTGAATGTGACTAAGTGAGTGACTAGATGGGGCCATAGCTCAGCTGGGAGAGCGCCTGCCTTGCACGCAGGAGGTCAGCGGTTCGATCCCGCTTGGCTCCACCATTTAGTACTACTTTTTAACTTAAATACCGTTTGTGAACGTTTCGTGACCATTGATAAGTCGCTGCACTGTAGTCGCTATAAGTGTTGTTATAGCTACAGAATGCCGCTTTATCACTGTTCATTGAACAGCTGCTCTTTAACAATGTATATCATGCTGACAAGAACACTTCGCAAGAAGTGG
>NZ_JBQSYH010000060.1:0-555 GCF_052379125.1 Halomonas sp. AOP13-D3-9 | reverse complement strand
CCTGTCGGCGCAGCCAAGTCAATTCCATTATGAGGACGCATCCCTCCATACACAGGATGTCGCCGATTCCCAAAGCGAGACGTTAAGCGGGCACTAAGCACGGGCAACCGCAACGTGCCTAGCAGGGTGTCGCTTTTGAAAAGAGCTACGTCCCCCTTTTGGGTGACCGGCCATATGACCTCCAAGGGCTCTGCCTGATCAGGCAGAGCGGCATAACTGAGGCGTGGTGGCCCAACACGGGCGCCGTCCTGGCGTCGATCTTCCTCCCACACTAATTGAATACGTTCACTGCCAGAAAACTCCAGCGGCGCTGCGATAAACTCGCTGAGCAGTGTTTCCAGTTTAGTGGCGAAACGCGTTGGGACACCTTCTGCTGCCAAGGCCTCGTAGAGGGTGGTATCAATGACGACATCACGCCCAAAGGTTAGGGTATCAACGCTATCGAGCGGTAATGTGCCTTCTTGCTCGCTAGCCGCCTGTAACCTGACAGGGCTAAGTTCAGACGGCGGCAATGACAGGTGCGTTTGCCAATTGGCTTCGGCTAGCAAGGGGTAC
>NZ_JBQSYH010000059.1:0-641 GCF_052379125.1 Halomonas sp. AOP13-D3-9 | reverse complement strand
CAGAATAACCTGTCCAACTCTCAGTCCATGTTGGCCAAGGCTCAAGAGCGCCTGTCTTCTGGTCTGCGTATTAACAGCGCTGCTGACGATGCTGCTGGTCAAGCCATCGCCAACAAAATGACAGCCCAGATCAAAGGCATGGATCAGGCTAGCCGTAACGCGAGCGACGGTATCTCTCTGGTACAAACCATGGAAGGCGGCCTTGATCAAGTTAACGATAACCTTCAGCGTATTCGTGAGCTCGCGGTTCAGGGCGCCAACGATACCAACACTGATGAAGATCGTGCAGCCATTTCCACCGAGATCGACGAGCGCATCGCTGAAATCGATCGTGTAGCGGGCAGTACCAACTTCAACGGCACCAACCTGTTGGCCAGTGGCGCGTCCACGGCGCTGAGCATGCAAATTGGCTCCAACACCACTGCTGACGACACCATTGACGTTAACACTGTTGACGCGACGACCGCGAATCTTGGCGTGAGCGGCTCGGCAGCAACAATTGCCGCGGCGTCTGTTTCGGGTGGCGCTGGGGCGACCAACGCACAGTTCCAAACGCTGATCGACGATGTTGATGCCGCTGTCAAGACGCTTGATACTGAGCGTGCCACTCTGGGTGCTACGCTTAACCGCTTTGACTCGGT
>NZ_JBQSYH010000058.1:0-647 GCF_052379125.1 Halomonas sp. AOP13-D3-9 | reverse complement strand
TGTCGTCGACATCGCTTATTGGTCATGACATCCAGCGGTGACGCATTGTGCAAAGCCTGTAATGAGCAAGGGGAAATTGCCTGTCCATTGTGTGGTAATCCCATGCCAGCGGGTCGAGGCGATGCCTGTGAGCCCTGCTATTGGACGCGCACATGTCGTAAGCGGATCATCATTGGCCAAGCCGGTATCACCACCAAAGCGTTACGTGAGGCCTTTGGGGAATTTGGTGAATGGCTGATTCGTACCACAGGGCCGCATAAGGCTGCCCTCAAGATCAATCATTTCTTCTCGTTCTTCCTTGAGATCGACCAGGCATGGTCACGGATACCGAGCTATTCGGAGCTGCTTCATCACTTCGGGGCGGAGGGGTTGCGGCGTGTAAGACTTCCTATGCGATGGCTGCATGAAGAGCAAGGGGTAGAGCCGGATCACCAAGCAAAGAAGATCGACTCAGAGAAACGACGTATCAAAGCGTGTCTCAGGTCTATGCCGTCCGCTTCTTTATCAGAAAAAGCGCTGCATGCTTATTGGCAGCAATTGGAAACCCGTATAGAGGCGGGCAAAACGTCCCACACCTCCGCACGACTTGCACTAAGAGCGGCAGCCGCATTGCTACTCGCTACTGACCGGGAGGGGCAGCGACTGCC
>NZ_JBQSYH010000057.1:0-704 GCF_052379125.1 Halomonas sp. AOP13-D3-9 | reverse complement strand
AATCTATATGGGCACGAGTGATAGACCGAGGCCGACTCCCGGCTCAGGTAGTTAGCGAGCGGCTTACTCCCATAGCGATTGGCTTATTTTTCAACCCTACTTTTCCACCCCATCGTTGAGAAAGAGAGAGAAACATGTTCAAAAAAGCGTCTTTTATATTGGCCGGTACGTTAATGCTGACCGCTGCGATCGTCGCCGTATCGAAACCTGCCCTCTTAGATATGCAAGCTCAGGCAGCAAAGGAGAGCAGTGTCCAGGCAGAGGACTCCTTGGTGCGCTCACACTCCCCCATCTTGGGACGAGAAGACGCGCCGGTGACGATTGTGGAATTCTTCGATCCGGCTTGCGAAGCCTGCCGTGCTTTCTATCCCCTGACAAAAAGTATTCTGGAAACCTACCCAGAAAAAGTGCGGCTCATCGTGCGCTACACTCCTTTCCACGGCGACGTATCTGATAAGGCCATTCGGGTATTAGAAGTTGCTCGTCGTCAGGGCGTCTTTGAACCGGTACTGGAGAGGCTGCTGGCTCGCCAGGATCAATGGGCTTCACATGGCAGTTTTGATGAATCCGCTATCCTCGATATCGCGAGCCAAGGAGGCCTTGATTTAGCGGCTGCCGAAGAGCAACTGACTTCTGCTGAGGTGCAGGCGGTGATTGACCAAGACATGGCGGATGTCAGAGCCAATCAGATTCGCCAAACACCT
>NZ_JBQSYH010000056.1:0-801 GCF_052379125.1 Halomonas sp. AOP13-D3-9 | reverse complement strand
GTGGGATACAAACACATATCGCCGCACTCAATATTAGTCCGGAAGAAACTATCAATGTGCTAGCTCAGGAAGTGTCACTTCTTCAGAGCGCAATTCGGTACTTCGATATTAACAAGGTTTTATTTCGCTCGCAGTTCAACTTATTTTCAATAATGGCTAATAACGGTGGCCGCACAAGTAGAGCAGACGCCGAGCATTATTTCCTTTCGATAAAAGAGCAGGTTGGCGAACCATTGCTCGATTGGGATTGGATAAAATATGTGGCCTATCCTGTGAGTAATGGGCTGATGATCGAAGAAGGCTGTGATTACAGGCTGACGTCGCTTGGTAGATCATACGTGTCATTTATGTCGAGAAACCCACAGCTAGTGGATGAGCTTGCTAAATTGTAGCTACAAAGCGCCTAACACTCGCAGGCAAGCCGACGGCTTTTTTCGTTCCGCCTTCGGCTCCACTACAAAGCCGCGGTTGCTGAGGGCGTTAAACCGCTATATCAACGTCGCCTAAAAGGCAGCTTTAGGCCGTTTGCCGTCTTAGCGAAAAATGAAAGCTTGCCTCGTTATAGGATCTGCCTCGCTGGGCAGCCCCATTTTTTCTAATAGTTACCCCAAAATACTCCCATCCCGCAAACGACCTAAACAATCACTTCCCACCACCACACGATCAATCATCCGTATATCCATCGACCCCATCGCTTCCTTCAGTCACACGATAATACGCCAGTCTTCATCGCTGGCTTCAGGATCAGCACTCCGGTGATTGTGAACTAGGATAATGGCTGCAGCGCTCTAGGGAGTCGGC
>NZ_JBQSYH010000055.1:0-946 GCF_052379125.1 Halomonas sp. AOP13-D3-9 | reverse complement strand
TCGTTCTACTCCCGCGTTCAGAGAAGGACGAAGCCACTGTGTTCCCACAGCACCTCGACCCACTTCCCTACCCCGTCGGGTAGCTTGTGAACGCAGCGTCCACCTTCGGATCAACGTCCGTCGTACTCATTAATGACTTCCGCCCTTCGCACCTGAGCAAGGCTTTTGTTCGGCGCATCCCTGCGCCTCACCCCTTCGGGGCTACCGCGAAAATCCGTTCCCTGCGGATTTTTGGCCTTGCCCAGGCCGCTGAACCTCCGCCAGCGGTCGTTTCGGTTTTGTTCTCCACACTGTTACCAGGCTTCGCAGGCCGAAACTTCCTCACTACTACGGCTTCACCGAGGCGTCGGACCGCTGCCACCTCACACCCGACGCGCTCTTGGCTTTCACCTTGAAGCGCGCCTTCCAGCCAGACTGGATACGATGCCAGGCTTCCCCGGTTACTGCACCGGCTCCCTGTTAACGATGCCACCCTCAAACACGGCACAGGCCTGACTGAGTATCGGGCGTCGCGCTATTTTGCACGCTTACCCACCTGTGCGGCCGAAGCAGGTTCACTTGCGTTGTGTACCGTTAACCTCCTATGGCCTCCTTCAGACCCCACCGTTGGCCAGTGACGCCCTTGCCAATCGGATTGTCTTCCCCTCAGTCGGGGTGACGTCACCTTCTTTCAGGTGACCGGGTTTGCCGGCTTCGCCGGGCAAACAAAAAACGGGGCCTATTGGCCCCGTCGTTACTTTCTTGTGTACTTTACTGGTTAACGGATTAGCCCAGCAGAGACAGTACAGACTGCGGCGTCTGGTTGGCCTGTGCCAGCATGGAGGTACCGGCCTGCTGAAGGATGTTAGCGCGTGTCATGTTGGACACTTCCACTGCGTAGTCGGCATCTTGGATACGCGACCGGGCTTCAGAAAGGTTGGTAGACGTCGTCGCCAGGTTATCAATT
>NZ_JBQSYH010000054.1:0-1052 GCF_052379125.1 Halomonas sp. AOP13-D3-9 | reverse complement strand
ATAGTTATCAAGCAGCCGGTGTACCTCATCACAGAGGCGGTCAAATGAGAGGTATGCACCCAGCGGCAGCCATGCGTACTTCATCTGCCGCCACAGAATCTCAATCAGATTCAGCTCCGGCGAGTAAGCGGATAGGTAGACCAGATGCACACGGTTCGACATCCACTCCACTATTTTTCGCCTGAAGGCTCGGGAGTGATGCATGCTGGCATTGTCGAGCACCACGACAGCAAAGGTATCGGGGTCTTTCTGAGCCACAAATTGATCAAACGCTTCGATAACCGTCTCGGTGGTCACTGACTCGGTGGCGGTGTGGTAGATCAGCTTCCCCGCTCGGCTGAGAAACCCCAGCACGTTCAGCCTTCGACTGTGTGAGTAGGCGGTCACCTCGCAAGGCTTACCGATGGGACTCCACGCATATGGCACCGACGACGATTGTGAAAAACCTGACTCATCAAAGTAATAGAGCACGTGTTCCCCCTGAGCTTCCTGCTTATGGAGCGCCTTGAGGAGACCTTGAGTGTTGCGGAAATCCGTCTCGTTACGCAGCGACTTAAGTGAGTGCCGAATGCGTTTGAAACTGAAGTTATTTTTTTTTCAATGCCCGGCGAAGGGTTACCGTGCTGACCGTCTTGCCGGTCTCTTCTTGCAAGCGAGCCTGCAAGGATCGAATTTGATGAGGCTCCTCGGCGATCAGTTCCTGAAGTCTCCGGTGGTCGTTCTCATCCAGAACCGGTGTGCGACCACTGCGGGGTTTATCAATGAGCCCGTCGAGTCCGGACGTCTCCCACTGTTTGAGCCATCGAGAGACGGCATCGCGACGAACTTGCAATACCTCACTGATCTGATCGATGGTGTGGCCTCGATCACTTAGCAAGATGGCGTGCGCACGCCGCCGTAGGGCGCGTTTTTCACCATGGTGATAGGTGGAGGTCAGCGTCTGATGTTCAGATTGAGTAAGAGAGGCAACGAAACGGCGCTTTGCCATGGATTTTTCCGTGTCAGTGATTCAAACATCAATACTACACGAAAACTTATGATTAGCTACTTAG
>NZ_JBQSYH010000053.1:0-1173 GCF_052379125.1 Halomonas sp. AOP13-D3-9 | reverse complement strand
CCAGGCGCAGCCCGTCAGACGCGTTGCCATCGCCAAGGACGACGGCGGTGAACGTCTACTGGGTATTCCAACGGTACGAGACCGGGTTGTGCAACAGGCGTTGCGCAGTATCCTAGAACCGCTCTTCGAGCCGGACTTTCATCCATCGAGCTACGGGTACCGTCCGGGACGCAGTGGCCACCATGCTATCGGTAAGGCGGAGTTGTTCATCCGCCGCTACCGGCGTGAATGGGTCGTGGATATGGACCTGTCGAAATGCTTCGACACGTTAGACCACGACCTGATTATCCGCCAGTTCCGACAGCGGATCACGGACGGCAGTGTTTTGTCGCTGCTGCGCCAGTTCCTTGAAAGCGGTGTGATGGTGGGGTATCACCTCGAAGAGACGGCGCTGGGCAGCCCCCAGGGCGGGGTAATCAGTCCGCTGATCGCCAACGTCTACCTGGACGCCTTCGACCAGTTTATGAAAGCGCGGGGCCATCGAATCGTCCGCTACGCGGACGACATCCTGATCCTGTGCGGTTCACAGGCTGGAGCGGAGAATGCGTTGAGGGTGGCCCAGTGCTATCTGGAGGGTGAACTGAAGCTGACAGTTAACGCTACCAAGACCCACATCGCGCGCAGCGATGAGGGGATCAAGTTCCTGGGCGTGGTGATCTACACCAAGTACACCCGTATCCAGGAAAAGAAGGTGGTGAAGCTCAAGCAGAAAGTGAAAGCGTTGACGAAGCGCAATCGAAGTGCGGGACTTGCGGTGATCATCCGCGAGCTAAATCCTGTACTAAGAGGCTTCGCCAATTACTTCCGGGTAGCGAACTGCGCACGGGTGTTAAAACAGATGATGAGCTGGATCAGGCGACGTCTCCGCTGTCTCCAGCTTAAACAGTGGAAGAAGCCGAGTCGGCTGCATCGAAGACTGAAACAGCTGGGCTACCGCCCGCCGTTTAAGTACATCAAGATGCAAAGCTGGCGTAACGCGGCGTCGCCGCTGGCTCATCTGGCGATACCCAATGCCTACCTGCATGACAACCTGAGGTTGATGGACTTAACCCAGGTCAAAACGGGCATCACTGTCCCCGAGCTCGGGGTAAGTTAATGACATGAGCCGTATACGTGGCCCGTATGTACGGTTCTGTGAGAGGGATGAGGCGGTAACGCCTCACCCTACTCGAT
>NZ_JBQSYH010000052.1:0-1267 GCF_052379125.1 Halomonas sp. AOP13-D3-9 | reverse complement strand
CCGTTTTGAGCTAGCCAATGCCATTCGCGCCCTATCCATGGATGCCGTTCAGAAGGCCAAGTCCGGCCACCCGGGCGCCCCCATGGGAATGGCTGATATCGCCGAGGTGCTATGGAATGACTACCTCAAGCACAATCCCGAAGACCCCAAGTGGGCCGATCGTGACCGCTTTGTGCTCTCCAATGGCCACGGCTCCATGCTGCTTTACTCGCTGCTCCACCTCAGTGGTTACGAGCTAAGCCTGGAACAGCTGCAGAATTTCCGTCAGCTCCACTCGCCCACCGCGGGCCACCCGGAATTTGGCTACGCACCGGGCATCGAGACCACCACCGGCCCGCTGGGTCAGGGCTTTGCCAACGCAGTGGGCTTCGCCATCGCGGAAAAAACCCTGGCAGCGCAGTTCAACCGCCCTGGCCACACCATTGTGGATCACCACACTTGGTGCTTTTTGGGTGACGGCTGCCTGATGGAGGGCATCTCCCACGAAGCGGCCTCGCTAGCCGGTACCCAGCAGTTGGGTAAGTTGATCGCCCTATATGACGACAACGGCATCTCTATCGATGGTGAAGTGGAAGGCTGGTTTACCGACGATACCGCCAAGCGGTTTGAAGCTTACGGCTGGCACGTGGTGCCCAATGTGGATGGCCACAAGCCTGAAGAGGTGAAAGCCGCGA
Organism: Halomonas sp. AOP13-D3-9; assembly: GCF_052379125.1. Classification (NCBI taxonomy): domain Bacteria; kingdom Pseudomonadati; phylum Pseudomonadota; class Gammaproteobacteria; order Oceanospirillales; family Halomonadaceae; genus Halomonas; species Halomonas sp. AOP13-D3-9. The sequence goes on along the minus strand of NZ_JBQSYH010000052.1, from coordinate 593 downwards.
TTGAGCTGGCCAAAAGCCATGACGATAAGCCGAGCCTGATTATCTGCAAAACCATTATCGGCTTTGGTGCGCCCAACAAGCAGGGCAAAGAGGACGCCCACGGTGCGCCCCTAGGCGATGACGAAGTGGCGCTGGCACGCACCCAGCTCGACTGGCCCCACGCGCCCTTCCATATCCCCGAGCCGATTTACTCGGCCTGGGATGCCCGCAACGCTGGCAAAGCAGCCCAGCAGAAGTGGGAGGAGCGCTTTGCTCGCTACGCAGAGGCTTTCCCCACGGAAGCGCGGGAGTTCACCCGCCGGATGAAGCGCCAGCTACCGACGGAACTGCCCACCGAAGCCTTGATTGAGCAGGCCCAAGAGCGCGGCGAGACCATTGCCTCACGTAAAGCTTCCTTTGAAGTGTTAAATGCCATTGGCCCGCAAATGCCGGAACTGCTGGGCGGCAGTGCCGATCTGGCGCCGTCTAACCTGACCTTCTGGAAAGGCGCCAAAGCGATCACCCCGGAAGACGCCAGCGGCAACTACCTGCACTACGGTGTGCGTGAGTTCGGCATGGGGGCGGTTATGAACGGCATCGCCCTGCACGGCGGC
>NZ_JBQSYH010000051.1:0-1342 GCF_052379125.1 Halomonas sp. AOP13-D3-9 | reverse complement strand
GTGACGCATCGTTTAAGGAGGTGATCCAGCCGCAGGTTCCCCTACGGCTACCTTGTTACGACTTCACCCCAGTCATGAACCACACCGTGGTGATCGCCCTCTTGCGTTAGGCTAACCACTTCTGGTGCAGTCCACTCCCATGGTGTGACGGGCGGTGTGTACAAGGCCCGGGAACGTATTCACCGTGACATTCTGATTCACGATTACTAGCGATTCCGACTTCACGGAGTCGAGTTGCAGACTCCGATCCGGACTGAGACCGGCTTTAAGGGATTCGCTGACTCTCGCGAGCTCGCAGCCCTTTGTACCGGCCATTGTAGCACGTGTGTAGCCCTACCCGTAAGGGCCATGATGACTTGACGTCGTCCCCACCTTCCTCCGGTTTGTCACCGGCAGTCTCCTTAGAGTTCCCACCATTACGTGCTGGCAAATAAGGACAAGGGTTGCGCTCGTTACGGGACTTAACCCAACATTTCACAACACGAGCTGACGACAGCCATGCAGCACCTGTCTTACAGTTCCCGAAGGCACACCAGAATCTCTTCCGGCTTCTGTAGATGTCAAGGGTAGGTAAGGTTCTTCGCGTTGCATCGAATTAAACCACATGCTCCACCGCTTGTGCGGGCCCCCGTCAATTCATTTGAGTTTTAACCTTGCGGCCGTACTCCCCAGGCGGTCGACTTATCGCGTTAACTTCGCCACAAAGTGCTCTAGGCACCCAACGGCTGGTCGACATCGTTTACGGCGTGGACTACCAGGGTATCTAATCCTGTTTGCTACCCACGCTTTCGCACCTCAGTGTCAGTGTCAGTCCAGAAGGCCGCCTTCGCCACTGGTATTCCTCCCGATCTCTACGCATTTCACCGCTACACCGGGAATTCTACCTTCCTCTCCTGCACTCTAGCCTGACAGTTCCGGATGCCGTTCCCAGGTTGAGCCCGGGGCTTTCACAACCGGCTTATCAAGCCACCTACGCGCGCTTTACGCCCAGTAATTCCGATTAACGCTTGCACCCTCCGTATTACCGCGGCTGCTGGCACGGAGTTAGCCGGTGCTTCTTCTGCGAGTGATGTCTTTCCTACCGGGTATTAACCGATAGGCGTTCTTCCTCGCTGAAAGTGCTTTACAACCCGAGGGCCTTCTTCACACACGCGGCATGGCTGGATCAGGGTTGCCCCCATTGTCCAATATTCCCCACTGCTGCCTCCCGTAGGAGTTCGGGCCGTGTCTCAGTCCCGATGTGGCTGATCATCCTCTCAGACCAGCTACGGATCGTTGCCTTGGTAAGCCATTACCTTACCAACTAGCTAATCCGACATAGGCTCATCCAATAGCGGGAGCC
>NZ_JBQSYH010000050.1:0-1665 GCF_052379125.1 Halomonas sp. AOP13-D3-9 | reverse complement strand
CCCCCGGTGTCAGGATAGTTGTCGCCTGATTGGTTTTACCCTAACGAAGTCCCGGGGGCGGTTTGAGTACTGCGATGCCACGTTATTCCCCAGAACGCAGAGAGGCGCTGCTGAAGAAGCTGTTACCTCCGCACAATTTATCCGTCGCTGAAGTAGCCCGGCAAGAAGGTATTTCCGACGCCACCCTGTATGCTTGGCGTAAACAGGCTAAGTCGGGAGGCGCTGCGGTGCCCGGAGATCAAACATTAACCGACAACTGGTCGGCTGAAGCTAAGCTAGCAGTGGTCATCGAAACAGCCACCTTTTCCGAGATAGAGCTGAGTGAATACTGTCGTAGCAAAGGCCTCTATCCTCAACAGGTTAAGGCCTGGAAGGCCGCCTGCCTGGCGGGCCAACAGAGTACCAAAGTACAACAGCAGGCAGAGCGAGACCAAGCCAAAGCTGACAAGAAGCGCATTCGCCAGCTGGAGCGTGAACTTAATCGTAAAGAGAAGGCGTTAGCGGAAGCGGCTGCGTTATTGGTGCTGAGAAAAAAGCTCAATGCCTACTGGGACGACGACAGCGAGGACAGTTAACGTCGCTGCCAGAACGGCAAATGTATGTCGAGTGGCTCACTGAAGCCATCACTCATGGGGCTCGCAAGCAATGCGCGTGTAATGAAGTGGACATTAGCTTGCGGACATTCCAACGCTGGACAGCTGAGGGCGAGGTAAGGCCCGACGGACGCACAACCGCTCTTCGTCCAGTACCGGCGAATGCGCTGTCCGAGGTAGAGCGTCAGGCTATTTTAGCTCTCTGTAACAGCCAGGAATTTGCCCATTTGCCCCCGAGTCAGATAGTGCCTCGTTTAGCGGATCAGGGCCGATACATCGGATCGGAGAGCAGCTTCTATCGGGTACTGCGTGCGGCTGATCAACAGCACCGTCGGGGGCGTTGTCAGCCGCCGCATCGGCACCCGGCGCCGACAACGCATAAAGCGAGCCATGCTAATCAAGTGTGGTCATGGGACATCACGTATTTACCCTCGCCGGTGCGAGGTCAGTATTACTATCTGTATCTGATCGAAGATATTTACAGCCGCAAAGCGGTTGGCTGGGAAGTACACACGGCAGAGTCTGGCGACGAGGCAGCGACCTTGCTACAACGCAGTGTTCTTAGCGAGAAATGCCTTCACACTCCGCTGGTGCTGCACTCTGATAATGGTGCTCCCATGAAGTCGGTCACCTTGTTAAGCAAGATGCATGATTTGGGTGTGACGCCTTCACGGGGAAGGCCGCGGGTCAGTAATGATAATGCCTTCTCAGAGGCATTGTTCAAGACGCTGAAATACTGTCCCCAGTGGCCGACAAACGGCTTTGCAAGTCTGGACGATGCAAGGACTTGGGTAAGAGACTTCATCTGTTGGTACAACACCGAGCACCGGCACAGTCGAATATGCTTCGTTACGCCAGCAGAGCGCCACCAAGGTCTTGATAAGAATATTTTGGCCAAACGTCATGCCTTGTATCAGCAGGCCCGAGCCGCACAACCGGAACGTTGGTCAAAAGAGACGAGGAAGTGGCAGCCTGTTGGGCCTGTGACACTCAATCCTGAAAGGCCTGAGGTAGCGCAGAAGGAAGCTGCATAAATGAATGGTCTACGCGACAACTACTTTGACAAACACCG
>NZ_JBQSYH010000049.1:0-1748 GCF_052379125.1 Halomonas sp. AOP13-D3-9 | reverse complement strand
AGCATGGTCGGAGTCGATTTACCGTGCGTTAGCATTGCTGTTAATCGCATGCCCCTGCGCGTTAGTCATTTCCACCCCAGCCGCCATCGCCGCAGGTCTCTCGGCGGGCGCTCGGCGCGGCCTACTGATCAAAGGGGGAGCCGTTCTTGAACAGTTAGGTAAGCTTCGCTTGGTGGCATTAGACAAGACGGGCACCCTGACTGCGGGTACCCCAAGAGTCACAGATGTGGAGTCTTGGATCGCTGAGGAAGACGATAACAGCGTATTGCGGCTCGCCGCCGCGATAGAGCGAGATTCCAGTCACCCTATCGCCACGGCTATCGTTGATCATGCCCGACAGTCGGGCCTAAACCTCCCCACCGTCATCGGCAGCCGCGCTCTGGCGGGGCGCGGAGTCTCCGGCCAGGTGGAGGGTCGCGAGCTGAGCTTAATGACGCCTCGCCACCTTCACGAGCAGGTCATCCTTGATGAAAGTCTCAGTGCTCGGATTGTCGCGTTAGAAGAAGCCGGCAAGAGCCTCGCTCTCCTCGTTGAAGGCGAGCGTTTGTTGGGCTTGATCGCTGTTCGCGATGAGCCACGCGAAGATGCCCTTGAAGGCCTAGCGGCGCTATCCCGCTTAGGCGTACAGGCGGTCATGCTCAGCGGTGATAATGCCCGCACCGTCGCTGCCACTGGGGGTCGCTTAGGCATTGAAGCGTACGGCGAACTGATGCCTGAAGACAAGGCAGCGTATGTTCGAGACTGGCAAGCGGCAGGCCGTGGCCCCATCGGTAAAGTAGGCGATGGCATCAACGATGCACCGGCACTCGCGGCAGCCGATGTCGGTATCGCGATGGGGGGCGGCACGGATGTGGCGTTGGAAACCGCCGATGCAGCCTTGCTCAAGAACCGCGTTACCGGCATTGCCGAACTGATAGATCTCTCTTGTGCCACGCTGCGCAATGTGAAAACCAACGTTGTTCTCGCCCTTGGCTTAAAAGCCATTTTCCTAGTCACGACGGCTCTGGGTATTACCGGCATGTGGATTGCGGTAATGGCCGATACCGGTGCTACCGTTCTGGTGACGTTGAACGCCATGCGACTGCTGGGTTACCGCTTTTCGCCCAATACCGCGTTGACAGGCCTGTCACAAGGAAAAGTAACCTCATGAGAACAGCGCAAAACGATAGCCCCTTACGTCGTTGGCCATGGTTCACATTTGCTTGCGTGATGACTCTAGCCGATCAACTGGTCAAAGAAATTGTGCATGCCCAGATGTCGTTTGGCCAAGTCATTCCGCTAACGCCGTTTTTTAACTGGGTTTATACCGGGAATACAGGAGCCGCTTTCAGCTTTCTCGCGGAGGCAGGTGGTTGGCAGCGCTACCTCTTTCTTGGTTTAGCGTTGGTGGTCGTCGTCGTATTGCTCGTGCAGCTATGCAAACCCCTGTCGCGCTTGGAGGCCTGTGCGTACAGTTTGATTCTTGGCGGCGCACTCGGTAATACCGTTGATCGCTTAGCGCGTGGGTACGTCGTCGACTATCTGGACGTTTACTGGGGCGAATGGCATTGGCCCGCCTTTAACATGGCCGATATCGCGCTATTTGCAGGTGTAGCGGTATACGCAGTGGCGTTATGGCGTGAGCGTCCTGCTTTTAAGCGCACTGAGTAACGATATGGATTCGGTCGATCAAGAAAAAAAATATACGCTTTTTGCTGGGCGACTCTCACCAATAGTCGATTGCGTTGTAGCGCTAGCCGCTGGGGTAC
>NZ_JBQSYH010000048.1:0-1748 GCF_052379125.1 Halomonas sp. AOP13-D3-9 | reverse complement strand
TTACCCCAGCGGCGAGCGCTACAACGCAATCGACTATTGGTGAGGAGCGCCCAGCAAAAAGCGTATATTCTTTATCTTTATCGACCACATCCATAGCGTTACTCAGAGCGCTTAAAAGCAGGACTTTCACGCCATAACGCCACTGCGAACATCAATACACCTGCAAACAGAGCGATATCGGCCATGTTAAAGGCGGGCCAATGCCATTCGCCCCAGTAAATGTCCAGATAGTCGACGACGTACCCTCGCGCTAAGCGATCAACAGTATTACCGAGCGCGCCGCCAAGAATCAGGCTGTACGCACAGGCCTCCAAGCGCGACAGGGGTTTGCATAGCTGCACAACCAATACGACGACCACCACCAACGCTAAACCAAGAAAGAGGTAGCGCTGCCAACCCCCTGCTTCTGCGAGAAAGCTGAAAGCGGCTCCTGTGTTCCCGGTATAAACCCAGTTAAAAAACGGCGTTAGCGGAATGACTTGGCCAAACGACATCTGGGCGTGCACGATTTCTTTGACCAGTTGATCGGCTAGAGCCAATACGCAAGCAAATGTGAACCATGGCCAACGTCGTGAAGGGCTATCGTTTGGCGCTGTTCTCATGACGTTGTTTTTCCTTGTGACAGGCCTGTCATTGCGGTACTGGGCGAAAAGCGGTAACCCAGCAGTCGCATGGCGTTCAACGTCACCAGGACGGTAGCACCGGTATCGGCCATCACCGCAATCCACATGCCGGTAATACCCAGCGCCGTTGTAACTAGGAAAATGGCTTTTAAGCCAAGGGCGAGAACAACGTTGGTTTTCACATTGCGCAGTGTGGCACGAGAGAGGTCTATCAGCTCAGCGATGCCGGTAACGCGGTTCTTGAGCAAGGCTGCATCGGCGGTTTCCAACGCCACATCCGTGCCGCCCCCCATCGCGATACCCACATCGGCTGCCGCGAGTGCCGGTGCATCGTTGATGCCATCGCCTACTTTACCGATGGGGCCACGGCCAGCCGCTTGCCAGTCTCGAACATACGCTGCCTTGTCTTCAGGCATTAGTTCGCCGTACGCTTCAATGCCTAAGCGACCCCCCGTGGCAGCGACGGTGCGGGCATTATCACCGCTGAGCATGACCGCCTGTACGCCCAAACGGGATAGCGCCGCTAGGCCTTCAATGGCATCTTCGCGTGGCTCATCGCGAACCGCGATCAAGCCCAGTAAACGCTCGCCTTCGACGAGGAGAGCGAGGCTCTTACCGGCTTCTTCTAACGCGACAATCCGAGCACTGAGACTTTCCTCAAGGATGACTTTCTCGTGAAGGTGACGAGGCGTCATTAAGCTCAGCTCGCGACCCTCCACCTGGCCGGAAACACCGCGCCCCGCCAGAGCGCGGCCGCCGGTGACGGTGGGGAGGTTGATGCCCGACTGTCGGGCATGCTCAACGATAGCCGTGGCGATAGGGTGACTGGAATCCCGCTCTATTGCGGCGGCGAGCCGCAATACGCTGTTATCGTCTTCCTCAGCAATCCAAGACTCCACATCTGTGACTCTTGGGGTACCCGCAGTGAGGGTGCCCGTTTTATCTAATGCCACCAAGCGAAGCTTACCTAACTGTTCAAGAACGGCTCCCCCTTTGATCAGTAGTCCGCGCCGAGCTCCCGCCGAGAGACCGGCGGCGATGGCGGCTGGGGTGGAAATGACTAACGCGCAGGGGCATGCGATTAACAGCAATGCTAACGCACGGTAAATCGACTCCGACCATGCC
>NZ_JBQSYH010000047.1:0-2393 GCF_052379125.1 Halomonas sp. AOP13-D3-9 | reverse complement strand
TGTAGCGCGTCAACTATCTTGGCCGGTCCAGCGACAATTAACTTGGCCGGTTGATCTGAACCTATAACGCCTGCTTTTCGGCAGACTGCTTCCTTCGATAACTATCACCCTCACACTGGATGATCGTGGCATGGTGTACCAGCCGATCAATGGCGGCGACCGTCATGACGGTATCGTCGAACAACTGGTCCCAGTCCTCAAAGGATTGATTGGAAGTAATGATCAGGCTGTGTCGCTCGTACCGGTGGGCGATCAGCTCGAACAGTACACTGCTTTCCTGTTCAGTCTTGCGCACGTACCCAAGGTCATCCACGATCAGCACACCGAACTTATCCAGTCGGATCAGGGCCTCGGTTAACTTCAACTCGGCCTTGGCTCGCTGCAGCGTTTGTACCAACTCAATGGCCGGCATGAACTTCACGCGAACCCCCGCATCGACCAGGCCGTAAGCGATGGCACAGGCCAGATGGGTCTTACCGATGCCACTGGCGCCGAACAGCAGGATGTTCTCGCCACGTTTGACCCAGTCCCGACTTTGGATCAGTTGCAGCACCTGGGGCTGGTTCACGCCGCTGACAGCCTTGAAGTCGAACGCGCCCAGCTGTTTGCCCGGTGGCATTGTGGCTTCCTTCAGGTAGCGGTGAAGGCGGTTGTTCTCCCGCGAAGCCAGCTCTTCTGAACACAGCTCACTCAAGTACTGTTCCGGTCGCCATTGATCCGCAACCGCCTTGTCGGCCAGCACTTGCCAGTGTTTCTGCATGGTGCCCAGCCGCAGGGCTTTGAGCATCAGCGGCAAGGAGGCGGTATGGTGGCTCATGACGGCCTCCCACCGGACAACAGTGCCTGGTAGTCGCTCAGGGCATGTTGCCGTACAACCACATGAGGGATCGCATCATAGTCATCCAGGAAGCGGTCTTCGCAGCGCTTGAGGGTGGGTAAGTCCTGCCGTTCAAGGCCCGCGATGACATAGCGCCCCAGGGCGGCTTCACAGTCACCCTTCTTGGCCAGATGCAGCAGCCGCACTATGTAGTGGCTGGCGTCATCAGCCCCGAGGTGTTGATCGACATGAGCCCAGATGCTTCGGTAGTCCTCGCTGGGAAGCAGATCCTCCCGCCATTGGGAGTGTCGAAAGGCACGCGGCTTCTTCACCAGAGACTCAATGATGTGCCGGTAATTGACGCTCCGTAACCGCTCCTGCTTGTGGGCGTGGATGCGATCCAGGGTCAGGGTATGGACCCCGCTGCACCACAGCTCAAGCCGATCATCAAAGAGGTGCACCATCAACTGACTGCCGACCAGCCGGGAAGGTACGCTGTAGACGACACGCTTCAACGAGATGGAGCTGGTACGACTGACCCGCACACAGTGCTGGGTGTAGTTGACGCTGTCGTAGACCGGTAACGGTTGTAGTTGTCGCTGCTCATCCTGCCACGCCGTGGCAACACGACGGTTACGACGGTCGACCACCGACTGTACGAAGGCCTGATAGGCCTTCCTGCTGGTAAAGTGGGCGTTACCCCGCATCAGCAAAGCTTGCTTGAGCTGCTGCTTGAGGTGGTTGTTCGGCGACTCGATAGCGCCGTTCTCATGGGCGACTCCTCGGTTGTTGCGTGTTGGCTTCAGCCCATAATGCAGGCACAGCGCCTCGAAGCGTTCGGTAAAATCGTCCTGCTCGGTCCGGTTCTTGTAGGCGGCACTGAGACTGTCGGTGCGCAGTTCATAGGGAATGCCGCCGCTGGCCCGAAAGGCCTTCTGCAACCCATCGGCGAGGGCGGAGAAGCTCTCGCCGCCGTACACCACCTGAGCATACGCCCAGCCACTGGCCACGAGACGATAGTGGAACAACCGGTGCCGGATAGGCTCCCCGGCGATGAAGACGGGGTCGGTGATCCAGGTAAAGTCGGCGATGCCCAAGGCGGCCAGGGCGTGAGTCTGGGTGAACATCACCTCTTTGCCCGGGCCGTGCAACTGCCGCCAGTGCTGGATGCGCCGTTCAAGCGTGCGCCGGGTTTTGGGGTCAAACAGATCACTGTGGTACTCGCATAGATGATCGAACAGCCCCACCGGGGTAATGTCGGCGTTGCCCTGGATCAGGGGGAGCACAATGCTCTCCCAAATGGGTTCAAGGGGGTCTTTGCGGGTACGCCAGTCTCGCTGACGCTTGTTGTGCTGGTGATGGTCGATCCGGCGCGCGGTTCGTTCAGAAATCCCTGCTTTGGCGGCGGCGACGGTCTGGAGCTGTGCTTTGCGATGTTCCATATATAACTTGGCCTGTTGCTCTGTAATGGCTTTGCCCGACACAGCGAACCCTCCGTTCTGCTGTGCCAAACCTTATCAGATCAACCGGCCAAGATAGTTGTCGCTGGACCGGCCAAGTTAATTGTCGCTCTATA
>NZ_JBQSYH010000046.1:0-2448 GCF_052379125.1 Halomonas sp. AOP13-D3-9 | reverse complement strand
TGTTAATGGCCATCTAAAATGACCCACTAATGGCCATTAATTTTGACCCACCCCGGGTGGCTTTGGCCACCGAACTCTGTAACTTCCCTGGCCATATACATTAGCCCGGGACAAATCATTGAAGGAGTGGGTTGTGATACATAAAATCAAGGCACTGTACGATCAAGGGCGAGGCCTTTCTGTGCGGGCCATTAGCCGTGAGCTGGGCATTGCCCGCAACACCGTACGCAAATACCTGAAGCTCGATGAGGCGGCCATCAGCGACGCCCAGGAAGATCCGTCACGCACCAAACGGCTGGATGAACACAGGGACTTCCTGATCCACCAACTCAAGGCCTATCCCCAACTCAGTGCCGTCAAGCTGGCGCGCCGTCTGCGCGATAAAGTGGGCGAGATACCGGCCTCCGACCGTAGCCTGCGCCGCTATGTCCGAGCACTCAAGGAGCAGGTGGCCAGTGGCCAATGCCGATACTACGAGCCCGTGGTGGAGGCCGTACCTGGCGTTCAGTGCCAGGTGGATCCCGGTGAACTACGCGGGGTACTCATTGCCGGCGTGGAGCGCACGGTCTACTTCGTGGTCTTTGTGCTGGCCTGCTCACGTCTGATGTATGTGGGGGCGCGCCTGAAGCCGCTCGATACCGACGCCTTCATCCAGTTGCACGACGAAGCCTTCCGCTACTTTGGTGGCATGACCGAAGAGTGCGTCTACGACCAGACCAAAATGGTGGTCATCAGCGAGCAGTACCGGGAGCTGACCCTCAACCAGCGCTTCCACCAGTACGCGACCACTGTCGGCTACCGCATCCATGCCTGCGAAGGCTACGACCCAGAGAGCAAGGGCAAGGTGGAAGCCGGGGTCAAGTACGTCAAGCAGGACGCCTTCTACGGCGAGTGCTTCGAGAGTGAGGCGGCCATGCACCAACACCTGCAGCACTGGCTTGAGGCGGTCGCCAATGCGCGCGTGCATGGCACCACCGGGCATCAACCCCGGGCGCACTTCGAGCGCGAAGAACGTGCTCAACTGCGGCCTTATGCAGCCCCCACGGCCTTGCTGCACAGCGCGCCAGCGCACGAGACCCGGCGTGCCGACAAGACCGGCCTGATCAGTTGGAAGGCCAACAAATACTCGGTTCCTCTGGCCTGGCAGCGCGCCCTGGTGGGTGTATCGGAACAGGACGGTGCCTTGCACATCCACGACCTGGAGACAGGCGAGCGGATCGCCACCCACACGCTGAGCCTGGAGAAGGGGCGCACGATCAAGAACAACCATCATTACCGGGATCCGGCTCAGCGCATTGCCGAACTGGAAGCAGCCATTGCCGAGCAGTTGCCTATTGGAACCAGCGAGGCACTGTGCCAGTTGCTCAAGAGCACCTCACCCAGGATCTACAAGGATCAGTTGGTCGGGCTGCGAGACCTGCTACTCAAGCACGCACCCGTGGATACCGAGTTATTGACGACCCTGACCCGGCACCCCCAGCTGACCACCTCGGCGGTACAGCGCTACCTCGAAGCCTGGGCGCAGGCTCAGGTGCGAGGTCGAACGCCTGATCGGGTCGAGTGCCCTGAGCCGAAGAACCGGTTGCCAGCAACAGCCCTTCAAGCTTATGCCCAGCTTGGCCACTCCAGTGGCCAGGAGGTGACCCATGAGTCGGCTTGAGCAAACTCAGGCCCAGTACCGCAGCCTGCGCCTGAACGCCACGGCGAAGCAGTTGGCCCCGCTGCTATCGCAGGCGGAAGCCAATGAGTTGTCGTACCTGGACTTCGCCGGACAGATCGCCCAGCACGAGTTAGATGAGCGCACCCGTAGCCGGATCATCCGCCACCTAAAACAGGCGCAACTGCCCGCGCGCAAGCCGCTGGAGGTCTTCGACTACCGCCACCAGACCACCATCACCAAGCGACAGGTGAACGCGCTGCTGGACTTCGGGTTCATCGACCAGCGCCAGAACCTGATCTTCATCGGGCCGCCCGGAGTGGGCAAAACGCATCTGGCCATCGGCATTGCGCTCAAGGCCATTGAGGCAGGCTACAAGGTGCTATTCCGCACCGCACTGGCCCTGGTGGAAGATTTGGAGCTCGCCGAGATGAAGGGCGAGCTCAAGAAACGGCTGAGCCAACTGGCGAAGTACGATGTGCTGGTGCTCGATGAATTGGGCTACCTACCGATGACGAAGCAGTCTCGCTACAACCTGTTCCAGTTGATCAACAGCCTGTACGAATACCGCAGCATCATTCTGACCACCAATAAGGACTTCACCAACTGGGGCGAGTTCTTCCACGATGATGCGGTTGCGGTACCGATTATTGACCGGGTTATCCACCACTCACACATCTTTATGCTGGGAGGAGAGAGCTATCGGCTGAAGCAGAAAACAACGACTTAGGTAAAGGTAGGTGGGTCAATTTTATTGGCCAAAGGTGGGTTAAAATAAATGACCATTGACA
>NZ_JBQSYH010000045.1:0-2770 GCF_052379125.1 Halomonas sp. AOP13-D3-9 | reverse complement strand
GCGAATAACGCGTGCGATCGTATTGTCATCAGCGCCTCGTGTTACCTCCACCTCCAGGGCGGCATCAAGATTCACTGTGCCAGCAAAAATGTCATCACCAGGCGCTCGCGAACGGGGGATGGACTCGCCGTTTACCGGCGACTCGTCAATGTCGGAGGTGCCCACCAGGATGCGTCCATCGCAGGGAACGCGATCACCGGGCCGCACCAGCACACGCTGGCCGGGTTTAAGTGACTCCGCCGAGACGTCACGCAGATGGCCATTGTCCATCAGCCTCGCCGTTGAGGGTGTTAAATTTGCCAAGGCTGAGATACTGCGGCGCGCCCGTGAAGCAGCTACCCCTTCGAGTAGCTCACCTACGGCGAACAAGAACACGACCATCGCAGCTTCAGCGGCAGCATTGATGGCCAATGCGCCAAGCGCAGCGATGCACATCAGCATCTCGATGGTAAAGGGGTTGCGCATCTTGAGGGCGCCCCAGGCACTCTGCGCAATGGGCATTAAGCCGACCAGCGTGGCCAGAATGAAAGGCACATTACCCAGCGCAGGCCATGCTAACCGAAGCGCGAAGGCTACGATCAGCAGATTTCCTGTGATAATGACCAAGCGCCCTTTAGCGGTTTGCCACCAAGGGGATGCAGAGCCAGATGCGTGTGTTTGGCCATCATGGGAAGCCACTTGATAGCCTAGTTCGTTCAGTATGCCATCAATGGTCTTTCGCGAGGGGGCCCCGTGATCGTGGTGATGAATCTTCACCGATCCCGTGACCGAGCTTGCCGTTACTTCCTCAATGCCGTCCAGCCGCTCTAGCGCCGACACAACCTTGCGCTCACAACCGCCGCAGTCCATGCCTTCGACATACAGCGTCAAGGTGGTAGGCGCTGTTGTCGGCGTCGATGTTTTCATGGTGCCTCTCCTCCCAATGGGCTATGGTTTTGAAGTGTAAACCTTGTAGCAACTACAGCTTCAAGCCCTGCATAAGGAGTTTTACCATGTCGATGATCGGCCAAAGTATCAGCATTGGTGAGTTAGCACGACGAGCCGATTGCAAACCTGAAACGGTTCGTTATTACGAGCGTATTGGGTTGCTGCGCGATGCGACCCGAACCGGCGGAGGACAGCGCCGCTATGGAGACGACGCTGTGCGGCGTTTGACCTTTATTCGTCATGCCCGAGACTTTGGCTTTTCAGTGGAGTCAGTGCGAGAGCTTTTGGCCATGTCAGATCAACCTGATATGCCTTGCCAAGAAGTCGATGCCATCGCCACACATCACCTAAAGAAAGTGGAGTCCCGCCTTCAACGACTGTCCGCACTGCGTGAGGAGCTTCAACGGATGGTCACGCAGTGTGCCGGTGGCAAAGTGGAAAGCTGCCGAATTATTGAGGTCATCAGTGATCATCAGCTCTGTATCACAGAAAACTCACATGGAGGGGCCCACGACTTGGGTTAGAATCAACACTCGCCCCCTAATGCGTTAGCCCAGCGAGACATCCAAGAACAGCATGAGTACCAATCCGATGGAAAGGCCCAGCGTGGTCTTTTTTTGGTGCCCACCCCGATGAGTTTCGGGAATAATCTCATGACTGATCACATACAACATCGCTCCCGCCGCAAAGGCCAATCCCCAGGGAAGTAACGCTTGCGACATGCTGACGACCCCAGCGCCTAATAAGCCCCCAACGGCTCAACAAGACCCGTAAGGGCGGCAATCGTCCAAGACCGCCAACGTGAATAGCCCACGCTTAGCAGCGATATTGCTACGGCCAGTCCCTCCGGGGCATTCTGAAGTCCAATGCCAATCGCCAGCGGCATGCCTCCTTCGCTTCCCCCTGCGCCGAAGGCCACGCCAACGGCCAGCCCCACTGGCAGGTTGTGTATCGTAATGGCAATAATAAACAACCAGATACGGCGTAGTGAGGTAGCCTCCGGCCCTTCTCGACCCTGTTCGAAGTGTTCATGAGGTAAGAGCTCGTTCAGTAGTGCGACCGTTCCAATCCCTAGCAAAATGGCCGCACAAGCAATGGCAGCCGGCACAACGCTACCTCAATAACGCAGCTCCGAGGCTTCTAAGGAGGGTATGATCAGTGAGAAGAAAGAGGCCGCTAGCATGACGCCAGCGGCGAACCCCAACGCTAAATCGCGTACACTACGATTCGGTGTTTTGGTAAACAAAACGGGGAGCGCACCGACAGCCGTCATCAAGCCCGCCGCAAGGCTTGCCAATACCCCCCATGGTGACGGGAGAAACCTCTTCCATACCGATTACCTGTGTTGTGATAGATGAGTGATTACACGGCTTGGGTTCCATAACGAGACAAGCGCACGTTCACGTTACTCACCAACCATGCAACGTTGTTAAGCACGAGTGGTTACGGCTCGTTAAACGAGATCAAGTCATAAAGGGACGCCGTGCCGATAGCTTGTTCCAAGCGATCTCTTGCCCCGTAAAGTGATGCTTGATATTCACTTTGAGTCGGCTGTTTGCCCAGCATGATGCGTTGACCTTGACCAAGGGGATCAACAGGCTGGTCATTGACTCTCACTTCGTAATGCAGGTTGGGGCCCGTGGCGACCCCGGACGAACCCACCTCTCCGAGCGGCTCTCCCGCGTTGACTAAATCCCCAACCACTAGCTGTGGGGAGAATCGGCTAAGGTGTGTGTAGCGACTAATGGCCCCTGTGTCGTGTTCCACCTCGATCACCTGCCCGTATCCACCTTGGCGACCCATAAAGGATACGCGCCCAGGTGCGGTGGCAATGACCGGCGTA
>NZ_JBQSYH010000044.1:0-2774 GCF_052379125.1 Halomonas sp. AOP13-D3-9 | reverse complement strand
AACGCCGGTCATTGCCACCGCACCTGGGCGCGTATTCTTTATGGGTCGCCAAGGGGGATATGGGCAGGTGATCGAGGTGGAGCACGACACAGGGGCCATTAGTCGCTACACACACCTTAGCCGATTCTCCCCACAGCTAGTGGTTGGGGATTTAGTCAATGCGGGAGAGTCGCTCGGAGAGGTAGGTTCCTCCGGGGTCGCCACGGGCCCCAACCTGCATTACGAAGTGAGAGTCAATAACCAGCCTGTTGATCCCCTTGGTCAAGGTCAACGCATCATGTTGGGTGAGCAGCCGACTCAAGGTGAATATCAAGCGTCACTTTACGAGGCAAGAGATCGCTTGGAACAAGCTATCGGCACGGCGTCCATTTATGACTTGATCTCGTTTAACGAGCCGTAACCACCCGTGCTTAGCAACGTTGCATGGATTGTTAGTAACGTGAACGTGTGCTTGCCTCGTTATGGAACCCTAGCGCTGTGATCACTCATCTACCACAAGACAGGTAATCGGTATGGAAGAGGTTTCTCTCGTCACAATGGGGGTATTGGGAAGCCTTGCCGCGGGCTTGATGACGGCTGTCGGGGCGCTTCCTATCTTGTTTACCAAAAGACCGAATCGTGGTGTTCGCGATTTAGCGTTGGGGTTCGCCGCTGGCGTCATGCTAGCGGCCTCTTTCTTCTCACTGATCATACCCTCCTTAGAAGCCTCGGAGCTGCGTTACGGAGGTAGCGTGGTACCTGCTGCCATTGCCTGTGCGGCCATCTTGCTAGGGATTGGAATGGTCGCACTACTGAACGAACTCTTACCTCATGAGCACTTCGAACAGGGGTGAGAAGGGCCAGAGGCTGCCTCACTACGTCGTATCTGGTTGTTTATTATTGCCATTACGATACACAACCTGCCAGAAGGGCTAGCCGTTGGCGTGGCCTTCGGCGCAGGGGGAAGCGAAGGAGGCATTCCACTAGCGATTGGCATTGGACTTCAGAATGCCCCAGAAGGACTGGCCGTAGCAGTATCACTGCTAGGCGTGGGCTATTCACGTTGGCGGTCATGGACGATTGCCGCCCTTACGGGGCTTGTTGAGCCGTTGGGTGGCTTATTAGGCGCTGGAGTCATCAGCATGTCACAAGCGCTACTGCCCTGGGGGTTGGCCTTTGCAGCGGGGGCGATGTTGTATGTGATCAGTCATGAGATTATTCCCGAAACTCATCGAAGCGGGCACCAAAAAAAGGCCACGCTGGGCCTCTCCATCGGATTGGTACTCATGCTGTTTTTGGATGTTTCGCTGGGCTGACCATTGGGCGTGGGGCGTAGCGTTAGTGCTAACCCAAGTCGAGAGCCCCTCCGTGCGATTTTTCAGTGATACAGAGTTGATGATCACTGATGACCTCAATGATTCGGCAGCTTTCCACTTTACCACCGGCACACTGCGTGATCATCCGTTGAAGCTCCTCACGCAGTATGGACAGTCGTTGAAGGCGGGACTCCACTTTCTTTAGGTGATGCGTGGCGATGGCATCGACTTCTTGGCAAGGCATATCAGGTTGATCTGACATGGCCAAAAGCTCTCGCACTGACTCCACCGAAAAGCCAAAGTCACGGGCATGACGAATAAAGGTCAAGCGCCGCACAGCGTCGTCTCCATAGCGGCGCTGCCCCCCACCGGTTCGTGTCGCATCGCGCAACAGCCCAATACGCTCGTAATAGCGAACCGTTTCAGGTTTGCAATCGGCTCGTCGTGCTAACTCACCAATGCTGATACTTTGGCCGATCATCGACATGGTAAAACTCCTTAGGCAGGGCTTGAAGCTGTAGTTGCTACAAGGTTTACACTTAAAAACCATAGCCCATTGGCAGGAGAGGCACCATGAAAACATCAACGCCGACAACAGCGCCTACCACCTTGACGCTGCGTGTTGAAGGCATGGACTGCGGCGGTTGTGAGCGCAAGGTTGTATCGGCGCTAGAGCGACTGGAAGGCATTGAGGAAGTCACGGCAAGCTCGGTCACGGGATCAGTGAAGATTCACCACCACGATCACGGGGCCCCCTCGCGAAAGACCATTGAGGGCATCCTGAACGAACTAGGCTATCAAGTGGCTTCCCATGATGGCCAAACACGCGCACCTGGTGCTTCATCCTCTTGGTGGCAAACCGCTAAAGGGCGCTTGGTCATTATCACAGGCAATTTGCTGATCGTAGCCTTCGCGCTTCGTTTAGCATGGCCTGCGCTGGGTAATATGCCTTTCATTTTGGCCACGCTAGTCGGCTTAATACCCATTGCGCAGAGTGCCTGGGGCGCCCTCAAAATGCGCAATCCCTTTACCATAGAGATGCTGATGTGCATCGCTGCGCTTGGCGCATTGGCCATCAATGCTGCCGCTGAAGCTGCGATGGTCGTGTTCTTGTTCGCCGTAGGTGAGCTACTCGAAGGGGTAGCTGCTTCACGAGCGCGCCGCAGTATCTCAGCCTTGGCAAATTTAACACCCTCAACGGCGAGGCTGATGGACAATGGCCATCTGCGTGACGTCTCGGCGGAGTCACTTAAACCCGGGCAGCGTGTGCTGGTGCGGCCCGGTGATCGCGTACCCTGCGATGGACGCATCCTGGTGGGCACCTCCGACATTGACGAGTCGCCGGTAAACGGCGAGTCCATACCCCGTTCGCGAGCGCCTGGTGATGACATTTTTGCTGGCACAGTGAATCTTGATGCCGCCCTGGAGGTGGAGGTAACACGAGGCGCTGATGACAATACGATCGCACGCGTTATTCGT
>NZ_JBQSYH010000043.1:0-2872 GCF_052379125.1 Halomonas sp. AOP13-D3-9 | reverse complement strand
ATGGGTCTTCGTTGCTATTCACGATTTCAGTGGCACCGGGGCCTTGGTGGCGATGCTCCTCACCACTCTTTTTGTCAGCGCCCTGGCGCTCTTCTTTGCAATCCCCTTTGGGCTCTATCGGCGCATCACGGGGCCACGGTTAGCCTGTCTTAGCTTTGCCGGTATGTGGGTGGTGAGCGAATGGCTACGCACCTGGTTGCTCACCGGCTTTCCCTGGTTATTGCTGGGCACCTCTCAGGTAGATTCTCCACTAGCCCCATGGGCGCCCGTTGGTGGTGTGTACTTGCTGTCACTCATGACCGCGCTGACAGGTACGTTAGGGGTAGAGGTACTGCGTCGCCGCTGGGGTTTCCTTGTCCCAATGGCCGCCTTGTGGATCGTTCCATTCCTATTGCCCGCCCAATGGACAACCCCGGCTGGCAAGCCCATCCGGGTGGCATTGCTGCAAGGGAATCTTGACCAGCGCATTAAGTGGACTGCCCAAGGGCAGCGCGAGGCGATCAGTATCTACACGGCGATGACACGGGAGCAAGCAAGGGATATCGATCTCATCGTTTGGCCCGAGGCAGCCCTTCCCATGCTTGAGCAGGAAGCACAGCAAATACTTGAGCAAGTAGCGTCCGACCTGGGGCCTGACACCGCCTTGTTGACCGGCATTTTGCAACGCGACAGTGAAGGGCGCTCTTATAACAGCGTCATAGGGCTAAATGATGTGCAGGGCGAATACCAGAAGGCGCACTTGGTGCCCTTTGGCGAGTATTTGCCATTCCAAAGTCTCCTCGCTGGCACCCTTGCTTTTTTCGACTTGCCAGTACCTCGCCTGACCCCAGGGACAGGCGAACAGGCTCCGTTACACGTGGCTGGAGCCACCATTGGCAATGCCATTTGTTACGAAATCATTTTTGCCGACCATGTCGCCCAACAGGCGCGTAATGCCGAGCTGCTATTAACGGTTTCCAACGATACGTGGTTTGGGCGCTCCATTGGCCCACACCAACATCTTCAAATGGCGCGTCTACGTGCCTTAGAAAATGGTCGTCACCTACTTCGAGCTACCAGTAATGGCGTGACGGCCATCATCGATTCACAAGGCCACGTCACAGCCCGTGCCCCACAGTTTGAACCGGCCAGTTTAACTGGCGAGGTGACCCCGATGCAGGGCCTAACTCCTTTCACACGCACCGGTAGTGGCCCCGCTTGGATACTCGCTGCGGTGCTGACACTGCTCGGGTTACAACTGAACTTATCTCGATCAAAAAACGACGCATTAGATGAAAAAGGAACCTAGCGATGCTCTTGGCAAAGAACGCAGCAATACTTAAGAGATTCCTCCCATGGCCAATGCAGATCGGCTTCATCGTGAGTGTGATGGTTTCGTTTCTGGCATGGCTCCCTGTCGCCATGGCGGCACAACCTTCCACTGCCCAGGAGACGGAATGGCCCAAAGGGCATTACCCGCTACCAGAGGAAGGTAATATTATCGGAGAGGCTGACACCTTTATCGTAAAGGATTACGACGATACCTTGATAGATATTGCCAGGCGTCACAACCTTGGCTATTTGGAGATGATCCGTGCAAACCCAGAGGTTAGCATCTGGGTTCCAGGGGTGGGCACGGAAGTGACTATTCCGGGACGTTTTATTCTGCCGAATGTGGAGCGTACTGGGATCGTCATCAATATCGCCGAGCTGCGGCTTTACTACTACCCAGATGTCAAAAACGGTGAGACACCGCGTGTTGAGACCTATCCTATTGGCATTGGTCGCGAAGGGTTTGATACTCCTCTAGGCGTGACCGAGACCACCATGAACATTAAAAACCCCGCGTGGTACCCGCCTGAGTCGGTAAAACGCGAAGCGGAAGCACGCGGTGAAACCGCGCCCAGCGTTGTGCCACCCGGCCCCGATAACCCGCTAGGAGACCATGCCATCATCCTAGGCTTCGATGGCTATTTGATTCACGGCACCAACCAGCCCGATGGCATTGGCATGCGCGCAAGCCGAGGTTGTATCCGCATGTTACCCAAAGACATCGAATCTATATTTGACCGCATTCCACCCGGCACCCAAGTCAACATCATCAATCAGCCGATCAAGATAGGTTGGGAAGGCGGTCAGCCGCTGATTCAAGCCTTTCCGCCGCTTGGAGAAGAAGAGCACAGTATGACCGCACTCACAGAGACCATGACACGCCTTAACCAATACAATGTCGATAACGTAAACCTCGATTACGAGCAGCTCAGCGATGTCCTGTCACTCTCTAACGGGCTTATAACCCCACTACATCCAAAGCAGGAACAGGAGCCACAGCGCCACAGCCCAGAAGAGAAGGCTATCAAGGGCATTTATGAAGACCTGGTTTTGACGTCATCTCAACGGTCATGACACGCCTTTTGGCACCCCGTTGAGCCCTGGCATATAGGTAGAGAGCCATAGCCCCGTCCAAACGGCGGGGCGACATTCGCCTACAGAGTCGCGGGGCCCTCCAAGTGACTGCGCGCTATCAGTGTCTTAGCACTCAATATCCAGAGGCAGCCAGTAGGTAACGCCACCCACTACCACCTGTATCCCGTCTGTCGTCCGCTCTACGGTCTGTTGTCGAAGCATTTTCTGCGTTAATTTTGTGTCATGGAAATACTCCATGGCAGCAACGATCCATGCCTCCCTCCAGGCCTCTCCTTGATCAGCACACCGGGCCATCGTCATCAGGGTGCGGGCTAGTGTTTCTTTTCGCCGCTTTCTTGCCCGTTTTACATCCACCCGAGGAGCCAACGTGGTGGCATGTTGGCGATTTAAGAAATTAGTAAACCCCGTGACCGAGGCTGCTTGTCCGGGCACCGCCTGCAAATAGTTGTCCACATCGCCCTGTTGA
>NZ_JBQSYH010000042.1:0-2936 GCF_052379125.1 Halomonas sp. AOP13-D3-9 | reverse complement strand
CGACCAGACCCCTTGGGTGTTATAGGGTCAAGCCTCACGGGCCATTAGTACACGTTAGCTCAACGCCTTGCAGCGCTTCCACACCGTGCCTATCAACCAGCTGGTCTCGCTGGGCCCTTCAGGAGGCTCTAGGCCTCAGGGATGTCTCATCTTGAAGGGGGCTTCCCGCTTAGATGCTTTCAGCGGTTATCCCGTCCGACCATAGCTACCCGGCAATGCCACTGGCGTGACAACCGGAACACCAGAGGGTCGTCCACTCCGGTCCTCTCGTACTAGGAGCAGCCCTTCTCAAACATCCAACGCCCACGGCAGATAGGGACCGAACTGTCTCACGACGTTCTAAACCCAGCTCGCGTACCACTTTAAATGGCGAACAGCCATACCCTTGGGACCGACTTCAGCCCCAGGATGTGATGAGCCGACATCGAGGTGCCAAACACCGCCGTCGATGTGAACTCTTGGGCGGTATCAGCCTGTTATCCCCGGAGTACCTTTTATCCGTTGAGCGATGGCCCTTCCATACAGAACCACCGGATCACTAGAACCTGCTTTCGCACCTGCTCGACGTGTCTGTCTCGCAGTCAAGCACCCTTATGCTCTTGCACTCAATGCACGATGTCCGACCGTGCTGAGGGTACCTTCGTGCTCCTCCGTTACTCTTTAGGAGGAGACCGCCCCAGTCAAACTACCCACCACACACTGTCCTCGATCCGGATAACGGACCTGAGTGAGAACGCCAATGATGCCAGGCTGGTATTTCAAGGTTGGCTCCCTCCGAACTGGCGTCCAAAGTTCAAAGCCTCCCAGCTATCCTACACAGGCAACATCAGCGTCCAGTGTGAAGCTATAGTAAAGGTTCACGGGGTCTTTCCGTCTAGCCGCGGGTACACCGCATCTTCACGGCGATTTCAATTTCACTGAGTCTCGGGTGGAGACAGCGTGGCCATCATTACGCCATTCGTGCAGGTCGGAACTTACCCGACAAGGAATTTCGCTACCTTAGGACCGTTATAGTTACGGCCGCCGTTTACCGGGGCTTCAATCAAGAGCTTCGCCTTGCGGCTAACACCATCATTTAACCTTCCGGCACCGGGCAGGCGTCACACCCTATACGTCCGCTTGCGCGTTAGCAGAGTGCTGTGTTTTTAATAAACAGTTGCAGCCACCTGGTATCTTCGACCGGTTCGGGCTAGGAGAGCAAGTCTCTTCACCCTACGCCGGCGTGCCTTCTCCCGAAGTTACGGCACCATTTTGCCTAGTTCCTTCACCCGAGTTCTCTCAAGCGCCTTGGGATTCTCTCCCTGACCACCTGTGTCGGTTTGGGGTACGGTCGCACATGATCTGAAGCTTAGAGGCTTTTCCTGGAAGCGTGGCATCAGTGACTTCCTGACCGTGGTCAGTTCATCTCGTGTCTCGGCCTTAAAAGGGTCCGGATTTACCTAAACCCTCAGCCTACTCACTTTCACCAGGACAACCAACGCCTGGCTCACCTAGCCTTCTTCGTCCCCCCATCGCAACCATGTCCGGTACGGGAATATTGACCCGTTTCCCATCGACTACGCCTTTCGGCCTCGCCTTAGGGGCCGACTCACTCTGCTCCGATTAGCGTCGAACAGAAACCCTTGGTCTTCCGGCGAGGGAGTTTTTCACTCCCTTTATCGTTACTCATGTCAGCATTCGCACTCGTGATACCTCCAGCGAACTTCTCAATTCACCTTCATTGGCGTACACGACGCTCCTCTACCGCTCATCCAAAGGATGAACCCGTAGCTTCGGTACCTGGTTTAGCCCCGTTACATCTTCCGCGCAGGCCGACTCGACTAGTGAGCTATTACGCTTTCTTTAAAGGATGGCTGCTTCTAAGCCAACCTCCTAGCTGTCTGAGCCTTCCCACATCGTTTCCCACTTAACCAGGATTTCGGGACCTTAGCTGACGGTCTGGGTTGTTTCCCTTTTCACGACGGACGTTAGCACCCGCCGTGTGTCTCCCACGCGTTACTCACCGGTATTCGGAGTTTGCCTCGGGTTGGTAAGTCGGGATGACCCCCTAGCCGAAACAGTGCTCTACCCCCGGCGGTACTACGTGAGGCGCTACCTAAATAGCTTTCGAGGAGAACCAGCTATCTCCGAGCTTGATTAGCCTTTCACTCCGATCCACAAGTCATCCAAATCTTTTTCAACAGATCCTGGTTCGGGCCTCCAATTGATGTTACTCAATCTTCACCCTGCTCATGGATAGATCGCTCGGTTTCGGGTCTATATCCAGCGACTGTGTCGCCCAGTTAAGACTCGGTTTCCCTACGGCTCCCCTATACGGTTAACCTCGCCACTGAATATAAGTCGCTGACCCATTATACAAAAGGTACGCAGTCACAGAACAAGTCTGCTCCTACTGCTTGTACGCACACGGTTTCAGGATCTATTTCACTCCCCTCTCCGGGGTTCTTTTCGCCTTTCCCTCACGGTACTGGTTCACTATCGGTCAGCCAGGAGTATTTAGCCTTGGAGGATGGTCCCCCCGTCTTCAGTCAAGGTTTCTCGTGCCCCGACCTACTCGATTTCACATGATCAGATTTTCGACTACGGGGCTATCACCCGCTACGGCCACGCTTCCCAGCGTGTTCGCCTAATCAGTCATACGCTTAAGGGCTGGTCCCCGTTCGCTCGCCGCTACTAGGGGAATCTCGGTTGATTTCTTTTCCTCAGGGTACTTAGATGTTTCAGTTCCCCTGGTTCGCCTCGTACATCTATGTATTCAATGCACGATACTCATCTTATGATGAGTGGGTTTCCCCATTCAGAAATGCCCGGGTCACAGGTTGTTGCCACCTCACCGAGCCTTATCGCAGGCTACCACGTCTTTCATCGCCTCTGGCTGCCTAGGCATCCACCGTGTGCGCTTCATTGCTTGACCCTATAACCCGAAGGAGTCTGGA
>NZ_JBQSYH010000041.1:0-3279 GCF_052379125.1 Halomonas sp. AOP13-D3-9 | reverse complement strand
CGCAGAACAGGTACCGTGATCAGCCGTCGCACAGCGTGGACATAAGCGATGAGCATGCCCCATACGCGTCACTCGGGTAAGACGTTGAGAGGATTCCCCACACGCCTCGCAGGGCTCTGGCTCTCTGAAATAGGGAGCGCAGGCGATACAGACAGGGCCGTAGGGAGTGACCTTGCCGATGTTGTAGTCTGAACTAGCTTTTCCACATCGCGCACACGGTTTGTCAACGTCACACTGGCGACAGACGGCGTCTGGGTCATTCGTTGGCAGACGGGCTAACTCACCACATCGTGGGCACATCCGCCGCTTAAACACACGAGCATAGCAAGTTGAGCAGTAACCATGCCCCTTATGGCGTCGCCACAATTTGGAGACTTCTCGACCACACTCATCGCAGTCGACCGTTTTGTGTTGCTTCAAGAGGTTGGCTCCGCGCTTTCATTCTCCGTTTTAAACGCGCCCATGAGGCTCTCACCGCGCGTTCCGACATGGGGCGATGAGCCGGTAGAGCACGGCAGCGATGCGGCCCATGGGGGTGATGAGATAACCGTGATAGCAGCGGCAACAACACAACGGGGGGTGACTTTCGGGGATCGTGAAGCGCGCTCGTTTTGACATTGCACGTGACCAGAGCACTGAACGTTTCTTCAACGCCTATACTGAGCAAACGCTCCACCGCCGCTAATAAAGCACAACGCTCGTTGACAGGCAGCAGCTCAAACGCCAACCCAGACACAGGCATTCGGCTATCCGTAATCGAAATGTAGTGGTCAACTAATCCCGGACAGTAATTTAAGGTTTTTCTCAGCGGCAACGGGCGAAATGCCGTCGTTGAATGCGTGAGGACGCTGCCGGTTGTAGTAGTCCATCAGATAGCCACCAACATCTTTTTTAGCCTCGGGCAGGTTCCGATATCCCAAGGCTGGTATCCACTCAGATTTCAGGCTCCGGAACAGCCTCTCCATCGGTGCGCTCCTATGTCAAATATTCTCCCGTAATTTTCCAAGATCCCTCATTATCAACGGGAATAATTCTCGAACAATATATCTTTTCAGGCAGCGATGGATTTCCTTAGACGTAAGGCCTTCCGCTGTTCGGCGGTTCACGTAAGCACGAGTTCGGGGGTCGCTTCGCATTCTAACCATAGCAATCGTCCACAACGCATTGTTAGCAGCTCGGCTGCCGCCTCGATTTAGTCGGTGCCTCGTCGTCTTGCCTGAAGAGGCGGGCAGAGGGTTTACACCGCAAAGCGAAGCCAATGCTGCCTCATTCCTTAGGCGCCCAGGGTTGTCACCGGCAACGGACAAAAGAATAGCCGCAGTATGAGGACCTACGCCAAAGCGACTCCGTAACTGTTGCGCATGTGCTTGGGTAAGTGTTTCCAGCTGCTTATCAAATTGTACTAATTCGGCAGCCAGCCTCAGCCATCGCTTGGCAAGTGATCTGAGCGTTGAGGCCAACGCTTGCAAGAGGACACTATCACCCAAGTTGCGAACCTTTGCACAAGCCTTCACGCAGTCGCCTGTTTTCGCTCTCCATAGCTTCTCGCGGATATCCTGTGGTGCACTAACCAGCAAGGCCCGTAATTGATTGATGGCTTGCGTCTTAGCTTTTACGGCGCTGCGCCTGGCCACGGATATGATGCGCATCGCCTCACACGCACCTGATTGCTGTTTAGGTGTGGCGGTCGCTATACCTGACAACACTGCTCGGGCTGCACTCTCGGCATCCGTCGGGTCGGACTTGCCCTGCTGCCGTCGCTTCGATCTATCAGGTCGGTTAACTTCAAGAACCGTGATTTCATTATCGATCAGGAAACGGCAAAGACCTGCACCGTAGGTTCCTGTCCCTTCGATACCTGCACGAGTCAGTGTGCCAAAAGACGAAGCCCAGCTTAGCAAATCAGAATAACCTGCTGAGGTTGCGGAAACAGACCGAGTTCCAAGTAACTGACCTATCTCGCTGATAACCACACCTACATGTACATCCAGGTGTGTATCTACACCTAGAATAACTTCCTGTTGCGGTTCAAGTTTCATGGGACGCACTCCTTAGTGGTGGCGTATTCCCAATCTCAATCGCAGGACAGGACACTCACGGTGCAGAACAAAGCTCCTATTAGGTCACCAACGCTGAGCCCGGGAAGCCTCGGGGAACATCAGTACTGACCGACAGGTCAATGCAAAGGCAATTAAGCCAATCCCAGCACGGGTCAGGCCAATACGATGTTCACAAGAATAGTAGACTGAGTGACGCTCCCAACAGTTGCCACGTCGACTCATGCTTTGTGTCACTCGATAGCGCCAGAGCCTCTGACGGAACTTACGGCTGGCATACTGGCTTCCCTGATCCGAGTGGAACATGACTTTCTCTGGCTGACCACGCTGTTCCCAGGCATGGTCTAGAGCTTTGACGACCAGATCGGCGTCCGGGCTGGATGACATCGCCCAGCCGACAACACGTCGGGCGTATAGGTCCAGCACAACGGCCAGGTAACTCCATCGCTGGCCACTCCAGATATAGGTGATGTCACCGCACCAGACCTGATTAGGCTGTTCTACAGCAAACTCCCGGTCTAGATAGTTCGGGATATCCGGTCGTTCAATGGTAGCTTGCTTATAAGCGTGAGGGCCTGGCTGCTTACAGATTAGCCCTAGCTCACTCATCAACCGTCGAACCTTGAAGCGGCCAATAACCACGCCGTCATCGTTGAGCATGCCTTTGATCGTCCTGCTGCCAGCAGAGCTGCGGCTCTTGGTAAAAAGGCGGCTTACCTGAGCTTTCAGAGCTAGACGCTCAACGTCTATATGGTTCCGTCGTTGGCGGTTCTCGTAATAGCTGGAACGGCTGATATCGAACGCATTGCAGACCATTTCAACAGGCATTTGCTCACTCAACTGGTCTATCAGCGCGTACGATTCATGTCGTCCGACATCAAGAGAGCGGTAGCCTTTTTTAGTATGTCTTTCTCCATCTCAAGCCGCTTGCAGCGGGCTTCCAGCTCCTGGATTCGGCGCTGTTCAGGGGTCAAGGCTTTGCCCATCGGGGTAATGCCCTCACGCTCTTCCGTCAGCTGTTGAACCCAGCGCCGGATGGCGCTTTCCCCAACACCCAGAGAAGTGCTTGCCTGGGGGATGGTGTAACCTTGATCCAGCACAAGGCTGGCTGCTTCCTGCTTGAACTCGGGCGTAAAGGAACGTCGTTTTCTGGTCATCAGACACCTCGTTTATGGTGGCGATCTTACCACCTACGTTGGTGTCCGGAATCAGTGAACCACTA
>NZ_JBQSYH010000040.1:0-3415 GCF_052379125.1 Halomonas sp. AOP13-D3-9 | reverse complement strand
CGGCCTTGGCAACCCCTTCGTGGTGCGCAAACTCCGAACCGTTGTCCAACGTAATGCTCTTCACCGCGCCGCGACGAGGCTTGAGTAGCCGAATCATGGCATTCTCGGTCAGCTCTGCCGTTATCTTTGGCAAACGCGCTGCCATTAAATAACCACTGCGGCGCTCCACTAGCGTCACCAAACCCGACTGCTTATGTCCCTTGAGCACCGTATCGCCCTCCCAGTGGCCAATCGTGAGCCGGTCATCTACCTCAGCGGGGCGGTGCTCAATACCCACACGGTTGGGAATCTTGCCAAGGCCTGCGCTCTTGGCGTGAGCACGGTGCTTGCTGCGCCGCTTAGGTTGACGAAGGTGCCGCCATAGATCGCCTCCGCGTGCCTTGTCATCACAAATCAAGGCGTAGATCCACTGGTGACTAACACCTATACCAATCAACGTCGCCATGAAACCGCTGATCTGCTCAGGACTCCACTCCTCACGGAGTTGTTGGGCGACGATGTTGATCATGCTGGGTAGGCGCTTCGTCCACTTCCAAGCGGTGCGTCGCCGGTGGTTGCTACGGTGCTGAGCCTGCTCGGGTTCATAACCATCAGCGGTCGCGTTGCGACGCAGCTCGCGGCTAATCGTACTGTTATGAATGCCAAGGGCTCTAGCGACCTGTCTCTGGTTCATGCCTACCCCAATATAAGCGTGAATCTGGTATCGTTGGGTCTGGGTCAGCTGTCGGTATTCCATGCTCTGCTTCACTTTGGTCGGTAAAACAGGGAGGGTACCGGCGCTGGCCCTCCTACTTCTACCGTGTGGTCCAAAGTGCTGCGGTTATTCTATGAATTCAGGTATAAGAGATGTCGAAACTCTCCATATTATAAATTAAAAATATGTTGAAATGTTTTTATAAAAACACTTGAAATTTTCTGTGCACATCCCCATTATTATTAGTAATGCTTTTTTTAAGAGGTCTATACATAATGTCCATTCAAACTCATTTCGATAGATTTAATAAAAAAATCTACCTCACTAGCCTCTCTGCAGGCTATAAAAAAGCAAAAGAAAAAGATGAAAGCATCTTTGAGGAAATAAAAATCGCATTCAAAGAGGCAGGCTATCCTGTAATCGACTCATTCATGCAGGGGTCATTTTCAGTAAATACAGCTATCAACAGCTTAGATGGTGATTTTGACATAGATCGTGCAATCGTCATTGATGCGCAGAAGGCGCCTGAAGATCCTGTTGCTCCAAAGAAAGTAATAAAGGAAGTGCTACATAACCGGAGTTTCAAGCACCCAAGAATTAAAAAGCCCTGTGTTACAGCTGACTACACATCTATTAAGCTACATATTGACTATACCGTTTATAAAAAAGTAAGTTCTTTCTTTAGCGATGATACCTACTATCTAGCTGTCGGTAAGAATGGTTCCAGTGTTGAGAATAAGGAATGGTCAGAGGCTGATCAGAAAGGACTAATTGAGTGGGTTGATAGCGTTGATGGTTTTCTACGTGGTGCTACTGAAAAACGCAAGCAGCTTAAAAGATTAATCAGATATATAAAACGTTGGAGAGATGTTAACTTTAGCTCTGAAGACGTTAGAAGAAAGATTTTCTCTATTGGGCTAACAGTAATGCTGAAAGATCAATATAAACCTAATCCATTATTGGCCGAGGTGGATGAAGACCTACAGGCGCTGAAAACAACGATTGATGGAATGCTTGCTGCTGACTATATTTCAGCTCCATTGGGAACTGCAGATTATCGCGTTTATGTGAAGTTACCCAAAGAGCCTAAGCGCGATATTTTCCAACACAAAGTGGAAGGAAAGAGCGCCGACGGTAGCGATTTAAATGTAGGATCTCAATTTAGAAATAAACTGCTCAAGCTTCAAGAGGGGCTACAGAAAACTTTGGACGAAACAGACGAGATAAAACAGTGCGAAATCTTGAATAAACTCTTTGGCGATGACTTCGAGGTGCCCAAGCAAGAGAAACCGCCTTCATCCAAGGCTGCTTCAATTATCGTGGGAGGCAGTGCCGCTTTCAGTACGGCGGGAGCTTCCGGTACATCGCAAGGTGCATAACGTGGACTATGCATCTATTTTAGAGTATTTCCTCGACAGTGAATTTGAAGTTCAACCCTCTAGTTATTTGAATCAGGATACTCTTTCGGTATGCGTTGATATTGATGGACGCCTTGTCACTTTGGTGCACTTCTGTATTGACGAGTTACAGAATTTGCCGCACTTTTTTTTAAAGAACCCTTCATCTTTTGGAGGCTTGGCCCACGTCCTAACCGTTCAAAACCTTGACGGGTTGTCTTCTATTTGTGTGAATCACCTTGACTCAGTCTCGGTAAACTTTGAAAAGCCAGAATTTGCCTTCGAAGAATCAATAAAGCGACATATTGAATTACTAACCCCCCTCATAACAGACTTTGAATTTAACCAACGTGAATTGCTTAGGGAATTCAGCACAAACTGGTACGTGAATACTAGGAGTCTATTGAGCAAATCGCCAAAGACTCTGTACTGTACGTCACGTATAGCCAACTTTACTCAAATGGATATTTACAAACCCATTTCACCAGATAGTGTTATGAGTATTTCCGCATCTTTCACGGCCCTGCCATATGAGGGTAATGATCAGGATGTGGCACGCTTTTTCAAGATAGATTCACGACAGCAACAGAAAGATGCAACAGGCTTTATTCTTCCGTTGCAATCTATAGACCCGGTTATACCCAGTAATGCTGATGGATTGAAAGCATGGGTACTGGACGCCTTGCAAAGACTTCTGCCTGAAACAAAAAGTAGGGTAGACAAGGAGTTGTTTTCTGTAAGAGCTAAAGAGTTTTGGTTAGTGCTCAACATAGCAACACCATCAGGCAAATCCTGGGTTGGGGTAAAGCTCAGTTTGGGTAAAAAGAGGACATTTCCTCTTACCCCTGAAAAAATGAGGCTGTGGAGGATAGAGCCAGTCTTTGTTGAGATATTTAATAAAGAACTCATGTTGCCCCGCAGTGGTGCCAGCTTATCACTTGACAATAAGAAAGTGTTGTTGGTTGGGTGTGGATCGGTGGGAAGTGAGATAGCACATAAACTGGGGTCAGCAGGAATTGGTCATATTGATATCGCAGATCCAGACAGCTTTAGCACATCTAATTTGTACCGCCATACCTTAGATGGCTACAAAACCGGTTGGCCGAAAGCTCTTGCCGTAGCTTTTCAATTGAAAGCAAAATTTCCTTGGCTCAACGTAAATGGTTCCCTCAATTCTTTACTCGATTATAGAAGTCCTGAGGTTTCAAAGCTCTATGATCTCGTAATCATCGCAATAGGAGCTCCGACCCATGAGCGGCTATTTCATGATTATCTCGAGAAATCGGGCGTTAAGGTTGCTGTAATTTATAGTTGGTTGGAAGGA
>NZ_JBQSYH010000039.1:0-4411 GCF_052379125.1 Halomonas sp. AOP13-D3-9 | reverse complement strand
CAATCATCACATCGGTGGTATTCAGAGTGATAATCGTTGAAGGGCTGGCCGCCTTGGCCGATAAAGCCTGGATGTTTTTCTGAAGCATAGCCCGCAAATTCGCAACGTGAACCTGAATCGACTCTACGCTGTAAATAGGGGCCTCACTTTGGCGAAGAAGCCGCTCGACAGCGCCTGTATATCGCTGCTGCAGCGTTGTAAGAGCCGTTAATCGCTTTTCGTAGGTCTGATCAAATACCTTATGTAGCTCAGCATAGAAATTTACCGGTAATGGTTGCTGACACAAAGGGCACTGGTCTTTCGAGTGCGATTCAAATCTCAATGCATGCTTGACCCAATCCGAGTTACCCAACTCTTGGATTAGTTCCGACAGATACGAATCACCCGTGCCGACGATAACTTCTTTCAAAATCGGGTCGGCTTCTATCCCCGCACCTTCAAACTTCAAATATGGAATATCTGGCAGCTCAACATCGCTCGCGTCTTGCAACTGAGCAGCCTCGGCAAGGAGTCCCTCCTCCGTGTCGGACATGCTAACCAATGCAACCGCAGAGACAGCATCTAGCAACCGGTCTTTAGTATTCAGTCGGTTGAAACAATATGCAAGTGCACTGTTATCAAAGCCCCCCTTGAGCTTCCAGATAAGGTTTTTGAGCTTGTCTTTGGCCGCTTCCTGGGCAGCTTTAGCTTGATTGCCTTCTGCCATATGCGCATTGTGAGTAGCAGTGAGCGAGTTGATGGCCGCCTCGGCCACCGCTATCGCCTTATCCGCTTCAACATTGCCCTCGTTGAGGGTAAATACGCCGGGCTGAGCAGCTGTCTCATGGAAATTTCTCTCCATAAAAGCGTGGTTATAAACCAAAATTTCTCGGTCAGCTTTGACTGGATCAAGCTGGCACTCATTAAACCGAGCGTCAGTAGGCGCTTGGAGGTAATTGCTAATGGTGGTTTTGCCTGTGCCGTTTTGACCGTAGAAAATGCTCACACGTTTTAAGGGCGCTATAGTAACGACGGAGTTCGGGGAATAGCTGGAGACATTGCGCAACAGTATTCTATCGATCATAAACAGTCCTTAGCAGGGGCAATGTGTTCAAATATCTATATAAGTTAGTCAGTTGCAAAGTGCCATATCACACCGAAGCGCTTAACGACATATAGAGCAACTCGGCGTGCCTGAGACACAAACCACTATTTCCCTCAGAGGCACTTTCCATAACACCGGGAACGCTGATAGCATTGTGGATGCAGCTACCACCTTGGATTCTCCTTCCTGCCCTATACGCATAAGCTTGCTTTGCATATGTCGTGTAAAGGCTGTCAGCGGCCCGCTGAGATCAGATGGAGAAAACGCCATGAAATATGGAAAAGTTGTTCTGGTTCGCCAGTATGACCGTTTCCGGTTTGGGCAGTGGGAAACCGTGTGCCAGCACATGCGCTCCCTTCCGCGCCGGTAATTGAACGTCCCAGGTAGTAGCTGCCCTTCCAATATTCGTCCCTGTCGACGCGCTCCATTAAAGTCATAGCATCCACCTATTTGTTTAATAACAGTTTCCCCCTATCTCAATCACCGCTATTCCTTCTGCTGGCCGCTCGTAACTCATGCCACATAAGTATGTTGATCAAACGAAAAAATAGGCAGCATCGTCCTGGAAGAAGCAATGGGCTTCACTGCCGAAGGCTGTCATCAGATCCCTCCGTAGGTCGTCACAAGGAATATACTCCTGCAGCGGGTAGCCGAGCTCGCGGAGTTCGAGTTCGATGTCGCTTGTAATGTCGGTAAGTACGGAGCCAACGATGCTGACTCTCGTGTGTCGGGTGGTGATACGGAACTGGGTGAAAGCCGTTAGCATAGAGCCATCCCTTACGTATGAGAATTATCGTTATAGTATTTTGAGATTAAGCCTAGCACCCTAAGCTGACTTGTCCCATTCTAGCTATCAACGATTACAGCGAAATACGACCTAGAAGCTGTCGACGCTGCCTCGGCTTCCAAGCACTGTGAGCTTGATGGTGGACATCACTCTGGTGGAACGTCGCTACTCTTAACATCGTGGGGCAAGGGAACGTAACACCGGCATCCTGGCGACAAGCTTCAGCGATGCCATGCAGGAACCAGACTGAAGGCGATAATAACGATTAACAAAATAGGGAGCGGAGAATGGCACTTCGATTTAATCGGCGTATCCGTATCGCCCCAGGCATTAGCCTGAACCTAAGCAAAAGCGGAATCGGAGCCTCTATAGGCCCTCGTGGCGCCAAGATAAGCGTTGGGAGCCGCGGTGTATATGGCAACATAGGGCTGCCGGGTACTGGCCTCGCCTATCGTGAAAAGCTCAACAAACGCAGTGTGCGGAGCAACCCGGCGGGAGCGCTCTCTCCCGGCAAAGCACTTGAGCAGCAGCTCAAGGCAGGGGGCTCGGCGGTGGTGCGTGCCCGCATCCAGGAGAATGGCGAGCTCGTGATCACTGACGAGGATGGCCAGCCATACGATGAGACAGAGCTCCGTGTGCTTCGTAAGTACGCCGGAGAGGGCATGCGCGATATGCTCCAACAAGCATGTGATCGGCTAAACGCCGATATTTCGGCGCTGGCGACGGTGCATCTCAATACGCTGTCCCCACGAGACAAGCCAATATTTCAGAGCCGAGCGTTTCCCGAACCCGAGCCTCAGCGCAAGACTCTTCTTCAGCCAACACTCTGGAGCCGTATCTGGCCCCCGGCGAGACGTCGTCTAGCAGAACAAAACGAGCGATGGACTCAACAATACGCACGTGCCTTTAGCGAATGGGAGGAGGCAGCGCGGGCCTTTAACGAGCAGGAGCGGCAGCGGCGTGAGCTGGAAACCGAGTTAGTACTGACGAACCTTGATGCCATGGCTAATGTTCTTGAAGAACATATTGGGGAAATCCCCTGGCCAAGAGAGACGAACGTGAGCTTCGATCTCGGTGATGATGCCAGCACTATCGCTATCGACATCGAGCTACCTGAGGAAGATGCCTTCCCTGATATGGAGTACAACCTATCCGCTAAGCAGGCGAAGGTTTCCGTCAAAAAAGTCGCTGCCACTCGGCGGCGCATGCTTTATCGCGACTACGCCCATGGTGTGGCGATGCGGGTACTAGGTGAGATATACCACCGTCTTCCGACCGTTCAGGTGGCACTTGTATCAGCCTACGTGCCGACCCTCGACGCCGGTACTGGGCAGCCCACCGAGAGCTATCTCTACAGCGTTCTTGTTACTAAACCTCAATGGCGAGAGATCAACTTCAAGGCCCTGGCCGATATCGAGCCACCCGCCACCCTAGAGCGCTTCGAGCTGCGGAGAAAAATGACCAAGACGGGAGTGTTCAAGCCTATCGAGCCGTTCGATATTGAAGCGCTGGCTAATGAGGTCGGTATGTAGGAGAGTTATTCAATCGCCATAGGAGAAGATATGCGTAATACGGTTGCGGTAAGCATTACTATAGGACTACTGCTAGTAGCGTGGCAGACAGCAGTAGCTGATTCCGATACACAGGAGAGGCTTCAGGTGGCTTTGGATCCTTGGAATCCCCAGGAGATCCGATTGACGGGTAACCAGCTAACGGTTATCACCAGAGAACGTCGTATGACGGATCAAGTATTGCGTCCTCTCATCTCAATGGGGGTTTGTATGCCTGTATTCACGGGGGCTCCTGATTCGTACCTCTCGGGAATCGATGAAATCGCCGTACTGAACATACATGGTCGCCAAGGATATATTTTTTCCGGCGGGCGCACCGAATGCCAGGCAATTGGCGGCTTGCCAATGAATGACCTAGAAATGTACATATTGTCCCGTACACGGATGCATACAAACTAGCTTTCCATCCTGGTCACCTAGACGGAGTGCTCCATTCAAGACTATCAACGGACACCTCGAAATTCGCTCTACAGACTGAGGGCGGGATAAGATCAAAATGCATGCAGCCAGCGGATAGCCAGAAGGTCAGCTCCTATGAGGCACGGCGCTGTCACCTTTACCTGATGCTCGAATCCACTGAGCGTGCTCCCCCCTGGGCTACCGCTTGATAGCTACTCTGGTAATCCTAGCAACAGCACCTCAACCTCAGTCCGATCGCCCACACAGCATGATGGTGTAAGCAAATTTCGCTTGCACTACACACCACAAAAGAAGGGCTCCCCAAAACTACGAATAAGGAGCCCTGGAACACGGCAGGCAACATGGCTTAACTATCATGCCCCTACGTGGGAAATATGCTGGTAAAATGCCATTTTTTGCCAACTGGTTAATGCTGCACATAGCTCTTATTGCGAGGATGATAACTTGACCAAACAAATTGGCTAAAATAGGACTCAGCAATTTCTGTCCAAATTCTCAGACCATCAGGCTCCTGCATTATCTTCTTTGCGTTAACCAACAACCATGAAC
>NZ_JBQSYH010000038.1:0-4827 GCF_052379125.1 Halomonas sp. AOP13-D3-9 | reverse complement strand
GTGGGTCTTCGTTGCTATTCACGATTTCGGTGGCACCGGGGCCTTGATGGCGATGCTCCTCACCACTCTTTTTGTCAGCGCCCTGGCGCTCTTCTTTGCAATCCCCTTTGGGCTCTATCGACGCATCACGGGGCCACGGTTAGCCTGTCTTAGCTTTGCCGGTATGTGGGTGGTGAGCGAATGGCTACGCACCTGGTTGCTCACCGGCTTTCCCTGGTTATTGCTGGGCACCTCTCAGATAGATTCTCCACTAGCCCCATGGGCGCCCGTTGGGGGTGTGTACTTGCTGTCACTCATGACCGCACTGACAGGTACGTTAGGGGTAGAGGTACTGCGTCGCCGCTGGGGGTACCTCGTCCCAATTGCCGCCCTGTGGATCGTTCCATTCCTATTGCCCACCCAATGGACAACCCCGGCCGGAAAGCCCATCCGGGTGGCGTTGCTGCAAGGGAATCTTGATCAGCGCATTAAGTGGACTGCCCAAGGGCAGCGCGAGGCGATCAGTATCTACACGGCGATGACACGGGAGCAGCCTAGCGATATCGATCTAATCGTTTGGCCGGAGGTGGCACTTCCCATGTTCGAGCAGGAAGCGCAGTTGATCCTTGAACGGGTGCAATCTGAACTCACCACTGGCACCCACTTGCTGACTGGCATTCTGCAGCGCGACGCCGAGGGGCTCTATTACAACAGCGTTGTCGGCCTGGGTGATCAGGGCCAGTATCGCAAAGCCCATCTGGTACCCTTCGGCGAGTACCTGCCACTGAAAAATCTACTCGCTGGCAGCATCGCCTTTTTCGATCTACCAATGCCGAGCATGACCCCAGGGCCAGATAAACAGCCCCCGATACGCGTCGCTGGTACGGCCATTGGCAACGCCATTTGCTACGAGATCATTTTCGCCGACCGCGTGGCCAAGCAGGCGCGCAATGCCGAGCTGTTACTAACGGTTTCCAACGATACGTGGTTTGGGCGTTCCATTGGCCCACACCAACATCTTCAAATGGCGCGTCTACGTGCCTTAGAAAATGGCCGTCACATACTTCGAGCTACCAGTAATGGCGTGACGGCCATGATCGATTCACAAGGTCACGTCACTGCCCGCGCCCCACAGTTTGAACAGGCCAGTTTAACTGGCGAGGTAACCCCTATGCAGGGCCTAACTCCTTTCACACGCACCGGTAGTGGGCCCGCTTGGATACTCGCCACCTTGCTGACACTGCTCGGATTACAACTGAACTTATCTCGATCCAAAAACGACGCATTAGATGAAAAAGGAACCTAGCGATGCTCTCGGTAAATAACGCAGCAATACTTAAGAGACTCCTCCCATGGCCAATGCAGATGGGCTTCATCATGAGTGTGATGGTTTCGTCTCTGGCATGGCTCCCTGTCGCCATGGCAGCACAACCCGCCACTACCCAGGAGACGGAATGGCCCAAGGGGCATTACCCGCTACCTGAGGAAGGCAATATCATCGGTGAGGCTGACACCTTCATAGTCAGGGATTACAACGACACCTTGATAGATATTGCCAAGCGTCACAACCTGGGCTATTTGGAGATGATCCGTGCAAATCCAGAGGTCAGCATCTGGGTTCCAGGGGTGGGCACGGAAGTGACTATTCCCGGACGTTTTATTCTGCCGAATGTCGAGCGTACTGGGATCGTTATCAATATCGCCGAGCTGCGGCTTTACTACTACCCAGATGTCAAAAACGGTGAGACACCGCGCGTTGAGACCTATCCTATCGGCATCGGTCGCGAAGGGTTTGATACTCCTCTCGGTGTGACCGAGACCACTATGAACATTAAAAACCCCGCCTGGTACCCGCCTGAGTCGGTAAAACGCGAAGCGGAAGCACGCGGCGAAACCGCGCCAAGCGTTGTGCCGCCCGGCCCCGACAACCCGCTAGGAGACCACGCCATTATTCTAGGCTTCGATGGCTATCTAATTCATGGCACCAACCAGCCCGATGGCATTGGCATGCGTGCAAGCCGTGGCTGTATACGCATGTTGCCTGACGATATTGAATCAATTTTTGACCGCATACCGGCGGGCACCCAGGTCAATATCATCAACCAACCTATTAAAATCGGTTGGGACAACGGACAGCCGCTGGTACAGGCATTACCTCCTTTAGGGGTGGAAGATCACACCATGACCGCTATATCAGATGCTATTACACGCCTTGAGCAACGCAATGCAGATGGCGTTAGCTTCGATTACGAACAGCTTAGCGATTTACTAGCATTATCCAACGGGCTTATCGAACCCCTGTATCCCAAGCCGGAACCGAGTAATAAAGAAGACGACAATATCAACAGTGTTTATGAAGAACTGACACTTCATTCGTCGTGAATGTCGATAAAGACAAGGCAGCGCGTTTTGTCAGCCCTTAGGAGAACAACGGCTTGGCTACCGTCAAGCCCTTAATATTCGTCGTGTGTTGTTGATTGAGCTCTTCCATCCCTAGCGTAGAAAGAGCTCATGCGATCATCACAACGTTGGTAGCATCCACTTGCCGCATTGTGCAGTCGCTGCCTAAGCTGTCTCAATGTGTTTAATCTGAGGGAGAAGGGCTATTGACGTCGCTCTGAGCTACTTAAGGCCTTGGGAGTTCTCACTGACGTGGGCAACCGCCTGTGTGCTGGCTATCGTTCTCTACCTGCGTGGCCTCCGGCAGTGCCAACGGCTCGGCGAGCCTACAAGCATAGCCCGCACGTTCACCTACCTGCTCGGAGTTGCGGCGATCTATGGCGTCACTCTGACACATTACGACTACCTCGCTCAGTACATGTTCTTTGCCCATCGTGCCCAACACTTGGTACTGCATCACGCTGCCCCCTTCTTGATCGCTTTGGCAGCACCCCTGCCGGTATTGGTCGAAGGTTTGCCAACGCGAATTAGACAACTTTCTAGGGGGAGGCTAGTCACACGTGTGCTGCACCCCGCCTACAGGATACTTCAGCAACCATTAATCGCCCCTGTGCTGTTCGTTGGGCTTATCTATTTCTGGCTGATCCCCGAGATCCACTTCGATGCCATGCTGAGCGCTGACCTTTATCAGGTGATGAACTGGAGCATGGCGCTGGATGGGTTACTGTTTTGGTGGCTGATCTTTGATCACCGCTCGCCACTACAAGGTGGACTCGGCTATGGTAAGCGAATTGCCATTCTACTGGCGGTGATCCCACCGCAGATTGTTCTGGGTGCCTACATCGCC
Source organism: Halomonas sp. AOP13-D3-9 (assembly GCF_052379125.1). Classification (NCBI taxonomy): domain Bacteria; kingdom Pseudomonadati; phylum Pseudomonadota; class Gammaproteobacteria; order Oceanospirillales; family Halomonadaceae; genus Halomonas; species Halomonas sp. AOP13-D3-9. The sequence goes on along the minus strand of NZ_JBQSYH010000038.1, from coordinate 1,601 downwards.
TTCAGTGAAGAGGTGATTTTTGATGTCTATGAGGTTTGTGGCCGTGCTTGGCCGTTGGATCCCCTCGATGATCAACGTATTGGCGGCCTGCTGACCTGGGTTCCAGCCACCATGATGAGCGCTCTTGGAGTGCTTATTGTTCTTAGCTATATGTTCCGTGACGCTCGAAATGAGGATACTGTTCATGCTCCCCACCCAACTCGCTAAATTACCGCGATCAGCGCGCATCTGGTGCACGACTTTTGTGTTGATTTTCGGAATGCCCGGCACGCTGCTCGCTGCAGATTTGCAGATCACTGATGCTCGTATACGACTACTGCCAGGCGATATTCCTGCAGCAGGCTATTTTACCCTCACGAATACCGGTGAAACAGGCACCACGCTGATAGGGGCGGATAGCTCGGCCTTTGATAACGTCACGATACATCAAAGTGTCAGTCAGGACGGTATCTCAAGTATGCAGCACGTAGAACAGTTAACAGTAGCGGCGGGAGAGCTAGTTGAGCTTGCTCCGGGGGGCTATCACTTAATGCTGATGAAGCGTAAGCACCCCATCGCCGTCGGCGACGAAATTGAAGTAACCCTCCTGTTAGACAACGGGCAGCAGCAGAACGTCAAGTTCCGCGCTGGAGCACCCACAACACAGTAGGAGCGAGCAGAATGCGCCAATGGATTATTCCGGTGTTCGTATCGCTATGGCTAATGGGATGCGGTGAGCAAACGTGGCAGACCAAGGATATCTCAGGGCTTATGCCGCCGTTGGCATTTGATCTTGTTGATGAGAACGGTAATGACGTGACCGCCGATCAATTCCTTGGCAAGAGCACACTGCTTTTTTTTGGTTTCACTCATTGCCCTGATGTCTGTCCCACCACGCTTGCGCGCCTCGACGCTGTCATCCAGCGCCTAGAGGAAACTTATCGCGATGATATCCAGGTACTTTTTGTCTCTGTAGATCCCCGTCGCGATAACCCAGCAACACTGAGTGCCTATACTAACGCTTTCGGCCTCCAGTTCACTGGTCTCACGGGGGACAAAGCAGCGCTTGATGAGCTTACACGCCGCTATCGTGTTACCTACGGGTATGGTGAAGAAGATAGCAACGGCAACTACGATGTATCGCACTCCAGCGCGGTATTCGCCTTCAATGAACAGGGAGAGGCGCGTGTACTGATCCGCGATAGCGACCCCATGGATGCTGTGGCGGCCGATATTAAAAGGCTTGCCGATCAATGAGGCGCCTTAGCACTCATGCGATAGGCAGCCAGTAGGTCACGCCGCCCATGATTACCTTTATCCCATCTTCCTCTCGTTCTACAGCCTGCTGACGAAGTGTTTTCTTGGATACTTTCTTGTCATGAAAGTATTCCATGGCTGTGACGATCCACCGCTCACTCCAATCTTCTCCTTGATCAGCACACTTCGCCATTTGCATCGTGGTGCGAGCCAACTTTTCTTTTCGCCGTTTTCTTGCTCGCTTCTCATCCACTCTAGGGGCCAGTGTGGTGGCATGTTGGCGATTTAAAAAATTGGTAAACCCCGTCACCGAAGCTGCTTGTCCGGGCACCGCATGCAAATAGTTGTCCACATCGCCCTGTTGT
>NZ_JBQSYH010000037.1:0-5273 GCF_052379125.1 Halomonas sp. AOP13-D3-9 | reverse complement strand
CCCACCAAGTATATCTTCACTAAATTCCGTTTTATGTTCTTCGTGCCGCTGCCTGATGGCCTCTAAGCTCATATTCTCTGGCAAATTAACAGAGTTACCTCCTGAACCCTCAAGAGCTTCTAGTGACTGCTGAGCAGCGACAAATTTCGCCGATACTCCAGATGCAGACGCAGACACCTCTGAGACTGTATTTTTGGAAAAGAATATTTGAATAGACTCAAATATGCCAGTACGAAAGCGAATCCCGATTATTAGCACGGTAATTGGCCATGCAATAGCCTTAATCAGCTCTACTACTAACCCAGGCGCCCAACTGCACAAATTTTCTTCCATGTGATCTCCTATCGCCTAACGCCTCAAACATCGGCGCAGCCATGCTGCGTTCGAGTGTTTTTATTTGACATTTCTAATAAAGGTCATAATCTCTCTCTGCGGTATAATCGTAATAATATTGGACTGTTTGGAGCATCACATGACCATCGACTACTTGACGCATAAAGTTACGTACATCATCTAGTTCTGATGTTGTAATCAAGTCAACATCGTTATCTGGAAAATACTGCTGTTGGGTTTGAATACTTAAAATTTCAGAACCCATTATTCTCCTAAGTTCATCCACATCATGCGCACACTCTGACCTAAATTTATAATGTTTAGCATTCACTCCATTCACCTTGAACGCGTCAATCATATACTCTAAGTCAAGACGAATCAGTGTAAATACATTCTCGAAACTTTGAGTTATATCTTCAAGATCAGATTCTTCTGAGATTCCAGAGTTAAATTTTATTTTTGCGTCATTTCCGAGAGGAGACTTGGAACATATTTGACTTAAGAGATCAATTAGCTGCTTTTTATCAAACTTAAATCGAACTTCCTGTGCCATTTCCGGCACATCTTTCAATGAGCTTAAGTACATAATATCAATTAGCTTTATGTTTCCATCAGTCTCAACCAGCACGTTTTCATCGTGTAAGTCCATATGTACTAGACCTTGAGAATGGATATGCTTAACACCTTCCGAAATTTCATGGCCAATTCTATAGGCCTCTTGATTCGTCAGATTGTCTTTCAACCGTTTTTCCAGCGTAATGCCATCAACATGCTCCATGACAATACACTTTTCATCACCTAAATTAGGGATACATACACTTTCGATAGAATAGACATCGACCACATTGTTATGCTTAGACCTAACCAAAGCCCTAGCATGGTCTAAAATTGTAGAAACGCCCTTACCTTCCTCTCTTAGTACCTTCACTGCGACTCTTCTCCCAATTTCATCGGTACCAAGCCATACATCTGCAAACCTACCGTCACCAATAGGATTTAATAAATCAATATCCAAATTTTTTTCCTTTACTTGGAAACATAACGCCGCGTTGAGTGGTGAGCAACGCAACCACCCGACCTAAACCATTATTCTGTAAACACTTAAGCTGAATTAAACCAAAAATGCCAAGCATTGTGAATCCATCTTAAAAGCTTTGTTATGTGCCTTAACCACGAAGTATTTCTGCAATTGGGGGAATTTTACGGCCATTAATTTCGTATTCAGCTATGTCAGCTCGAATCTCATCCATTTTCAGGATTTCACTTGTTGTTAGATTCGCCACAGCTCCTAATGCAGCAAAATGAACAGCTCTTCTTCCAGGTTGCAGACGCATCATATATTCAGATAGTGACATAGCACTACTTTGATACGTAGAAAAAAATGGAAGGCTCCAAAGGTGACAGCCATAAATATAGACAAAATCTTCAGGCGACTTTGTATAATCAACATCCAATTTATCAATAGCTATAAAATATACTTGAGCTGCACTTTTAATACCTTTCATCAACTCGACTGCTGGAGTTTCTTTTTTATACCAACTGTTAACACTTTCTTGAACAACCTTGGGATCGTGAGATTCAAAAATATCCCTAAACTCAATGAAATTGATATAGTTGGAAAAAATTTGCTCAACTGAAGACAATTCACCATTTACAGCCAAAGCTCGATTTTCAGCGGTGATGAGTATTTCTTTAGCTAACAGCAAAGCATTGCGTCTACTTTCCTCATTAGACCTATCAAATTCTTTTTGGAACTGTTCCCTTTGCTCTTTCAGTTGTTGTGCCTGGTATCTTAAACTTCCAGTAAACCAAATGACTGCAATAAAACTCCCGCTAGCGGCAAGAATGCTACCGTAAGCAGATAAGTTATCTATATTGATAAACACGATCATTCCTGCTGCTGACAGAAGAGTTACAAGTGTTAATACGATTAAAATAAGTTGATTCTTCATATAGTCCAATGTTGATAAATGATGTGGCACATAATAGTGATTATAACCCCCTCTATATAACCTCAATGAACCCGCTAGCGCGTTCGTTGAGGTTATACAGCCCTTTATTTATGACCTATGCCATTGAAATTAAAATAAATTAAGTATAAATAGGCAGTATAGCATAGATTATCGTGCCTCCTGCATAACACGGCTGAATCAGCATGTCGCTTTCACCGGAAGGGCCGCTTTGGGTCGTCAATTGCCACACCACTACCTGAGTAGCTTGAGCCACAGTAACCGGCCAAAGCTGGACGTTGAGGCAATGCTGATAACGTCCAAAATCTACGCCGCGTTTACGTGTCCGTACCATTTACTTGTTATGCATACTTCCGCACGTCATAAATATGCATATTGAAAAGCTTCACGACAAATCCTACTTCCTTCCAATAATTGCAGTTTCAATATTTTTTATCGCGTTGTATCGGGTTACGAACATTGCCTTATCTGTGTTTACGTAGGCATTTCTAGGATCATCGTGTTCGGTAATGCTCAGTTTCTCGAAAAGATCTCTCAGGGACTGAGCCTCATCCTGAAGGAGAGGAACGACCTTCGTAAATTCACTGAAAGCTGACACCTGTTGGCTCTTCTGCTTGAATTGATGCCTCTGTTTGTTAAATACGTGAGTATTCACAACCGCTTCGATAAGCCGGCGCATTTTTCCAGCCATAGACTCCTTCTGGTCTTTAATAGGCTCTCCGGAAATTGCGAGAATAGTATCGATACCGGACTTCAAATCGTCAATACTTTCGCTGTATTCATCCAGCGCAACGCAGCTTTCTAGGACATAGACAGCCGTATGGCCATTTAATCCAGCTCTATTCATAGTTGTTTGTATCTGAACAAAAAACTCCCAATTATGGGTGAGCACAACGACCTGACGAGCCGGATGCTTTTGAATGAAATCGCGCAGACGATTAGAGTAGTTACCAATGTAATTATAATCAAAGCTAGAGATTGGATCGTCAAAGACAATTACTTGCTGCCCACAGGTTTCTAGCTCTGCAAAGAACAAGGCAAGTGCGTGAATTCGTTGCTCACCTTCGCTCAATACAGCTTCGATTTTTTGACCAGAGATATGATGATCTACTGTGACAGCTCCGTCACCACCGACATCTTTCAGCTCGACACCAAAGGCACTCATCTCTCTTTCAGCTAGCGCAAGATACTCATCGTTCAAGCGAGCCTTGAAATCTTCCACAACAAGCTCTTTGTGGGCCTTTTTGGCTGTGGAAGTAACTTTCCGTAGTACCGTCGCGAATGTCGGCAGATTTGAATCCCAATAATCAGCATTCTGTGATCGACGATATGCCTCCTTAATGAGATTAATATTCTCCGTGATTTCCTTTCTGTAAAGAAGAGCCTGACAGTCTGTGGAAACTTCACTGAGCTGCCGAAGAAGCTTGTCGCGGTCTTTCCGGGCGTTCTCGATTAGTTCCGCTTTCTCCTCAATACTTCTCGAAACTTCATCCACGAAGGCTCGGAGCGAAGCAGCGGCAGCCTCGCCCTCCTGATCGATTAAATCTCCCTTCTTGAAGCGTTCTTGAATTACCTTACCGATAGACTTGATGGGCTCGATTCTCTCCGGCGGTAAGACGGAGTCCTTGGCCCAACTATCAGGCACAGAGTCACCAACCACTTTGAAGTTCTTATCTGCGGTTTCGATTACCTTTTGGAGTTGATTGATGGCAGCATCCAGTTCGCCGGTGAGAAGATCGGCGTATTGCTTGAATAGCTCAAGCTCGGTTACTTCCAACGCTTGTCTGCACAGTGGACACACTTCTGGCTCCGGCGAGTGGAGATTGCACACTTCATTGGCAGGCCGGATAAGTGCCATCAGTTTTTCTAAATTTGCACCTGTGGGAATTAGAGTTCTCGCCAGAACTTCCAGTTCTTCCTCTTTTTCCTTCAAAGTTCTAGCCTGAACAACCGGATCAATTTCAATAAGCATTTCGGATGCGATCAGGATTGGATGAATTTCCCCATACAGGGCTTTCAGTGCAGAGACCTCACCCTTAAGCAGCTTAAGCCCTTCTTCTGATGTCGCTTTTTCTAACTCCGCTTTATTTTTGAGCTTCTCTTCAAGTTCGCCATCTTTCGTATAGGTTTCACCAGATTCTATCTGCGCTTTTAGCGTCGCAGTATTCTGACTACTCAAGGTAGCTAGTGCTGTTCCTGCAAATGTCGCAAACTTTGTGCGGACCTGGTTTTCTGTCCCTTCGAGTAGCGCTGCATTTTCATTTTGCATTCTTTGTAGCTCTACACGCAGTTCCTCACAGTGTTTCTTAGCGGTTACAAAAATATCTAATTTAAAGGGTGCGAGCTCAATAATCCTGCCAGGTTGGACAGAGTTCTTGATGTTGTGAACAGCGACTCCCGAATCGAAGTACTTCAAAGCGCTCGCGCGGGAGCCGTAACTGCTCGGTGAACTCCAATTCTGAATAGTTGCATCTGACGCGAACTTGAAATCGAACGAAGGATTCGGCGCCGTTGTCGCACGAACGTCATGAAGTGGTCGTTTCGGTGCTTCATTCGAAGCTAGTATCTGTAATGCATCACATAGACTAGATTTCCCGCTTCCATTTGCTCCGAAAACAATACTCACCCGCTTTGGAAACGAAGCCGCTAGCGTATCACCTAGGCGTTTGAAGCCGTGAAAAGGCCCAATACTCTCAAGCCAATCAGTAGTTATCGCTGTGGCCCCAGCAGGGGCTGCAACGGTCGGAGGCGCAGGCTGGCGGAGATAGCTTGCCCGTTTTGTAAAAAGCTGAACAAGGGTATCCAAGTCGAAAGAACTGAGAATTGTTGTTCCAGAAGCAGCCGCATCACAGATCATTTCCAACCACGGGATACCCTCTGAATGACCAAGATTGCGTAAGTATCCAATTGCGTCGGGATAAGTTGACATTTAGGTCCTTTTTACTGATTTGCATAGCAGCGTATTAGACG
>NZ_JBQSYH010000036.1:0-9565 GCF_052379125.1 Halomonas sp. AOP13-D3-9 | reverse complement strand
AAGGGGTAAATAGTGAGGAGTGAGGGGTAGACTTCAACACCTCACACCTCACACCTCACACCTCACACCTCACACCTCACACCTCACACCTCACACCTCACTCCTCACTCTTCACCATTCACACTAACGTGCGGTTTTCCGGCATTTTATGTCAGAATGCACTCCTCCAGGAGGAACGCCCATGACTCAGATGCGCTGGGAACAGTTACTTTCCCCACGTCGTCTTCACGACCAACGCTCAACAAGTACCCGTGAAATCGGTCGTAGCCCGTTTCATAAAGATCACGACCGTATTGTTTTCTCAGGGTCATTTAGACGCCTAGGGCGCAAGACCCAGGTGCATCCGCTAACCGAAAACGATCATATTCATACGCGCCTAACTCACTCGCTGGAGGTTGGCTGTGTAGGCCGCTCCTTGGGCATGATTGTGGGGGAGTTGCTGCGCGATCGCCTGCCTGAATGGATTACGCCTGCTGACCTTGGCGTCATTGTCCAAACGGCGTGCCTGGGACATGACATCGGGAATCCCCCTTTTGGCCATGCGGGAGAGTATGCAATCCGTGATTGGTTTCAGCGCGCTCAAAGCAGTGGCCTGTTAGAAGGCCTTTCAGACGCTGAGCGCGAAGATCTGTTGACCTATGAAGGCAACGCCCAGGGTTTTCGGGTGATTACCCAGATCGAATATAACCAGTTTAATGGCGGTATGCGGCTTTCTGCGGCCACCCTGGGTGCATTACTTAAATACCCTTGGACGGTTCGTTATGGTGGTCGAGCGGGCAAGTTTGGTGCCTATCAGTCAGAGCAGGTGCTGCTCAAAGAGGTGGCTGAAGCAGTCGGGTTGTTGCCCCAAGGCGAGCAGCGCTGGTGCCGCCATCCCCTGGCGTGGCTAGTCGAGGCAGCAGATGATATCTGCTATGCCCTGCTAGATCTGGAGGATGGGTTGGAGATGGGCATCCTGCGCTATGAAGAGGTTGTCGAAATACTGCGCCAAGTTGCCGGAGAGTTTCCGCCCGAGTATGCCGATATGCAAGCCCGTAACGTGTCCCAGCGGCGTCGCATTGCGCTGCTGCGAGGGGCTGCGATGGAGCGGGCGGTCAATGATGTTGGCACGGTGTTTGTGCAGCACGAGCAGGCCCTGCTGAGCGGCACACTCAGTGAGGATCTGTTGGAGCTGTGTCACCCTGACCTGGGATGGGGCGTGCAGGCGGCGAAGCAGTTGGCTCGAGAGCGCATTTTCCAGAATGAGCGTAAGGCAAAGCTCGAGATTGGCGCCTATACAACGCTGGGCATTTTGCTGGAGGCCTTTATCGGTGCGGCTCATGAACTTCATCACACCGGGCACTCATCGTTTAAACACCAGCGTGTACTGGCCCTGATTGGTGAAAATACGCCGCTGCCTTCATGGTCGCTCTACGATAGCTATCGGCGAATGCTGGACTTTATCGGTGGTATGACAGACCACTATGCGGTGGATCTGGCCCAGGAAATGGGCGGTCGACTGCGTGGGGATTGAGCGCAGGGCACTTATACGGAAGGTTGGCTCAGGTGCTTCAATTCCATCAACTGAGCGCGCTCAAGCAGAACGTTAATAACCTTGTCATGGGTGGCGTCACTGAGTGGCCCTGGCGTTAGCTCGGTTAACTGCTTGGCAAGAGTATCACCGCTTACCACCAGAATATCCGCGGCGGCTTCGCTATTATCTATTGTCCAGCCCGGCAGCACCAATACGCCCCGTACGGGTACGGACACGCCACAGCGTCGCTCAAGCCAGTGAGCCAGCCAGCTAACCCCTTGGCGTGTTTTATGCAACGGGCGACGCTCTTGCCAGTGCGGAAAGCGTAACCGCTCACGCTCCACCGCTACAGTGTTGAGCTCATTACCATCGGTGCCGATGGCGTGTGTTCTTGCCCGCGTCTCGACCACAAATACCCCATGGGGGGTGACTACCACGTGATCAATCGTGAAACTATCGGTGGGCACATCATGAAACACATAGTAAGGGTGCGCATCAGGGCGGACTAGGCGTTCCAGCTCTTGGCCAACAGCAAGCTCGCAGGCTAAACCTAGTTTGAGCCGCCGGATACGCTGATAGTCGCGGACCAGCAGCAAGGAAAATGTCAGCACAAGTAAGGTGCTGAGTAGGCCATACAGTGCCCACTCGACCCAGTCCTGCTTGTCAACAAACAGCATGCGCCCCATTCCGTAAACAAGCGGGGCGAGGCTGATAATGGGACCTAATGCGGCGTTTAAGAATAGGCTGGAAAACGCTTGGTCAAGGCGGTAGCGCAGTGCTTGGCCCGGTTCATGAAGCGGAGCATTGAAGGGGGAGTGGACGCGGGCATCGTGCAGACTGCGCAACGCAAGGACAATACTGGCCATTGCCGCCATGGGGAATAGAAAAATCAGGGGTAGCACGTATTCCAGCCAAGCCATTGCAGTGCCTTGCTTTATAGCGACTTACCCGCAGGTAAGTCAGGGTGGTGTAGAGGCCTAACCTCCAGCGAGTTTAACCTGGTAGCCGAGTGCGCTTAACGCTTGATGCAGGGTGTCGCGGTGGTCGCCTTGAATTTCAATAATACCCTCTTTAACGGCTCCCCCCGTTCCGCAGCGCTTTTTAAGCGTTTTGGCCAAGGTTTTAAGCTCTTCGCTCGGCAGGGGAATGCCACTCACGGTGGTAACGCCCTTGCCTTTTCGACCACTCGTTTCACGGCGAATGCGCACCACGCCATCCAGTGCCGCCAGTCGCTGCTGTTCGCTCAGCTCATCGCATTGGCAGGCATCAAGTGGTTCCCGGCAGGTGGGGCAGGTTTTGCCATGTTCGGTGGAGTAAACCAGCCCACCGAGCTGGTCACGTAAAGAGGGCATTACTATCCTCCCATTGAATGTTGAGGCACAGGGGTTTGCCAATACTCACGCGTGAGCCGCTCCACCACGGCAGGCAACTGATACATATTGCTGATCATGATAGCGTTCTCGGGCGTTGTCTCGGCATCAGGAAAACGGTTTAAGTGAATCACCGTCATTCCCGCTTGAAGCGCCGCACGTACACCGACCAAGGCATCGTCTATAGCAATGCAGTCACGCGCTGAATAGCCCATGATACTCGCTGCGTGTAAATGTAAACAGGGTTCGGGCTTCCAGCAATTGGCGGTATAGCCACTGAAAAAGCGTTTGCCAAAATAGTGACTAAGGCCTGTCGCCTCTAAAGCTGTGCGAATTTTGCTTTCAGGTCCATTAGACACCACGGCACTGGGATAAGCGGCCAAAATATCCAGCGCTTCGTGGGCGCCAGGTATCGTCGTTAACTCCTGAGCAAGCCGTGTAGCTAAATTGGCCCGCATAGAGATTTCCATGTGCTCAAGCTGGACAGGATCAACGTCACCATGGCGTTGTTGCAGTTCAGCAACGATACGTCGAAAGCGCGCTCCACGAAATTCGCCAAGATAATCAGTAACAGCGAAAGGCAGGCCTACTGAATTCAGTCCGGCGGCCATCTCTTCGGCAAGTAGCGGTTCGCTATCGACGAGGGTGCCATCACAGTCAAACAGCAAAAGTGGGAGCGGCATTGCATGTTCCTTGCAGCGGCTCAAGCGCTGCCAGTGTTAGTTGAAGCCATCCATACTGCTATTGAACGGGATTTTACGCCATTTGTGAACACTGTTTTGTAATTTTTTGCTTGCTTGCACGTTACTCTTGAGCCAGCTTAAACAGCTACGCTCATTTTGGCGGCCGCTGGTGTATGTCATTTAGGCTTCAGGACACGCTGTAGCGCTAGCGTTAGAAACGGCCAAGCTGCGCTGAAGAGATAGTAGGGATACACTATTGTTAAACCACAACATGGAGAAAACCCAATGCGACTAGCCCCTTGGTTTCTACCCTTTGCACTCAGCGCTGCGTTGCTAACGACGACTGGCTATGTGCTTGCTGATAATCATGACGCAGAGGGCGAACAGCACGAGCCTCTGGATGATGAGGCACTAGAAGCGGAGTACGGCATTAAAGCGGGGTCGGTAAAACGCGAGGAAGAGGCATCGTCTAGCGATGCCGACGGCGCCGATGAGCAAGCGCGCGCCTCCGCAGAAGAGGAAGAGGAGGAGAAAGGCGAAGAAGTCGCCACCAGCGCGGGTGAAGCTAATGTAGAGCTAGAGCCTGGCAAGAGTGAAGAGCGTAACCCAGAGGCTGGCACGGGCGGCACGGGGAGTCCTGACGATGCTATCCATAGCAGCGAAGAAGAGAATAGTGAGGATGATGAAGAGGGCACCGACGATAATGAGTAGCGTCAGTGCCCCAGCGCTACTTGGCGAGTCGCCGCGAGTTAGCGCTACTACGCTGATGGTAGGGTTTCATCGTGCGCTGGCTGGTAACCCACCAGGGGGCTTGCTGCCCGCTCATTGAATTGAACAGCGCTTTTTGCATAACGAGGCCAGCTTCCATGCTGGCCTCAAGTTTTTCAGTCACCATGCGTTGATTTTCTTGGATCATTTTAGGACTGAAAAACGGCTGTGTTTGCCATAAATGATGCCGCATAGTGATCGTCGACAGAGACGTTGACCATAACTCGAAGGCCATGATGCCGACTTTCCATATATCGAACATTGCTACTGGAGTAGTGGGCATTAGGGACAGGGGAGTCGTCGATTTCATAAGTGTTGTGGCCTCCTTCCTTGCTGGAACACGAAACGTCGTGGCCTCGTCACCAGTGTTAGGGTATAAATGCTGCATTGCAACATATATTTTATTAGCCATAACCTGCGTTATTTAAAAAGAGCGGCCAAAAAAAAAGACGACCCTCGGGTCGTCTTTTTTTGAGGCGTATCAGCTACCCGTTTATTTTACCTTAGGCGCCAGTTCGCCACGCTCATAGCGCAGGAACATCTCTTCCAGGCTGATGGGCTTAATCTTACTGGCGTTGCCCGCCGTACCAAAGGCTTCGTAGCGAGCGATACACAGATCACGCATGGCGGTAACGGTCTCTTTCAAGAACTTACGCGGATCGAATTCAGACGGGTTCTCCGCCAGGAAGCGACGCACTGCCCCGGTAGAGGCTAAGCGCAGGTCGGTATCAATGTTGACCTTGCGCACGCCGTGCTTGATACCCTCAACGATCTCTTCGACGGGAACGCCGTACGTTTCAGGGATCTCGCCGCCGTACTGGTTGATCACTTCGAGCCACTCCTGGGGCACAGAGGAGGAGCCGTGCATGACCAGGTGTGTATCTGGAATCCGTGCGTGGATCTCTTTAATACGCTGAATAGACAGCGTGTCACCGGTGGGTGGCTGGGTGAATTTGTAAGCACCGTGGCTAGTGCCAATGGCAATCGCCAGCGCGTCTACGTGGGTCGCTTTAACAAATTCAGCGGCTTCTTCCGGGTCCGTTAGCAGCTGCTCCATATCCAGCTTGCCTTCCGCGCCAATACCGTCTTCTTCGCCGGCCATGCCGGTTTCCAGGCTGCCCAGGCAGCCCAGCTCGCCTTCGACGGAAACGCCGCAGGCGTGCGCCATTTCCACCGCGCGGCGGGTAACATTGACGTTATAGTCGTAGTCGGTGGGCGTTTTACCATCTTCGCCCAGCGAGCCATCCATCATGACCGAGGAGAAGCCGAGCTGAATAGAGCGCTGGCAGACCGCAGGGCTGGTGCCGTGATCCTGATGCATCACCACAGGGATATGCGGAAACTCTTCGACAGCTGCCAAAATCAGATGGCGCAGGAAAGGCGCACCCGCATACTTGCGCGCGCCCGCAGAGGCTTGCACGATGACGGGCGAGTCAGTGGCATCAGCGGCTTCCATAATGGCGCGCATTTGCTCAAGGTTATTGACGTTGAACGCCGGAATGCCGTAACCGTATTCGGCGGCGTGGTCGAGCATTTGGCGCATGCTGATCAGAGCCATAAAATTATCTTACCTGTTTGCGTTGTCAATTGGGTTATCTGAACGAGCACCATAAGCGCCCAGGTTCAAGTTGCTTTATGTTAGCTGCGTTTGGCCGCTGCTTCGAGTGCTGCCACGGCTGGCAACTGCTTGCCTTCGACATACTCAAGAAAGGCGCCGCCGCCGGTGGAAATGTACGAGACGCGATCCGCTATGGCGTATTTATCAATGGCCGCTAGGGTATCGCCGCCACCGGCAATAGAAAAGCCCGCGCTATCGGCGATGGCTTGGGCGATCACCTGGGTGCCTTTACCAAACTGATCGATTTCAAAGACACCAACGGGACCGTTCCACAGGATGGTGCCAGCGTCTTTGAGCATGCTCGCTAAATGAGCGGCGGTATCTGGGCCGATATCCAAAATCATCTCGTTGTCAGCCACTTGATCCACGGGCTTGACCACCGCTTTGGCCGATTCAGAAAATTCGGTGGCGACGACCACATCGGTCGGGAGTGGAATTGAGACCTTCTCCATCAGCGCTTTCGCCTGGCCCACCAAATCGGCCTCATGGAGTGATTTGCCGACATTGTAGCCCGCGGCGGCAATAAAGGTGTTGGCGATACCGCCGCCGACAATCAGTTGATCGCATTTTTCCGCCAGCGCGGTGAGTACATCCAGCTTGGTAGAGACCTTCGAGCCACCGACGATGGCGACCATGGGCCGGGCCGGATGCGCCAGTGCTTTTTCAAGCGCATCCAGCTCCTGGGCAAGCAAAGGCCCCGCGCAAGCGCTAGGGGCAAAACGTGCCACACCGTGGGTGGAGGCTTGGGCGCGGTGGGCGGTGCCAAACGCATCCATCACAAAGATATCGCACAGCGCGGCGTACTGTTTTGCCAGCTGTTCATCGTCTTTTTTCTCGCCGCTATTAAAGCGCACGTTTTCCAGCAGCACCACGTCGCCGTTGGCAAGCTCAAGGGGCTCGCCAACTGTTTCACCGAGATAGGCTTTGACCAGCGGTACTGGGCGGCCTAATAGCTCACCTAAGTGTTCCGCCACCGGCGCGAGGGAAAACTCCTCGGCGGGTTCGCCTTCGGTGGGACGGCCCAAGTGGCTCATCAACATCACTTTGGCCCCAGCCTTCACGGCTGCCTGAATCGTCGGCAGCGCGGCCCGCAGGCGGGCGTCGCTGGAAACGCGGCCATGTTTGATGGGCACATTCAAGTCTTCACGGATCAGCACGCGTTGTCCTTCCAAGGGAAGGTCAGTCATCTTCTTCACGTTCATGTGAGCGGTTTCCTCGTGTTTAGGCCGTTGAACTCAATATAAACAGCTAATGCAAACAGGTTACGTCTGTGCCGAAAGGCTGGCCAGTCGCTGGCTAATATCGAGCATCCGGTTAGCGAACCCCCACTCGTTATCAAACCAGCACAGCAGTTTGATAAGGCGCTTGCCAGCCACCCGGGTTTGGGTAGCGTCCAGAATGCCTGAACGCGGGTCGTGATTAAAATCAACCGATGCCATAGGGGCTTCAGTATAGCCAAGCACGCCCTTTAAACGCTGCTGACTGGCAGCCAGCAGCAGCGCATTCACATCGTCCCGGTGGGTGTCGCGGCTAACCGTGAGCGCTACGTCCATGGCAGAGACATTGATAGTCGGTACGCGTACGTGTAGGCACTCAAAGCGGCCTGCAAGATGGGGCATCAAGCGGCTAATGCCGAGCGCCAGACCGGTATCCACTGGCACTATGGAGTGCATCGCTGAGCGGGTAAGGCGCAGGTCGGTCTGGTGATAGGCATCGATCACTGGCTGGTCGTTCATCGCCGAATGAATCGTCGTGGTGACACCATGTTCAAGACCGAGAGCTTCATCCAGAACGGTCAGCAGCGGCACAAGGCAGTTGGTAGTACAGGAAGCGGCAGAGAGAACGCGCTGGGACAGCGCTAGCTTGTCCTCATTAATGCCCCACACAATGGTGGCATCGACATCGTTTTCCGCTGGCTGGGAAAACAGTAGCCGCTTAGCGCCAGCCTCCAGGTGTAGCTCAGCGGTGGCGCGATCTTTAAAGCTTCCTGAACACTCCAGTACCAGATCCACATTAAGTGCCTTCCAGGGCAGCTTGCTTGGATCCTGTTCGCAGAGTACCTGGATGCGCTGGCCGTTGACGATAAGGGCCTGGCCGTCATTATCGACGTCACCGGGAAAGCGACCATGAGTAGTGTCGTAACGGGTTAGGTAAGTGATCGTCGCAAGGTCAGACAACTCATTAATGGCGACCACTTCAAGTTCGGGGTGGTATCGCTCAACGAGCGCCCGCAGCACGCATTGGCCAATGCGCCCGTAACCGTTAATGGCGATGCGATAGCTGGAAGCTGAATTAGCCATGCAGAAGGGTGGCTCTTAAAAGTGAATCGACAATGATCGAAATAGGCTAGAACTCGTTGCGATGATAACGCATTTCAGCGGGTGACTGTTATCGGCTACGTACGCCTATCAGCTGGCCATGCCTAGCAATCGCCAGGCAAGTGGTAGCAGTACCGCGGTGAAAATACCCGTGAGGCTCATGCCCAGTGACGCGAAAGCGCCAGCCGTGGGGCTGATCTCAAACGCTCTTACCGTACCAATGGCATGACCGTTAAGCCCCAGGGCAAAACCGATCAAGCGATCATCCTCAATATGCAGCCAACGCGCAGCGAGGCTGACACAGGGAATCGTTATCACTCCGGTCACCAGCAGTGCGCCCAACAGTAGTGCGGTGGTGCCGCCCAACTGCTCGGTAATGCCAATAGCGATAGGTGCGGTCACCGATTTGGCGGCAATGGAAGCGAGTATGGTATCCGTACTGCCCAGTAACCAAGCAATGACCAGCGAGTAGCAAGCCGCCAATGTAGCGGCGATGGGTAAACAAATCGCCAAAGGTCGCCATAGCTCAACGATGCGGGGCAACTGTTGGTAAAGCGGCATCCCCAGCGCCACCGTGGCGGGCCCCAATAGCACCGTTAGCCAAGTGGCACCCTGCTGGTAGGTGGCGTAGGGCAGCCCTATCAGCGCTAACGCCCCCGCCAGCAGCAGCGCCGCAATCAAAATTGCGGGTAGCCAAGCAGGGCGCTTTAAACGTTGGAATAGACCACTACCCAGCAAATAAGCGGCGAGCGTTAAGCCCACCGCAAATAGCGGGGTAGTGGTTAGCAGTTCGAGTAGCGGTGTATTAGCGTGCATGGGGCTGCCCGATGAGGCGTTTGAGCAGCCAAAGCGTCGTCGTCACGCTGAGTAACGTGCCCACCACTAAGGCAATAAGAATGGCGCTCCACTGGCCAGCCAGCTCACCGATGATGAAAAACACCCCCACAACGCCGGGCATAATCAGCATGGCCAGTAGTGCAATGAGCGGCTGGGCGGCTGCGGCAATACTGCTCGGGACACGACCACGCACAGCGAGCGTTGCGCAGAGCAGCAGCATGCCGATCACGCCTGACGAGATCGGCAGACCGGTGAAGTGGATCACCACTTCACCGATCAGCCAGTAGCTAATCAGCCATAGAAAGCCACTGAGCGCGGGCATGGCTTAGCCGAGTAGTTCGTTGGCTTGCTTGACCACATTCTCGACGGTAAAGCCGAAGTGCTTGAACAGATCCCCCGCCGGGGCGGATTCGCCGTAGGTGGTCATGCCTATCACGCGGCCTTCCAGGCCCACATAC
>NZ_JBQSYH010000035.1:0-9999 GCF_052379125.1 Halomonas sp. AOP13-D3-9 | reverse complement strand
CATGTCCTCCTAGCGTTCCTTTTGCAGCAGTTTTCGTGCAATGAAATCTCGCAATATCCTTTGTACAGAAATGAGGTATTTGCTTTTTTACGCCGCTTAGCGACGGTCAGGCTGACCTGGTCTAGAGCGCAGTTCAAAACGATCCTTCCTGACTGCCTCTAAGTAAGGATTCGCACAACTGTTTGATAATAAGCATTATTCATAACATACGTTAAGTCACTAATATAAGCATGTGTTTTAGAATGCGGCTAAAAATCGTTAGCCTGAGAGGTAATTGAGTGGCGCTCCTCGATACAGTAGTAATGCGGGGTCTTACCGTCCAAGGGGTGCTTTCTCCTGAAGACAAGGCGCTGTTGCTTGGCCTTGAGCTCAACCCACGGCACATAGCAGCCAGCGAAGAGCTATGGCAGGAGCGCGCAGATGCTGATCTGTTCTGCGTGGTCAAGGAAGGATGGGCATACTCCTATCGCAACTTGAGAAATGGCTCTAAGCAGATCCTCAAGTTCTACCTCCCCGGCGATATCATCGGCATGCGCGATTTTGGCTTCACCCGCCGACTGTCAAGTGCGGCGATGATTAACCAAGGTGTGATCTATCCGTTTTCCTATCAGCAGCTTTTTGAACTCTTCAGGCGTTCGAGCCTAGCCGTCGGCCTCATGGCCACAGCGATGCGTCAGCAGGCGTTACTCTCCGAGCGGCTAATCTATCTCGGGCAGTATGCTGCCCACGAGCGATTGGCCCACTTTCTCTACGAAATCTACCTGCGACTCAAGCGGATCGAGGCCGTGGAGGATAATAGTTTTCTCATGCCGCTTACTCAGCAGTTGATCAGCGATGCGCTGGGGATGAGTCCGGTACACGTAAGCCGAACCTTTTCGATGCTGCGTGAGGAGGGGCTAGTGATCAGAGACCGCCAGCATGTGAAGTTGCCTGACCCCGAGGCATTGGCGCGGCTGGTAGAGTTCAATGACACTTATATTGATGAATTCCTGCCTGTCACGTTTGCTGAACTTCTTCGAGCTAGCCCGTAAAGCGGCGATCGGAAACGTGCTGACCAGTTTACTTAGCCATTAGACAACGCTCTCTTCAACCGCTTCCACCGACAAGGAGGTGGGATTGTTGTCTCGCATAGCACCGGCCCAGGCCAAGGTAATTCGCGGCTGAGCCAAAAAACTGTTTTGCCACAGCACCAGTGGGGTCGAAGGGGGAGTACCGCTAGTAATGCCATGAACAAAGGCTGGCGCTTCAGACGTGCTTGACGCCAGTTGAGGCTACCGTTAACGAGCGTAATACCAGTACGCTCTGTTCGCCTTTAAGCGTGGTCAACATCTGCCGCGCAGGCAGCCCACAATGACCAATAAGCGAAGTGGCCAAAGGTGATAGCAAATGAGCTAGCAGGCGGCCAAGTGCACCAGGGCCGAGTATCTAGTGGGTAGTCATCATCAAGGTCGTTTCTTAGCAGCGTTCTTGCCGCCAAGCTTACCGAGTTCATTGCCCATAACTGAAGGCGGTATTAAAGGATCATTTCCAGTGACGGCAGCAATCATTATCTGGTAGCGTGAAGCTAAGAAAATTTGAGAATTAGTGTGTAGAGTGGTTGGAAGTAACGTAGGTGATTGCTCCAGGAGTGAAGGGTCGATTTCGATCCTTAGCAGACTTCCGAAGTGGCCACGTTTTTACGGTAGCATCTAGCACATAATGCGCGTTTCTCTACTTGGGTTTGTAATATAAGTGCTCATGTTTCTGAAGAACGATCTTTTGAAATCAAGCAAAACAATGGCTTACAAAGAAAGCCTTTGTGCTTATGAGCAGCTTTGAAAGGATAGCGATAATGTTTAATGTGCGTGCGCATTTTTCTGGCAAAGGGTATCGCAAAACCGAGCTTTATTTTCTATAAGTTTCATAGCATTACAGGTAAATGGTTAGGGTTCTGGTTGCCAGAAAAACACGCATGCGTATTAATAAACTGTTATAAATCAGGGAGTAGCCATCAATGGAGTGGCGCAAAGATGATTACTTAATCACTGACGACAAATCCAAGGTGCAACTGGATGTCGTCCACCGCTTGCTTGCCGCAACCTATTGGGGTGACCGCCGCCCTAGGGAAATTGTAGAGCGCATGGTTGCTGGCTCCATATGCTTCAGTCTTTACCGTGGTCCCACACAGATTGGTTTTGGGCGGGCAGTCACCGATAGTGCTACGTTTACCTGGGTAGCGGATATTGTGGTTGAGCCCAAGTATCGGGGTACCGGCTTGGGGCAGTGGATCATGGAATGCTTGGTTACGCACCCGGCTGTAAAGGGAACTCAAATGGTGTTGCAAACCCGTGATGCTCAGGGATTGTACGGGAAGTTCGGCTTCTCTGGAAACAGTGCTCTCATGAGCACCAAAGCCACTAATTTATAACAAGTCGCAGCAGTACGCGGGCCGATGGCCGCCGTATGCCCTTTCCGTGGCTCCTTCGTCGCCACTGCAATGCCGACGCTGTGCTTCAGCGTTATGTTGTGCGCCAGGCATGGCGCGTAGCGCCTTGACCGGCGCTGTTCCTGGGGGTAGTGCCTCAGGATGACTTGGGGGTGAAAGTCCCCTGCACGCCCGGTAAGGGGAAGTGCTAGCCGACGGCAAGGGTGTCCCTCGCGAGGGGGAATCTGAAGGAAGCCCGAGGCAAAACGCTGGCCTGACGAACAGGAAGCGGATACGAGGCGTCATGGTGGGGTAAGGTGGCAACACTCACCAAAGCCCAATACTTGCACGGAACGCCATGATGTAAATCCGACAGGCATAAGCGGGAAGGTCGCGCGTCTTACCCTGGGAAGTCTGGTGATCTGCCACAGTGCTACCGGCGTCGAGAGGCGACGGGAGGGATCACCAGACGTCAGCCGAGGCCATAGTAAGTGCCGATTCACCCCGGCACCAAGGGCCGAACATGAAGAACCGCGAGTAGGCGATAACGTCTCGAGGATCGATCATGAAGACAGACCATGACGCGAATACCGTCACTCACCCAGAGGGGCAGGGGCAGTACCCCGAGTCCCAGCCGGTGAGCGTCGAGACGAGCCCGGCGTCGTTATCGTGGACGAAAGCGGAGCCAACCTCGCTCATGGAACGGGTCGTTGACCCGGAAAACATGGAGCGAGCTTACCGTCGGGTGGTTGCCAACAAAGGCGCACCGGGTGTCGATGGCATGACGGTGTATCAGCTAGCCGACCACCTAAAGACGTACTGGCCAACGCTGCGCGAGCGGCTGCTGGCTGATCAGTACCACCCCAGCCCGATCCGAGCAACCACGATCCCTAAGCCCAAGGGTGGGATGCGGCAGCTCGGTATTCCCACGGTTACCGACCGCCTAATCCAGCAAGCGCTGTCCCAGGTACTGATGCCGATCTTCGACCCGGGCTTCTCCGAGTCGAGCTACGGCTACCGCCCCAAGCGGAGTGCCAAGCAGGCTGTCGTGGCCATGAAGGCCCACGTCACCGCCGGTCACCGCTGGGTGGTCGATCTTGACCTGGAAGCCTTCTTCGACCGAGTGAATCACGACCTGCTGATGGCACGGGTCGCGCGGCGCGTTGACGACAAGCGTGTACTGCGTCTGATCCGTCGCTATCTGGAGGCGGGTATGTTCCAGCATGGCCTGCCCACGCCGAGGCGGCGGGGGACACCCCAAGGCGGGCCCCTCAGCCCGCTACTGGCGAACATCCTGCTGGACGACATGGACAAGGCGTTGGAACGCCGAGGCCACCGCTTCTGCCGCTACGCCGACGATGTACAAATCTATGTACGGAGCCGACGAGCAGGCGAGCGGGTCATGGGCAGCTTGAGTGAGTATCTCGAGAGCTCACTTCGGCTGACGGTCAATCGCCGTAAAAGTGCGGTGGATCGGCCATGGCTACGCGGATACCTGGGCTACAGCCTCACTCGGCACAAGCAGCCGAAACTGACGCTCGCCAAGACAAGCCTGACGCGCATGATGCAGCGTGTCCGTGAGATCCTGAAACGTGGCAGGGGGCGTAACATCCAACGGGTAATCGAAGGGTTGAGGCCAGTCCTACGAGGATGGGCTAACTACTTCAATCTTGTTGATGTGAAACGCCCTTTGGAAGCGCTGGATCAATGGATACGCCGGCGCTTACGCGTTTTGATCTGGCGGCAATGGAAGCGCCCGGCAACTCGGCGTCGGAAGCTGCGAGGGTTGGGCCTATACGGGCACCGCGCCTGGAAATCGGCGGGGAACGGTCGAGGCCCCTGGTGGAACGCTGGGGCTTCGCACATGAATCAGGCCCTGCCGAGGAAATGGTTTTATGACCAGGGACTGACCTCGGTACTGGATACGGTAAGATGGCTCAAGCGTTGTTCATGAACCGCCGTGGTACGGAACCGTATGCCCGGTGGTGTGAGAGGACAGGGGAGGCGACTCCCCTTCCTACTCGATTCTTAGCGCCGCTTCCTTGCCAATCCTACGCATTTGGCGTACGTTTAAGAGTACAACTAGGTGTACATAGGTGATTCCCATGCTAAGAGTTCGCGTCGATGAAGATATCCGACCCCTGTCTGAGTTTCGGGCGGGTGTTGCCACATTTGTAAAGCAGATCCATGAAACTCGACGCCCTATGGTGCTAACGCAGAGGGGGCGTGGAGTTGCCGTACTGGTGGACGTCCAGGAGTACGAGAGGATGCAAGAGCGCCTAGAGCTGCTTGAGGAGGTCTACAAAGCAGAAGAGCAGATAGCTAGTGGAGAAGGCATCTCCCATGAGGAGGCAAAAGCACGAG
This sequence comes from Halomonas sp. AOP13-D3-9, assembly GCF_052379125.1. NCBI lineage: Bacteria > Pseudomonadati > Pseudomonadota > Gammaproteobacteria > Oceanospirillales > Halomonadaceae > Halomonas > Halomonas sp. AOP13-D3-9. Next base: position 5,231 of record NZ_JBQSYH010000035.1, on the reverse strand, counting down.
TTTTGGGCAGACTGGAAAAATGAGGATTGTTTGGTCTCCGCTTGCCTTGGAGCGCGTTGAGGATATCGCCAAATACATAGCTGAAGATAAGCCTAGCGCTGCGGTTGAGTGGGTTGATGGCATATTTGACACGGTGGAGCGGCTGGCGGACTTCCCTGAAAGTGGACGCGTCGTTCCTGAAGTGGGGGGACGTCGCATCAGGGAGGTGATATTTGGAACGTATCGTATTATTTACAGTGTCAGAGACCAGATCGATATTCTGACAGTAAGGCGTAGCAGTCAATTATTGCGAATGTCCGAGCTTGGTGATGAAGAAACATAACCAAGCCATTAAATTCGCTCCCTGCGGTCGCCGGACACTCGTTCCTCGTGCCGTTTATGGCGGGCGTTAGCAGCTACAGCTTCCTTTCGAATCTTGCGGATTGAGTAAAAAAGGAATAATTTGTACTCATGGATGAGTTTGAATTCGACGAAGCCAAAAGCAAGGCCAATCTGGACAAGCACGGTATAGATTTCGTTGCTGCCCAAGGGCTGTGGAAAGATCCATACCTGCTGGAGATCCGCGCTAAATCAGAGGATGAGCAGAGGTTTTTGCTGATAGGCAAGATTGGTGAAAAGCACTGGTCGGCTGTCGTCACATACAGGGATGCTCGTATTCGTCTGATTTCAGTCAGACGTTCCCGTAAGAAGGAGGTTGAGCTCTATGAAAGCTAAAGACTTCGACAAGAAATTTGAAGAAGGGCAGGAAGATATCGTCGATGACCTCGATTTGTCCTCTGCTCGCCGCGTTAATCAGGAACAAAAGCGAATCAACGTCGATTTCCCGGCTTGGGTTGTCGAGTCGTTGGATCGTGAGGCTGCGCGCATAGGCGTTACTCGCCAATCGATCATCAAAGTGTGGCTGGTGGAGCGTCTTCAGGCAGAATCTGCTAACAAGCCGCTCAATGGTGACGCAGCAGGCGGCGCACATTAGCGGAGCGTTAGAATGCTTGTGTGAACCGCAGTTGGCACAAGTCCATGTATGAACTACAGTTACCATATGATAGAAGTCAAAACGACGACTAGATTCACGAAATGGTTCAGTTCCCTCAAGGATCGACGAGCAAAGGCTAGAATTCAGGCCCGGATTGGACGCTGTTGTCGTGATACTTCTAGCCGGTGGCGACAAAAGCTCTCAGAAGTTTGATATCGCCAAAGCCAAAGAAATTGCCAGGCAGTTGGAGGTATAAGGCTATGGGTATCAAAACTACGCGATGGGATTCAGCAGAACACCTTGAAACAGAAGAAGACATTCAACTGTATCTTGAAGCCTGCATCGAGGAAGCCGGTGACGATCCTGCATTCATTGTGCATGCGTTGAGTGTTATCGCCCGCGACAGGAACATGAGCCAACTTGCACGAGATACTGGACTTACCAGGGAAGGCTTGTACAAAGCTTTGTCACCCGAAGGCAATCCTACGTTCAGTACAGTCGCAAAAGTCGCAAAGGCGCTCGGCTTACAGATCACTGTGCAAACGCCCCAACAACCGCCTTCTAATACAGGCACTATATAAGTGTCGGCTTAAAATACCGCTCTTGGCCGAAAACGGCCCATCCTCAGCTTTCGTGTCCACATGTAGCCAAGGCCACCCGATCTACTCCTCGTCCATCACTTCCTCAACCCACTCCACCCAAGTTTCGGTAAGGCGCTGACCAAGCCGCAACGTGTGCCACGGCGCGCGCTGGGCAGGCGTTAACGACTGAGGGTCTCTAAACCACTCCTTCTCTATGGCAGCGTAGGTTGTCAAACGCTCCTTAAGTTGCTCACGAAAGGCGGAGAGCTCTTCGCGGCGGGCCTGGTCGGGCCAGCGTTCCCAGGCGAAAAACTTGGCAAACAGCGGCTGGCGCACTGGGCTTGCGGCCAAGGGCTCGGCGAGCCAGGTATCCAACGCTTGAAGGCCCGTTTCGGTCAGTTGGTAAACCTTGCGGTCGGGGCGTTCGGTTTGCGGCAGTGTCTTGCACGTCAATAGGCCATCGCCGCGCATGCGGTCAAGTTCGCGATATAGCTGCTGGTGGCTGGCCTGCCAAACATGGGCAAGGCCCGCTTTGAAGCGTTGCAGAATATCGTAGCCGGTGCCGGGTTCACGCTGCAGGGTGATTAATAAAACGGCGCGTAGGGACATAAGGAACCCTGCTTTGTGAGAATGTTATGCACATAGTTGCATAATGAAATGGCGGACGCTAGCCTTATGCAACAAGTTGCATTTGTCTATCGGCGGGCTTGGCTCTCGGAGGTTTCCATGGCGTTTACCCTGCATCTCTACGCGTCCTTTCTGGCCCTGGGGCTTGGGGCCATTGTGCTGCTCTCGACCAAGGGCACCAGGCTCCATCGCATCATGGGCAGCACCTGGGTGCTGGCCATGGCAATCTCGGCTTTGAGTTCCTTCGGGTTTGGCGGTGGCGTTTTGCCGTTGATGGGTCACTTTGGGCCGATTCATCTGCTTTCGTTATGGGTATTAGTGGCTCTTGCCGTTGCGGTGTTGGCGGTTCTCAAGGGCAGGGTAGAGCAGCACCGAAGCTGGATGGTGGGCGCCTATCTGGGTCTGGTTGGGGCCTTTATCGGCACCCTGGCGCCGGGTCGCTGGCTCGCCGTTCAGCTAGGCATATGGTGATGGTTAAAAGCCAGCACCACAGCTATAGCCGCTAGGCTTTGTCTGAAAAGTCGGCGAGCGAAGGCCAGACAAGGCAAAAATCGGCGAAAAGACGGAGTTTACGTAGTGTAAATGAGTACTTTGAGCCGATTTTGAACGCCGTATGGTCGAGCGCAGCCAGTTTTCAGACAAAGCCTAAGCTACTAGCAGAATACTCCAATCGCGATGAGCCTTATGCTAACTTAGCATCAACGGTTAAAAAGGTAGTGCCTCACCGATAATCAAATTTTATTTACTTCTGCTCTCTCAGCCGCGATCAAGATAAGTGAGAGCACGTTGTTACCTGGATCCATGTTCCCTTTATCCATTTATGGAGGCTTCAATGGGGCTTAGGCATGCACAAGAGCTAGATCTGCCGAGGATTGTGGATATTTACAATGCCGCTATCCCGACACGAACCTCGACGGCTGACACGCAGCCGGTTAGCGTCGAATCGCGCCTTGAATGGTTTCGGCAACATCAACCTGAGAGCCGTCCGCTACTGGTGTACGAACAGGGCGAAGAGGTCGTTGCATGGGTAAGTTTTGAGAGTTTCTATGGCAGACCCGCCTATCGGCATACGGCTGAGCTGAGCATTTATATCGCCCCAGAACATCAGGGTAAACTGCTAGGCAAAAAACTATTATTGGCGGCAGAGGAGATGGCGCCAACACTAGGGTTACGTACCCTGGTGGGTTATGTCTTTGCGCATAATACGCCGAGTATGCGACTGCTACAGGCCCTTGGTTACCATGAGTGGGGGCGCCTGCCTGATATAGCCGAGATGGAGGGTAGGGAGTACAGTCTCTGTATTATGGGCAAACGGCTTGTCATTAACGGCCCAGTTGATCACGATGGCGTAGCCTAGATGATTTGTCCGCTACCATTTGGAACATCAATTGAGTCGAGTAGCAAAAAACGAATGAGCGCAATCCGAAAACTTTCCATCAACGGCTTTAAATCCATACGTAAAGTGGAAAATCTCCACCTTGCTAATTTGAATGTGCTCATTGGTGCTAATGGAGCAGGCAAAAGTAATTTTGTCGCCTATTTTCGCATGCTTTCAGAGCTTGTAGAGGGAAGGTTACAAGTATGGACGAGCAAGCAAGGTGGCGCTGATAGAGTCCTCTGCTACGGGGTCAAGGAAACCGAGTCACTAACTAGCTCAATTCGTTTTGGTGATAACGGCTATGACCTTGAGCTACAGCCAACAGTCGATGGTGGCTTTACCTTTACCTCAGAAATGCTTTATTTCAAAGACCCCTACTACGGAGTAACCCGCCCCAGATTAGGCGCTGGGCATTCTGAGTCGAAACTCAAAAAGGAGATGGAGCGGGGGACGTCTCAAAAAATTGCAACTTTTTGCTATGAAGCTATCTCTGAATGGCGGGTATTTCACTTTCATGACACCAGTGACACGGCAGGCGTAAAGCGGCAGGTCTCTCTGCACGACAATGCGTATCTACGCATGGATGCCTCAAATCTGGCTGCTTTCCTTTTTAGGCTAAAAAAGGAAGCGCCTGATGTGTACGGCCAAGTTCGCAAAACGGTGCGTTTGGCGGTGCCCTTTTTTGATGACTTTGTGCTTCAGCCAACCACATTGCCCACAGAAGAGCAGCAGATCCGTTTGCTATGGAAACAAAATGACAGTGACTACGCGTTGTGGCCCAGCCAGCTTTCGGATGGCTCGATTCGGTTTATCTGCTTGGTAACAGTGCTGCTGCAGCCTGATCCACCAACGACCATCATTATTGATGAACCTGAGTTAGGTTTACATCCTTATGCAATAACACTGCTGGGAGCGCTGATACGCTCGGCGGCTATGCGCACGCAGGTCATTGTGTCTACTCAGTCAGTGCCATTGCTGAATGAGTTCGAAATCGAAGACCTGATCGTCGTAGAGCGTGAGCAGGGAGGCTCGGTTTTCAAGCGCATGGACGAGGATGATTTCATCAGTTGGCTGGAGGACTACAGTATTGGCGAACTTTGGGAGAAAAATATCCTGGGTGGGAGGCCTTCGCGATGATTCGTGTGCATGTTATCTGCGAAGGACAAACCGAAGAAATGTTTGTAAATGAACGCCTGCTGCCATTTTTTTGCCCAGCGATATCCAGTTAGTCCCTGCGCTCGTTGGTAAGCCGGGGCACAAAGGCGGTAATTTCAAGTTTGAGCGCCTTAAAGCCGATGTGCAGAACCGTTTACTTGGTGATCGTAGCGCTTATTGCACTACATTCTTTGACTATTACGGCCTCCCGCAGAGTTTTCCGGGTAAGAACGATCAAGCTGATCAGGCGGATATACAAGATAAAGCTGCAGCTGTGCAGGAGGCAATGGCCACGGAATTGACGCGTTTAATTGGCCAGGATCCGATGCGACGTTTTATCCCCTTTGTTCAAATGTACGAGTTTGAAGCATTACTGTTTAGTGACCCGGAAGCATTCGCTAATGGGGTCGGTAGAACTGCTTTGGTTAACTCTCTTAACGCGATCAGTGCGCAGTTTGAGAGCCCTGAACACATCAACAATAAGTGCTTATTCAAAATTAATCACGTACTCCGTGCC
>NZ_JBQSYH010000034.1:0-12923 GCF_052379125.1 Halomonas sp. AOP13-D3-9 | reverse complement strand
CTCTGGCTCTGGCTCTGGCTCTGGCTCTGGCTCTGGCTCTGGCTCTGGCTCTGGCTCTGGCAAAGTTTCCGGTGCTTTTGAACTCTCTTCAACCGCTTCAGTTGCAGCGTCAGGCGTCGCAGTGTCCACCTCATCGGGTTGATGTTGCTGCTGCTCTTCCTCTTGATGCGCCTGCTGCGGGTCTTGAGGCGACGGCTGCTGATCTTGCTTATTCTTACGCTTAAAAAAACCAAACATGAGTGTTACCCGACATAAATAGTGAACATTAGGGTTATGCTAACACCGTAACCCAAGACTTTGGATAAGCAGCCCGCTACAATCCGCTTTATGACACGACAACGCTCCCCCCGATCCTCCGCTTCCCGCCGCACACCTGCTCAGCGGGCGGGCAAATCACCTGGCAAGCCTCTTGGTAAGCCTCATGGAAAACTACGCATTATCGGCGGCGAATTCCGCCGCCGCCAGTTGCCTGTGCTGGATAGCCCCGGCCTACGGCCAACCCCCGACCGCGTGCGTGAAACGCTGTTTAACTGGCTGGGGCAGCAGCTTTACGGCCAGCAGGTACTCGACCTATTCGCAGGTACCGGCGCGCTGGGTATTGAAGCCCTGTCCCGTGGCGCTGCGGGAGTCGATTTTGTCGAGCGGGATGCGCGGGTGGCGGCACAGCTGTCGACCAATCTGGCAGCGCTCAATATTACCGCAAGCGCAGTGCATGTTAACGATGTTCAGGCCTACCTGACGCGACCTGCCAAGCCCTATGCGCTGGCCTTTCTCGACCCTCCCTTCCATCAGCAGCTAGCTGCACCCTGCTGCGCTGCTTTGGAAAGCGGCGGCTGGCTAGCGGACAGGGCGATGGTTTACCTGGAAACCGAGGCATCTCTGCCCCCCGAAGTGCCCGCTAATTGGCAGTTACACCGCGAAACCCAGGCGGGAGAAAGCACCGCAAGGCTCTATCTACGTCAGCAACCTTAAACAGCGCTTGCCGCCACGCGGCGGTGGCGTTACGCTCGCCTCATTCGTCCCTACTGGCAAGCTTTGCGCTTGTTTTTTTGAGCTTATTTTTGCTTAACATTTTATGCTATGGAGCTATACATGAGTCTGGAACTATTTAACCAGCTTGAACAGAAAGTCACCGATACCGTTGATGCACTGGAAATGATGAAACTGGAAAATGAGGAGCTGCGCGGCGAAAACGCCAAGCTTAAAGAGGAGCGTGAAGAGTGGGAACGTCGCCTCAATGGCCTACTCAGCAAATTCGACAGCCTCGAAACATCCACCACGTCCTAACCGCCTGATAGATACGTTGCTACCTAGAGCACCAGGGACATCAGCAGCGCATCCTCACGCCCGGCGGCCCCTTTTGCCGCTGGGTAGTAGCCCCGCCGACAGCTATCTTCGCTAAATCCACAGCGTTGATAGAGACGTATGGCGCTAAGATTACCCACCCGCACTTCGAGCAGCAGTCGCTCACTGAGCCAGCCTTTTGCTATCGCCAACACGGCATCCATCAACGCCTGGCCCGCGCCACTTCGGCGACACTCGGGTAAAACCGCGATCGCCTGCAGTTCCGCTTCAAACGGCAGTCGTACCACGATGGCATACCCTAGCAGCTGTTCATCCTGCCACCAGCCCAACACGCAGGAGTCCTGACTGCCCAAGGACTCAAGCATTTGCGAGTCGGAGGTGCCGCTTTGCGCCTGACGCTCAAGCGTAATAAGTAGCGTCAGGTGCTCAACATTGAGTTCAGCGATCATTAGCTGTCTGCCCTGACCTTTGACGCCCACTGCTGACCTAGCGTTTTCAGCGCCGGCCAGAGGTCGCGTTTACGATGGGTACCGTCGAGCAGCGAAGCAAGCGCAGGCCCCTGCCATACAGGCAACGCGAGCGTCTCGCTCTGCCCTTCGGTGACATTCAGAATGCGATCCAGCGGCGCCTGATCGGGCCCCAGCTCCCCCCACCAGAGAAGCCGCTCTAGCTGCCATCCCTGCCGACTCGCGCCGCCAGCGATAAAGGCTGCCAGACCTTCGCGGGCTTCATCCAGCGGATCTTCTACCGCAAAGGCGTTGGCCATTTGCGGCCAGGTGAAGTGGCTCGCTTCCGGCAGTGCGCCCGGCTGAATGTCCACGGCCTGTAGCAAGTTAGCCAGCAGCTGCTGCTCAAGCACGCTCATGGCGCCTGCCTGCAATACCAGCCAGCGCCCCCCTAGACACACACACGAGAGTGAGAACGCCAATGGTTTGGCGGGCTTGGCGGTGGCTGCTTCAGCGGCCGCAACGGATTGCTCAGCCGTCGGGTTGGCTGGCCCCGGTTTGTCTTGGCCCAACAGTGCCCGCACCGCCGAAGGCGACGCAATGGTCTCAGCTGAGACTTGGTTTTTTGACGCTGGGGGCTCAGCCGCTGATGGTGCGGGTGCTTGGGGGTTAGGCGTTTGACGCCTAGGCGCGGGGGCGTCGTCCAGCAGCGCCTGCAGCCGCTCCCGGGGCGGCGTCGGGGCAGGCGCCGTGTCCTCCCACTCACAGGCCTCAGTCGGTAGTGCGTTAGGCAACTGGTATTTGGCAGCCCAGGCGGTAATGCCCATGGCATCCAGATAGTGGCGCCGTGTGACTTCCTGGTTCACTGACCGCCGCCGCGACAGTTGGGCGAATTCGGGCGTTCCCCGCCTCGCGCCTGCCACTCATTGGGCGTATAAAGGTGCAGTGCCAACGCATGCACCGGGCCTGAAAGCTCATCGGCCAACAGCGCATAGATTTGCTGATGGCGCTTCACCGGCATCATACCGTCGAAGGCGTCGCTCACCAGGGTCACCTTGAAGTGGGTTTCCGAGTTAGCGGGCACGCTGTGCATGTGGCTTTCATTTTCTACCTGCAGCACGTCGGGCGCGAGCGCCGTTAACTTCTGCTCAATCTGTGTCTGCAGCGTCATGAGGTTCTCCTTGAGATCACAAACCACTTTATTGTACGCGCTTACTGCCCCTTAGACGATGCCCTCCGGGCGTGTAACGCGCGTCTTGCCAGCGGCATACGCGCAACGCTTGCCAATAGCGCCAGCAGCGTGGTCGCCGCCCCCAGCCAGAGCGTTACCTGTACCGGCCACCCGAGCGCCAGGGCTGCGCCGACCAACGCCACCCCAAACGACTGCCCTACGGTGCGCGTAGTGCTCATCACCCCCGAGACGTTGGCGCTTCGCTCCGGCGGCAGGCTGCCCATCATTTCGCGATTATTGGGCGGCTGAAACAGCCCGAAGCCAATGCCGCATAGGGCGGTACGCCATAAACTTCCCGCGACACCGGTCGACTCATCCACTAGCGCCAGCGCTATCAGGCCAATAATGAGTAGCCCAAGCCCGGTACTGGAGAGGATGCTAGGGTTAATATGATCAGCCAAGCGGCCAGCAATGGGGCCAACGAGCATGATGGCCAGTGGCCAGGGGGTAAATAGCCAGGCGGTTTCCAGAGGTGAAAAGCCCATCTGCTCCTGATAGAAAAATGACAGCGCCACAAAGGTAAGCCCCTGGCCGATAAAGGCAAGCCCAGAAGCTGAGACGGCCAGTGTAAAACGCGGCTCAGCAAAGACGCTAAGCGGCAGTAGTGGATAAGGCGCGCGGCGCTGACGAGCAATAAACCCGACGCAGGCCAGCACCGCCAGCAGTGCCCACCCCCCGCTTTGCCACAGCGGGGCGGCGTGGCTTACGGCGTCCATGGCGATAAAGAAACTCGCCAGCATAACAATGGAGAGCAGCGCCCCGACCACATCAAAGCTGCCTTGACGACGCTCTTCACGGGGCAACGCCCGCTTGGCCAGCCATAGCGAGCAGAGCCCCAGCGGCACATTGAGCGCAAACAGCCAGGGCCAATCGGCAAACGACAGGATCACGCCGCTGAGCGTGGGCCCTGCTGCGTAGCCGCCGGCCACGACCAAGGCACTCAAGCCAAGAGCGCTGCCCAATAGGCGCGAGGGGAAAATGGCGCGATAGAGCGACGGGCCAATCGACAGCGTGGCCGCAGCGCCTAGCCCCTGAAAGGCACGAAACACCAGCAGCGTTTCCAGGTTGCGCGACAGCGCCGCCCCCAAAGCTGCCGCCACAAAGGTGGCCAACCCAAACAAATAGAGCCTACGACGAGTGATTAGCTCACTAATGCCCGCGAACACCAGCAAAAATGCCGCACACACGACTTGAAACAGGTTGGTAATCCAAACTGCCCGGGAAGCGGACACATTCAAATCAGCCGCAATGGTGGGCAGTGCCAGATTGATCATGGTGGTGTCGACCACCGCCATCAAGGTACCGGTCACCAGTGCCAGCACAGCAAGGGCGCGTTCAGGGCCGGGTAAACCATCATCTCCCGGACGGGTTTCAAACAGTCGCATGGGTGGCGTTCCTAAGCGAAACAGCTAAAAGCAGAAAACCGGCCTAAGCCGGTTTTTCGATACACTTGCGCTAGGCAGAGCCCAATATTAGCACGCTAATCGCTAATCCTGCTCACTGTCGAGCAGCAGCGCATCATCAACTTCTGAAATCTCTAACGCCGTTTCGTCATCCAGGTCGATGGCCAGATAGCTGTGTTCGACACGCATAAATTCCTGGAACAGCGCCCAGTCCAGCTTATCCGGCCACTGGCGTTCATCCTCTTCCCAAGCGCGCAGCTCAGTCTCAAGGATTTCCGCGTAACGCTCGCGCACGAAGGTTTCCAGCGCTTCTGGGGTATCCATCTCTGGGATCAGGTAAATGGTACTTTCACGTTCGACGTCGTCCAGGGTCAGGTCGTCGTCTCCCATGGTGGGTTCCAGCGCGTTGATCCAGTCCACAAAGGGCTGGGTCGGCCTGACGCTCAGTGCGGAGCGGTTAAGCAGTTTCATGGGATTCTCCTCGCCGTCGAAACGTTGACCATTATGGGCGCTATAACGCGCCCTTACCAACTTTTAGTCCACTTCAGGGCGCATCGCCGGAAACAGCAGCACATCACGAATCGAGGCGCTATCGGTGAACAGCATCACCAGGCGGTCGATCCCGATGCCTTCACCGGCGGTGGGCGGCATACCGTACTCCAAGGCACGCACGTAATCTGCATCGTAGTACATCGCTTCAAGGTCACCGGCATCTTTTTCCGCGGACTGGGCACGGAAGCGCTCGGCCTGGTCTTCGGCGTCGTTGAGCTCCGAGAAGCCATTGGCGATTTCGCGGCCACCCACAAAAAACTCAAAGCGGTCGGTGACGAAGGGATTGGCGTCATTACGCCGGGCAAGCGGACTCACTTCCGCCGGGTATTCGGTGATAAAGGTCGGCTGGTCGAGCTTATGCTCGGCAACCTCTTCAAATATCTCCGTTTGCACCTTACCCAGACCCCAGCTCTCTTTGACCTTGATGCCCAGTTTCTCAGCGGTTGCCCGCGCCGCTTCCAGCGAATCCAAATCGCTGTCGGTAATAGCGTCACCGTGGTCAAGAATCGCCTGGCGCAGCGTCAAACGGGCAAACGGCTTGCCGAAATCGTAGCTGGCGCCCTGATACTCAATGATAGCGCTACCGAGCACTTCTTCGGCCGCTGTGCGCAGCATCGCTTCGGTCATATCCAGCAGGTCGCGGTAATCCGCGTAGGCCCAGTAGAACTCCACCATGGTGAATTCTGGGTTGTGGCGCGTCGATAACCCTTCGTTGCGGAAGTTGCGGTTAATCTCGAAGACTTTTTCGAAGCCGCCCACCACCAGACGCTTGAGGTAAAGCTCCGGCGCAATACGCAGATACATATCGATATCCAGCGCATTATGGTGGGTGATAAAGGGACGCGCCGCGGCACCGCCAGGAATCGGCTGCAGCATCGGCGTTTCCACTTCCATAAAGCCGCGCGCTTCAAAGAAGCGGCGCATGGAGCTGATGACCGCTGCGCGGGTTTCAAACACCTTACGCGACTGCGGATTCATGATCAGATCCACATAGCGCTGGCGATAGCGGGCTTCCATATCGGTGAGGCCGTGAAACTTATCCGGCAGCGGGCGCAGGCTCTTGGTGAGCAACTGCGCCTCTTTCATCATCACGTACAGATCGCCCTTGCCGGATTTATGCACCGGCCCGTGGGCGGCGACGATGTCGCCGATATCCCAGCTTTTAACGTCCTCAAGCACGTCGGCGGACAGGCCCTTTTTATCCACGTAGAGCTGGATTTGCCCGGCCACATCCTGAATGACGATGAAGGGGCCACGTTGACGCATCACACGACCAGCCACAGCGGCGTGGTGATCCAGCGCTTCAAGCTCGGCCTTGTCTTTATCGCCGAAGGCGTTTTGCAGCTCGACGGTTAAGCTGTCGCGGCGAAAATCATTGGGAAATGCACTCTTTCCCTGCTCAGCGGCGCGCTCGCGGCGAGCAGTCAACTTGGCACGGCGCTCGGCGATCAGGTGGTTTTCGTTGTCTGCAGGAGACGCGTCTTGGTTAGCCATGGGGCACCCTGTTCATGTTCAAACGCTAAAAAGATTACAAACCTTGCTTCAAGCTGGCGACGATAAATTGATCAATATCCCCGTCGAGTACTTTATCGCAGTTGCTGGACTGCACGCTGGTGCGCAAATCCTTGATGCGCTGATCATCCAGCACGTAAGAGCGAATCTGGCTGCCCCAGCCGATGTCAGCCTTGGAGTCCTCGGCCTCCTGCTTGGCGGCATTGCGCTTCTGCATCTCGTGTTCCCACAGCCGCGCCTTCAACTGCTTCATGGCAAAATCGCGGTTGGCGTGCTGGCTGCGCTGGCCTTGACAGGCCACCACGATACCGGTCGGCTCGTGGGTAATCCGCACGGCCGAATCGGTGGTGTTTACGTGCTGACCGCCCGCGCCGCTGGAGCGGTAGGTATCAACGCGCAAGTCCGAGGGATTAATCTCTACCTCGAAACTGTCGTCAATTTCCGGTGACAGGAATACCGATGCGAAAGAGGTATGTCGACGGCCGCCGGAATCAAACGGGCTTTTACGCACTAAGCGGTGCACGCCGGTTTCAGTGCGCAGCCAGCCGAAGGCGTAATCGCCTTGGATATGCACCGTGGCCGACTTAATGCCCGCCACTTCGCCCGCAGAGATTTCGGTGATATCGGCTTTGAAACCGTGGCTCTCCGCCCAGCGCAGGTACATGCGCAGCAAAATATTGGCCCAATCCTGGGCTTCGGTGCCGCCGGAACCGGATTGAATATCCAGGTAGGCGTTATTCTGATCCATATCACCTGAGAACATGCGCCGAAATTCCAGCTTTTCTAACGCGGCCTGCATGCTATCCAGCTCTTTGCATACTTCTTCGACGGTGCCTTCGTCCTCTTCCATTTCGGCAAGCTCAAGCAAATCCCGGCTATCGCCCAGGCCCTGCTCAAGGTCATCAATGGTCGCCACTATGGCTTCGAGGGAGGCGCGCTCTTTGCCTAACTTCTGCGCGTAGTCTGGATCGTTCCAGACATTGGGGTCTTCCAGTTCGCGGGTGACCTCTTCTAGCCGATCTTTCTTCTCGGCATAGTCAAAGATACCCCCTAAGAACGTCTGTCCGCTCAGACAGGTCCTTGAGCTGGTTGTGAATCGGATTGGTTTCCAACATGGGATCGCCCTAGCTTGGTCTACTCGGATCGAAATAAGTGTATCGACCAGAAAAGCGCATAGTGTAGCGAAATTGGCTTCCAACAACCATTAGCTCCGTCACTATCGAAATTGCGTATAGCTACATGTGTAATTTCTGATAGACGCCTGCTTTTCACCGATGCTAGTACTTAATTGGAGTTTAGATCGTCAAACAACCGTATTAGAACAATATTGGAGGGATCAATATGCTAAAAAATCGCACTCTCATGGGCCCTGTGGCGATAGCCTTGGCTTTTGGCTTTGCCGCTCCTCTTCAAGCGGATACGCTCCGCTTGGCGATTATGGGCGAACCAGCCTCGTTAGATCCGCACAAAATCAGCGGCACCTGGGAAAACGATGTGGTGGGTGACCTTTTTGAAGGTCTGGTCACTGAAGCAGCCGATGGCACTCGCATTCCCGGCGTTGCAGATTTCTGGGAAGTCTCAGATGACGGTACGGTGTACACCTTCACATTACGAAACGATGCCAAGTGGTCTGACGGTGAGCCGGTTACAGCTGATGATTTTGTTTTCGCCTTTCAGCGCATTTTATCGCCAGCCACCGCCGCGAATTACGCCTATCTGCTGTACCCGATTAAAAATGCCGAAGCTGTCTATGCGGGCGAAGCCGATACCAGCACACTGGGTGTCGAGGCCCTGGACGCGACCACCCTGCAAGTAACCCTTGAGCGTTCAACACCTTACTTTTTAGACCAGCTTTCCCACTATACCGCCTACCCGGTGCCCAGCCACGCGGTAGAGACTTTCGGAGACGACTGGTCACGTCCAGGCAATATGGTCTCCAACGGTGCTTTCCAGCTCGAAGAGTGGCAGTCACAAACGCGCATTACGGCAACGCGCAACCCGCATTTTCACGACGTTGACAATGTCGCTCTGGACGAGGTTATCTACTTCCCTATCGAAGAGCGCAATACAGCGCTGAATCGCTTCCGCGCGGGTGAGATCGACATAGCTCGGGAGTTTCCCACCCAGCAGTACGACTGGTTGATGGATAATCTACCGGAAGCGGTTCAGGTAGCCCCTTACTTGGGCATCTATTACTACGTTTTTAATGCCCGTGACGGCCATGCGACCACTGACCCGCGGGTACGTGAAGCGCTTAGTCTAGCGGTTCGACGCGAAGTCATTACCGATCAAATACTGGGTACCGGCGAAGTACCGGCTTACAGCTTTGTTCCACCCGATGTCAGCCACTATGATGCGCCCACCGCCAGCTTCGCCGATCTATCCCAGGATGAGCGACTGGAACGCGCCCAGGAATTACTGCAAGAAGCAGGCTATGGCCCGGATAACCCGCTGGAACTCATGCTGCGCTATAACACCAGCGAGGATCACCGTAAGGTCGCCATCGCTATCGCCGCCATGTGGAAGCCCCTTGGCGTTGAGGTTGAGCTGTATAATTCGGAGGTGGCCGTTCACTACGCGGATATTCGTCAGGGCGACTTCGACGTTGCTCGAGCCGGCTGGATTGGTGACTACAATGACGCCCAAAACTTCCTGAGCCTACTGGAAAGCAACGTATCCAATAATTATGGCGCCTACAGCTCGCCTGAGTTTGATGCGCTGATGGGCGAAGCCGCTAATACCCAGGATCTGGATAAGCGAGCCGAGATCATGGCCGAGGCAGAGACCATTGCCTTGAAAAATAGCGCCACGCTGCCGATCTACTACTATGTCTCGCGCAACCTTGTCAGCCCCGACCTGTCCGGCTGGGAAACCAACATTGAAGATATCCATCGCTCACGCTGGATTCACTTCGACGATTAATTTCCTTTAGTTCGTTGTTTTTTTCATCACAACTGACTGCCGCTATATCCTCAGGCCTTTGGCCTGAGGAACGAGGCCCGATAATGCTCAGCTACACCCTAAAGCGCTTACTTCAGGCAATCCCGACGCTGTGGATTGTGATTACGCTGTCGTTCTTTTTAATGCATCTGGCTCCCGGCGGGCCTTTCGACGGCGAGCGCCAGCTCCCACCGGAAATCGAGGCCAACTTAATGGCCTCCTATGGCCTGGACAAACCCGTCTGGGAACAGTATCTCACCTACATGGGCAACCTGCTCCAAGGCGACCTTGGCCCCTCGTTCAAATACAAGGATTTTTCAGTTACCGAGCTGGTCGCTCAAGGCTTTCCTGTCAGCCTGGAACTCGGCCTATGGGCAATCGGCCTCGCACTCCTGGTCGGCATTCCCATGGGGGTTATAGCGGCGCTTAAACGCAACTCCACCATTGACTATATGGTGATGGGCACGGCGCTGGCCGGGGTGGCCATTCCCAACTTTGTAATTGCCCCGCTACTGGCACTGGTGTTCGGCGTATTTCTGGCCTGGCTACCGGTCGGCGGTTGGAACGACGGTCATTGGAAAAACATGATCCTTCCCGTGGTGGCACTCTCTATTCAGCAGATTGCGTATATCGCGCGAATGATGCGCGCCAGCATGATTGAAGTACTTAGTAGCCATTTCATCCGCACAGCCCGAGCCAAAGGCCTTAGTGAGAGCGAGGTGATCTTTCGTCATGCCCTGCGCCCATCAATGCTCCCCGTAGTCTCCTACCTAGGTCCCGCCATTGCCGGGATTATTACCGGCTCGGTGGTCATCGAGCAGATTTTCGGGATACCGGGTATTGGCCGCTATTTCGTCCAGGCGGCGCTCAATCGCGATTACACCCTGGTAATGGGCACCGTCGTCTTCTACGGCGGCCTGATTGTTCTTTTCAACCTAATCGTCGATTTACTCTACTCGGCTCTGGATCCGCAAATTCGCTATGATAATGAATAATGCAACGTCGGCCCCTCCGGTCGCCAGCAACAGCCTAGCCCGCGAAGCATGGCGGCGGCTTCGACAAAACAGTGCGGCGACCGCAAGTCTTGTGCTCCTCATCGTCATTTCCCTGGCCTGCTTATTGGGCCCCTGGTTAACCCCCTGGGCACTTGATGAAGTGGACTGGAATGCCTTTTTGACCCCACCAAGTCTAGAGAGTGGCCACTATGCGGGCACTGACGCCAATGGACGCGACTTGCTCACACGGGTATTTCATGGGGGGCAGATTTCGCTATCCGTCGCCTTAGTGGCAACCCTTGTTTCGCTGGTGATCGGCGTCCTTTACGGCGCGATTGCCGGCTACGTGGGTGGCCGGGTTGACAACTTGATGATGCGCTTTGTCGACATCATGTACTCGCTGCCATTTATGTTTATGGTCATCCTGCTGATGGTGGTATTTGGGCGGAATATCCTGCTGATCTACGCTGCCATTGGCGCTGTTGAATGGCTCGACATGTCGCGCATAGTGCGCGGACAGGTGCTCGCTTTAAAACGCCGCGAGTTCGTTGAAGCCGCCCATGCGCTGGGCGTAAGCAGTTTTAAGATCGTCACACGCCACCTGATTCCCAATGCTATTGGGCCGGTGATCATTTATGTCACTCTCACCGTCCCCAAGGTCATTTTGCTGGAAAGCTTTCTCTCCTTTCTCGGCCTCGGCGTGCAAGAGCCCCTGACCAGCTGGGGAGTACTGATCAGCGAAGGCAAGGACATGATGGAAACGGCGCCGTGGATGCTGATTTTTCCCTCTGCGTTTCTGGCCACCACGCTGCTGTGCCTTAACTTTTTGGGGGACGGTCTGCGAGACGCCCTTGATCCCAAGACGCGCTAGCAAAACGCAAGGAATCTTCATGTCACAGCCACTGCTGGAAATTGACCGTCTGCGGGTCGACTTCGACCTTCCCAATGGCACCGTTACGGCTGTCAAAGACGTTAGTTTTACTCTTCATAAAGGCGAGACGCTGGCTTTAGTCGGTGAATCAGGCTCAGGTAAGTCGATTACATCAACCGCCGCGATGGGGCTACTCCCAGAACTAGCTCGTGCCACCGGCACCATTCGCTGGCATGGCGGTTCCGGTGATGAAAATTTGCTCACCATCAGCCGTAAGCGCCTGCGGGCCATTCGTGGCAATGAGATCTCCATGATCTTCCAAGAGCCGATGACCTCGCTCAACCCGATGCACCGCGTGGGTAGACAGATTCGTGAAGTCCTGCATAAGCACACGCCCTTGCGAGGCAACCATGCTTACCTGCGGGTACTGGAACTACTCGAACAGGTGGGGATTCCCGAGCCTAAACGTCGCATCGACAGCTTTCCTCACGAGCTTTCCGGTGGCCAGCGCCAGCGGGTAATGATTGCCATGGCGCTGGCCTGTGAGCCTCAGTTGCTGATTGCTGATGAGCCGACCACCGCTCTTGATGTGACCGTCCAGGCACAGATTCTCGCGCTGCTTAAAGACCTCCAGGCCCGTTATGGCATGGCCATCTTGTTTATCACCCACGACCTGGGGGTTGTCCGACACTTAGCCGATAGCGTGTGCGTCATGCAAAACGGCGAAATCGTCGAAGCGGAGGCCACCAAGGCGCTGTTTCAATCCCCCCAGCACGCCTATACCCGAATGCTGATTGACGCCAACCCAAGTGGCCATAAGGCGCCTGTTCCCGACTCAGCCCCCATCCTGCTCACAGCGCAAAGTATTGGCGTTCGCTTCCCGATCAAAAAGCGTCTGTTTGGCCCAAACCGCTATTTTGAGGCGGTGAAAAACATCGACCTCACGCTGAGGCAAGGCCAAACCTTAGGCATCGTGGGCGAATCGGGGTCAGGAAAAACTACCTTAGGCCGCGCGCTACTTCGGCTGGTAAAGAGTCACGGCAAGATACGCTTCGATGATATCGACGTTGCCCAACTTGACCGCGCAGGAATGCGCCCGCTGCGATCACGCATGCAGGTTGTCTTTCAAGATCCCTTTGGCTCGCTTTCCCCGCGTATGACAGTAGGTGAGATTATCGGCGAGGGACTACGCGTTCATCAGCCACTGCTGGGGCGCGCCGAACGCGATGCCCTGGTTATTCAAGCCCTAGAAGAAGTCGCCCTGGACCCCGTCCACCGACACCGCTACCCCCACGAATTTTCCGGCGGACAGCGGCAAAGGATTGCCATTGCCCGGGCATTGGTCGTCAAGCCCGAGTTCCTGCTGCTTGATGAACCAACGTCTGCCCTTGACCGTTCAGTTCAAATGACCGTTATTGAGCTGTTACGGGATTTGCAACAACGCCATGGACTGACCTACCTATTTATTAGCCATGACCTCGCCGTGGTACGCGCGCTAGCCGATGAGGTGATCGTCATGCGACAAGGCGAAATCATTGAGCAAAGCGACACGCAATCACTGTTCAACGCTCCCCGCGAGACCTATACCCGCGAACTGATGCGCGCTGCATTTCTAGATAGCCCTGGGATATAGACTTTTAAACTTTCGCTTTTACCCTCGCATCTAAT
>NZ_JBQSYH010000033.1:0-13922 GCF_052379125.1 Halomonas sp. AOP13-D3-9 | reverse complement strand
AATAGGTTCCATAAGCACACGGTGAAATGATGGCGAGGAGAATCATGCTCACCGTAAGCGTGGCGGAAAATATTAAGAGACCGCGCCAGCATCAAGGCACTGGAACGTACTTGTATTGCTTCCGAGTAAAGCCCACTGCTTGCAACTCAATTCCTGAACAATTCTCTTCAACTGCTTAATGTTGCTTGTCCACTGAAACGTCCAATCTGGTCATATTAGCAGCAGACCAACCTGTCATTGCGAGGACGACATCCCGAGAATATGTCAACACAAGGTAATTAAAAACTGTCATTCGCATCGACGAATAAACGACGGAAGCCCTTGTTCACAAAGGCTCCATGCGCCAAGCCGCCAGGACTAATTAACGTTGGTAGCGTGGACTGACCCAAAACAAAACTTACAAGGTAAACTCATGGACAACACTCGACTTAAAGGTAAAAACTGCCTGATTACCGGCGCCGCACGTGGTATGGGGGCCGCCGTTGCCGAACACTATGCTGCTCAAGGAGCAAACGTTTGCGTGGCGGATATCAACCTTGAAGGGTGCGAAGAAGTTGCCGCACGTATCAAGGCAAACGGCGGCGACGCCATTGCGGTCAAACTCAATGTGACCGACCGTGCTGAAGTCACTGCCGCTGTTAAAGCCACTGTTGACGCCTTTGGCAGCTTGAACGTGATGGTCAATAATGCGGGGATCAACAAGCCATTGATGTTTCTCGATATTACCGAGGAAAACTGGCACCAGATCATGGATGTTAACGCGTTGGGCTGCCTGCTTGGTATGCAGGAGGCCGCTAAGCAGATGATCAGCCAGGGTAAAGACAACGGCCCCTACAAAATCATTAACGTTGGCTCGATTCTTTCTCGCCAGGCGTTTGACGATGTAGTCCCCTACTCTTGCAGCAAGCATGCGGTGCTGGCCATGATCAACGGCGGTGCTAAAGCGCTCGTGGATCACAATATTACCGTCAATGGCTATGGCCCCGGCGTAGTGCGCACTGAGCTATGGGAACAGCTCGACAAAGATTTGGTTAGCATCGGCAAATTCGATAAGCAGGGGCAGTCGATGGATGAACTTGCTGAGAAAATGATTCTAATGAAGCGTTACTCTTACCCTGAAGATGTGGTCGGTACCGCTTCTTTCCTTGCAAGTCAGGAATCGGATTACATGACAGGCCAACTGCTGATGATCGATGGCGGTATGATCATGCAGTAGCTACCCGTGTTGATCGTCCCCATGTTTTACTCGTGCTTACTGGAACATGGGGATCGGTCATATTAGCGGCCGTTCTTCAATAAACACCCCTGCTTCGCATTACTTTATCGGCACGTTCCTGAGCAATAGAGAGCGCTTTTTTGATAGAACGCCGTCCATCCAGCACGTCGAATATCTCATTCCCCGCGATGCTGATAATGTCCGTAATTCCAGGTACAGGCGGGCGTGGCCAGGCCTGTAAAATGTCCTGTTTAGCCATATCATTGACGATTTTAATCAGCGGCGATAATGCAGAGACCTCAGGATCCTGGCTGACGCTAAAGCGAGGCGTTACCAAGCTGCCATTCATAATATAAAGTTTGGACATGTTGGCAGAGGTCAGGTGCTTGAGCGCCGTCCAGACTGCCTCAACTCGCTCTTCTGCCAAGTTAGCGGGAATGGCCAGGGCATAACCGCCTATGGGAGTTATGGCGCGACCGTGGTTGCCAATCGGATGGGGTAAGTAGCCCGTATTACCATACGCCGGTGATTGCTTATCTAACTCAAACAGCGGCGCCAGAAGTGTATAGCAATAGGCCATGCTTACTTCCCCTGAAGCGTACGATTTAGCCCGCTCGTACCAGGACATATTGAGAATATTAGGTGGCGAATATTTCAAAATATCCAGCATATATTCGCAGGCCCGGTAAGCGGCATCTGAATCGAACATAGGTCGCAGTTGCTCGCCCGTGGCTTGCTGAAAGTCATAACCACCCTGGCAGATGGGTAGATTAAGCAGCGGCTGGCCGAACTTCGCCATGAGAAAACTAAAGGTGTGCCCAAGGGGCGTTCCTCTCGCCGCATTCCAGGCAATGCCGTAACGCCCCTTGGCGGGGTTATGTAACTGCCTAGCCACTTTAACCAGCGCTTCTGTTGTGGTGGGAGGCGTTAACTGTGCCGCCTCGAAAATATCCTGGCGATAGCAAAGCAATTCAGGGGTTGTTTGAACCGGTATTCCGTACTGGCTGCCTGCGTACCTGGAGCTCTGAATAGCCATTGGATGGAAATCAGAGAGATCATAATCATCGCGTTTGATTAACGCCTCGAGTGGCATAAGCACCCCACTCGCCGCTAGCTCACCAAACCAGGGTAGGTCACAGGCCACGACGTCATAGCGCGACTTAGCCAAACGGGCGTTGTCTAGAATCTCATCTAGCAAATTATCGATGGATTTTGCCTTGTTACGAATTTCCAGTCCAAAAATCGATTCCAACTGACGCTTCAGGTTGTGCATAGCCATAAAGGTTGGGTCAGCGTGCGCTAGCACACGTAGCCCGCCCTTAAGCTCCAGCCTTGCAGATAGCACGGCAGGGGTTGATATCACTCGTTCTGTTGATGAGGTACCAAGAAATATCTTATTGGCGGTGTCGGATGACGGGTCTATCCCGAACAACGGCCCAAGAAACCCTTTGATTCGCTCAGCGTAGCTTTCCCACTCCTGGATCATTTGGGCGGAAGGGTGCAACGAAACCGTTTTACCTGACTTAGTGCGTGGGCGTGAGATCAGCAAACCGCGCTGCATGATGCTTTCGATACCGCGCTTTGCCGTCCCATAGGTAAGGCCAGAGGCGTCTGCCAATGATGTTGGAGTGGTTAATCTTCCCGCAAGATGATTGCGCATAACATGCAGCAACATACGCATCTCGCGATAGCCCAGCGACATGGAAAGGGTGCTTTCAGTTTCGTCTTCAAATTTTTCAATGAAATCGATGAAGCGTGCAAACTCTGTATTAGAAATTTTTGAGGCGGGCATTTGCGACAGCTTATCGTAAGGCCCTTCTGGTTTAGCCTCATTGATCTCAACGTGACCGTCTCTCATGACGACTCCAAAACATCACATAGCCATAAGGCTGACCATCAGTCTATGCCGTCCATGATTAGCCGGATACCCAGCAAAATCAGTAAACACAGGATCACTCGAAAAAACAGCTCACCATCGATACGCTTCTGAATAACCAGCCCCAACCGAACCCCCAACCACGCAACTGGCATCAGCAGCAGCGCTATCGTCAGGTTATCGATATTCACCAAGCCCAACAGGGTATAGGGAACCAGCTTCACCAAGTTAGTAATCGCTAGAAAGACAACGGCTGTACCCAAAAATTGCTGCTTGGTTAATGGGCACTGTAGTAAGTAAAAGTTAAGCGGAGGACCGCCAGCATGGGCGATAAAACTGGTAAACCCTGCCACCCCACCACACAAGCGCCCAACCCAGCCAGGCAGCCGCCTTCCGCGCAGCGGTTTGAACAACCCCCACAGGCCGAACAGCACTGAAAAAACACCCAGCACTAGTTTCAGTAGCGCCTCGTCAAAACAGCCATAGGTGAAATAGCCTATCGCCACCCCCAGCACCGCAGGTGGAAACATAAGCCACAATAAACGATCAACCCGCTGGCGCCACCACGCCTTTAGACTAAACACATCCATTACAATCAACAGCGGCAGCATCACCGCCACTGCAAAGGTCGGGCTCGCCTTTAGTGAGATTAGCGGCACAGCCACCACGCCCACCCCACCGGCAAAACCCGACTTGGAAATACCCGTGAGTAGCACCGCAATAATCATTAGCGCCACGAACACCCAGTCAACAACCATCTGAAAGCCTCTTCAGCTTTGAGCCGCAGCTCTTCTTGTTACGATCGAAAAAAGGGGCCATGACAGTCACGGCCCCTTTTCGTTTAGGCAAACAATTAAGCGTAGCGATGCTAATGTTTACAGCACTGTACACACTTCATCGAAGGAGAAACGATCGCCACGTGGGAACAGCGCGCTGGCATCCCCATAGCCTAGGTTGCATAGGAAATTGCTCTTCACTTTGCCATTCGGGAAGAACTCTTCATCCACGGCGGCATTATTGAAGCCGGACATGGGGCCTGCATCCAACCCTAGCGCACGCGCTGCTAAAATAAGGTAACCGCCCTGAATGGCGCTATTGCGGAAGGCCGTGGAGTGAATAAAGTCAGGCTTACCCTCGAACAGCGACTTGGCATCCTTATTGTGGGCAAACATACGCGGCAGATGCTCATAAAACTCAGTGTCAAAGCCAATGACAGCAACCACAGGCGCCTTCATGGTTTTTTCTTGGTTACCCGGTAACAGAGCAGGCTTCAGGCGCTCTTTTGCTTCATCGGTGGTCAGAAAAATAATTCTCGAGGGCTGGCAGTTCATAGAAGTGGGCCCAAAGTGCATCAGGTTATACAGTTCGCGCAGGGTCTCCTCGCTGACCTCACGATCCTGCCAAACATTGTGGGTACGTGCTTCCGTAAACAGGGTTGCGATAGCCGTTTGATCAATCGTTGTCATGTTATTTCCTCTTTCGATTTAGCCAGCTCAGTACGAGCTGGACGTTCAGGGTGAAACGTTCAGGCCGTCTTCAAGCCGAAGTCGTAGTGAAAGTAGCGGTAAGGCGTTTCCATTTGCCGACCGTCGGGCGCCTGCCCCGCCGGCTGCTGAGCAAACGCCTTGACCAGTGAATCTTTGACGCCAAATACCGCATCAGAATCAAGGTAGGGATCGTCCTCAGCGAAGATTTGGGTAACCAAGGTTTCATACCCCGGCGCCATCAACATGAAATGCACATGGGCAGGTCGATATGGGTGACGCCCGGTGATGTCGAGCATTTTGCCCACAGGCCCGTCAGTGGGAATCGGATAAGGTGAAGGAGTCACCGTCCAGAAGGCATAATGACCCTGGCGGTCGGTATGAAAGCGCGCGCGTAATGAGGCGTTTTCCAGCTCAGGCTTTTGAACGTCATAAAAGCCTTCACTGTCGGACTGCCACACATCAATGGTGACATTCGCCAACGGTTTACCCTGGGCATCGTGCACGTTGCCCTCGACGAATAGCGGCTCGCCTTCAACACCCCAATTTATGGCATCACCTTGGTTCGCCTGAGGAGGGTCAGCCACGTAAAAAGGCCCCAGCACAGTACTTTCGGTAATGTTAGGATCACTGCTCGAGTGGTTAATCGCATCGACCAGCATCGTCACACCAAGAGTGTCAGACAGCAGGATGAACTCCTGGCGTTCGTCGTCACACATCTGCCCCGCACGGGTTAGAAACTCAATCGCCTGAGCCCACTCTTTCTCACTAGGCTCCACCTCGCGCAGGTAGGCATGCAGATGTTTAACCAAGCCATTAAGCAGCGTTTTAAGCCGTTCATCATCACAGCTGGAAAACTCATCAATCACTGCTGCGGTAATATTGTTGGCGGTTAAGTTACGCATCTTATTGCCCTCCCTGCTTTGCTGGCATCGGTTCACCCAACCCTGAAAGGCGCTCGGTGTGGTGTACGGTGGCGATGTAATCATCATCGCCATGCCCCGTGGCGATGAGCGCGGTATAGGCTTCGCGCATTTGCGCTGCCAGCGGCGTAGACACCCCTGAGCCGTGGGCACAATCGAGTATCAGATCAAGATCTTTGGCCATTTGGGCGGCGGAAAACGTCGAGGTAAAATCGCGCTCTAAAAGTGGTGGTACCTTGTACTTCACCATGGGCGAACCCACCGCGCTGTCAGAGATAAGCTCTAACATGGCGTCCCATTCAATGTTGCCTTTGCGCGCCAGGGTCAGTGCTTCACTCATCATCCCGGCACTCACCGCAATCATCAGGTTGATCGCCAGTTTGGCCACCCGGGCCTGCTCTTCATTGCCCAGCCAGTACTGCGCTTTGGTAAAGGCGTCAAACACAGGCTTAGCCGTTGCCAACGCATCCCGCGGGCCAGAGACCATCGCCGACAGCGTGCCTGCCTCTGCCGCTACCGGATTCCCTGACACAGGGCTGCGCAAATAGGCAATGCCATGGGCCTTCGCCGCCTCGGCCACTCGTGCAGAGGCTTCAACACTTACTGTGCTGGTTTCAATCAAAACAGTGCCGGGCATCATGTGACGCACAAGCTCACCCGAATCAAGGCACAGATTGATCAGCGCGCGGTCATCGGGGATCGAGACAAACACCAGGGTGCAATCAGCAACGGCACTGGCCAGGTTCTGATGGGGGGTAATACCGATATCCGTTGCTAAAGCCAGCCGCTCAGCGGAAAGGTCAAACCCTTCTACCGCGGTGCCGGATTGAATAATTCTGGCGGCCATCGGTAAGCCCAGCTTACCCAAGCCAATCCAAGCCACTTTTGCGGGCGAAGGGGACGTTGTGGAAACCGTTGTCATGGGGTTGCCTCCTGTGTCGATTGCGCTTCACGCGCCAGCAGTTCGGCGTGAATACGGTGGCCAGATTTGGCAAGCTCAGCGATACCCTGCTTAGTCTCGATTAACAGACGGCCACCACGTTTTTTAAACTGCCCAGCCACCATCACACTGTCGACGTTGGCAAGGCTTGTTTGCATTACCACCGTAGAAACAGGGTCGTTGACCGGCTGCATATTGAGTTGGTTACTATCCAGCAGTACCAGGTCGGCCTGCTTGCCTGGGGTCAGGCTACCAATGCGGTTATCAAGACCGAGGGCTTTCGCCCCATCCAGCGTGATCCAGCCCAGCGCTTCTCGGGTGGTAATCGTTGAAGTATCAGGAATCTTGCCTTGCTCACGACGCGATGCATCGTTATCAAGGGAGCGCTGCATCCCCAGTGCCATACGGGCGACGCTGAACATGTCACCCGATAACACGGACTCAAGATCAACCCCCAGCGACACCACGCCTTGGTATTGGCGCACCAGCCCCGTCACCGGAAAACCGTGGCCTTGGGTCATCTCATTTTCCGGTGCAATCGAGAACGTCACACCGCTGGCGCAGAACCGCGACATCTGGCCATCATCCAGGCTTTGGCCATGCACAATATTGATGTCGGGGCCAAGCAAACCACCCGCTTCCACTGCGTCCCAGGCACCGGGCGCCACTGCCTCGCCGCCGCCCTGATGCATTGAAGCGACCAGACCAAACTCTTTGGCCAAGGCAAAGTCCTGCAGGGTCACATCCAGGGTGGAATAGTGAGGGCCAAGAATGGCCATGCCTAAAGTGACAAGCCCTTCCGGGTTGGCCAGTTCGCCATTGAGCAATCGTTCGATTTCATGACGCGGGTGGGGAATTTCACTAAAGTGTGGCTGACCAGGTTTTGGGTCGGGCTTGGGCGAGCCGTGCATAAACAGCGCACGAATGCCGGACTCCTTTAACCCTTTTACCGCCGCGTCAGTATGCGCTGGGGTCGGGTTGTTGTGGCACCAGTCACCCAGCGTAGTGGTACCGCAATTAAGCTGATTAATCGCCCCCATGCGGGTGGCAATGTAGATATCTTCCGGCGTGAATAAAGCCGCTAGCCCACGGTGCACGTGGCGAAAATACTCAAGCAGCGTCCAGTTGACGGCAACACCACGCAGGCCGGTCTGCCAGGTATGCATATGGGCATTGACCAACCCAGGAATGAGGATACCGCCGCCACAGTCAATCACCTCGGCGTCTTGTGCCTTGGGATCAGCGGTCAGGTCATGCCCCACGGCGGCAATACGGTCATCCTCAACCAGAACCTGGCCATCGCTCAGCTCACCCAGCTGCGGATCCATAGTGACAAGGGTGGTGTTAATAAACAGTGTGTTCATTGACCACCCCCACTACCTGCCTGGGGTCGAAGCCCCGACTGGGCATCGCTTAACAAACGGTGAATACCACTGGCTTCGACGTCACGTGGGTTCCAGTAAGGGTTGCGGGTAGCGATCTCGGTGGCCCGCTCAACGTCTTCCACGCTAAAGCCTAACTCGGAGAGTGCACTGGGCGCACCGACCGCACGCCCCAGGTCGTAAAGGCCAGCGGCCGCATCGTCACAGCCTAGCGCGCGGCTAATACGCGCCATGGCATCAGGTACCGCAGGCGCGTTATAAGCCAGCGCATAAGGCAGCACTATGGTGTGCGTTTCCGCATGGGGCAGATTGAAAGAACCGCCCAGGGTATGACAAAGCTTGTGGTGCAGCGACATGCCCACCGAGCCAAGGCAAATGCCGCACAGCCAGGCGCCGTAAAGCGCATCCGAGCGCGCCTCAGGATGGGTAGGGTCGCTAGCTATTACGGGCAGGCTTCTTGCCAGTGCCGCGATGCCCTCCTCCGCCATCAGCGCAATCACCGGATTACAGTCGCGGGCATAAAGTGCCTCTACCGCATGGGCAATGGCGTTAATACCGCTAGTCCCCGACATCACAGCGGGTAACGTTAAGGTGAGGTCAACGTCATAAATCACCGTTTCCGGCAGTACGTCCAAGGTGCGCTGAGTGGTCTTGAGACCATCGCGAGTCTCACCCAGGATCGGCGTCATCTCTGAACCGGCATAGGTGGTGGGAATAGCGATCTGAGGTAAGCCCGTACGCAGCGCAATCGCTTTACCCAAGCCAATGGTCGAGCCCCCCCCAATAGCAATGGTGCAATCCGCGTTTAGCGCTTTCACCACCTGCAAGGCACTTTCGGTCACCTCGACCGGCGTATGCATGGCGGCTTCTGCGTAAACGCCAACGCCCTTCTCACCCAACTGCTCGAGCACGCGACTTGCCTGCTCGTGCTGTTGGGGCGTTGCCAGCACCAGGGCGCGTGTACAGCCGAGATGCTCAAGCTCTTCACTTAGCCGTGAAAGGGCTCCTTGGCCAAACACCACGCGGGATGGCAGGCCATCATAAACAAAGGGTTGCATGAAACATTCCTTATACGTTTGATGTGGTATGTGTGCGCGATTGACAGAGCGCACCCGTCGCAACAGGCGAGCTAGCTCGCCTGTGCCTGCTTGCCCATCCCAGTAATCGCCTGTACCAGCTCATCCTCACTGACGTTGTCGCCATCAAACTCAGCGGTCACGCGGCCGTCATACATGGCGATAATGCGATTGCTCAACCCAAGGACTTCCGGCATCTCTGAGGAGATCACCAACACCGCATAGCCGGATTTGGCCAGATCTTTCACCAGGGTGTGGATTTCCGACTTGGAACCCACATCAATACCGCGGGTAGGCTCATCGAGAATGAGTAATTTAGGGTGGGTATATAACCACTTGCCGATAACAATCTTCTGCTGATTACCACCGCTTAGATTGCCCACCTTCTGGCGCCAACTGGGCGTTTTGATTTTCATCGCCTGTTGATACTTGTCGTAGACTTGGCGCTCTTCTGAACTCGTCATAAAGCCCAACGACGACACACTGGAGAGGCTTGCCAGGGTCATGTTATCGCGACAGTTCATACCCAGAATCAACCCCTGATCCTTACGGTCTTCCGGCACTAACGCGACGCCATTGACCACCGCATCATGGGAGTTACGAAACGCCACCACCTTGCCGTCCAACACCACTTCACCGGCTGAGGGCGTGCGCAGACCGAAGATCGTCTCTGCAACTTCAGAGCGTCCCGCCCCCACCAGGCCATACATTCCGACAATCTCGCCCTTGCGAACATTAAAACTGACGTTCTCGAATACTCTCTTCACCGATAGATTTCGCACTTCCAGCATGTTGTCGCCGAAATCGCTCGGTTTGCTGGCATGGTCAAGCTCCAAGCTGCGACCGATCATCATTCGGGTGATCTCGTCCTCGTTGGTATCTGCCGTATTGACGGTGCCGGTGTACTCACCGTCCCGCAGTACCGAGATGCGGTGCGAGAGGTGAAAAATCTCATCCATGCGGTGGGAGATATACACAATCCCGACACCTTGCTCACATAGCGAATTAATCACGTCATACAGCACGGGTTTTTCGTAGTCGGTGAGCGATGCCGTCGGCTCATCAAACACCACTACTCGCGGGGTAAACGCTAACGCCCGACCAATCTCAACCATCTGTTTCTTGGCAATCGACAGCGACCCCACTAGGTCGTCATGTTGAAAACTGCATTTGAGAGCCGCCAGAATAGCGTTGGTATCTTCACGCAGTTTGCGCCAATCAACGCGATTGAATGGCTTTCTGGGCAGGCTGCCGAGAAAGATGTTTTCGGCTACCGTCATCTCGGAAACCAGCGACTGCTCCTGGTGGATCAGGACTACCCCTGCGCGCTTAGCGTGCTTGGGATTTTCGAAAGCCATCTCTTGCCCACCAAGAATGATCTTGCCTTCATTAGCTTGGTGCTTACCCGCCAGCACCTTCATTAACGTCGACTTGCCTGCACCGTTCTCACCCAGCAGCGCATGCACTTCTCCGGGCCGCACATCAAAATCCACGTTATTTAAAGCAACCACACCAGGAAAACGTTTGGTAATCCCTTCTAGTCGCAGTATCGGATCCGCGTTGATCGGCTGACGCTTTGAAGCACTGACTTGCTCATGCGCATTTTGAGACAGGTTTTCTTGAGAAGGGCTCATATCCGCACCTCCCTGGCTGAGGGTGCATTAAGTTTCTTGTCGATAATCAGTACGGAAATAAGGATGGCGCCGAGGATGACCAGCACATAAAAAGCGGGCACCTGCATCAAGTTCATGCCGTTACGCAGAATGCCAATGGCGAGTACCCCACCCAAGGTGCCGACGATGCTTCCGTAGCCACCGGTCAACTTGGTACCGCCTAGCACCACGGCTGTAATCACCCAGAGCTCATAGTCACGGCCCAAATTGGGCGTTGCCGCGCCCATTTGGCTGGCGAGTAGCACGCCAGCTAATGCAGCGAAGAAGCCAACAATAATGAAATTGATCATCATGTGGCGCCCCAAGCGAATCCCCGCATCAATCGAGGCTTCCGGATTGCCACCCACCGCAAAGGTATTACGGCCATGGCCCGTTCGCGTGAGCACCAAGTGCATGATCAGTGTGCAAATCAGGAAGATAATCGCCAGTACTGGAAAAGGCCCAATGGTGCTGGCACCGAAGTCAGAGAAAGCGAAATTCAATGCATAAAACGACTGCTCACCGGTGTACAAGAAAATCAGGCCCCGCACTCCCAGCATGGCCCCTAACGTGACAATGAAAGCGTTAACACCCGTTTTCCAGACGATGAAGCCATTAATAGCGCCCAGCAGAATGCCTGAACCGAGTGCTGCGAGGATTGCCAGTATCATGCTGGTTTCCTGCAAACCCACCGCCAGTGAAGCAGCCAGCCCTAAGGTTGCCCCAACCGACAAATCGATGTTGCCGTTGATCATGACTAAGGTCATGCCTAGTGCGATTAGGCCGATAGTGGACGTCTGCACCAAAATATTAGAAATGTTGCCAAACGACAGAAAGTACTCTGACGTGAAGCTGAAAAAAATGAAGATGGCGAGGACGAAGATCCATATCGGTTGGATAGCCGTTTTGCCACGGAAGAACCCTTTTAAAAAAGTCATCTGTCACTCCTCCGCGTTATGAGTGGGTCGTCAACAAGCGCTTACGTTTGTTAGCGAGATCCAGCCATACGGCCAGGATGATAATTACCCAGGTCACGATCCACTGGATGTAATAGGGGTAGCCCATCAGCAGCAGTCCGTTCTGGATAAAGCCCAGGATCAGTACACCAATCACTGTTTTCCAAATGCTGCCTGAACCACCCAGCAAGCTGGTGCCACCGAGGATGATGCCCGCCAACACCAGCAGCTCGTATCCCTGGCCAACATTGTTTTGGGAACCCATAACACGAGAGCCAAGCACCAGTGCCGCACATGCCACGCAAAAGGCTGAAATCAGATAGGTGCTGAAGACGCACCAGTTCTTGCGAATCCCCGAGTAAACGGCAGCCATCGGGTTACCACCGACCGCAAAAATACGTCGCCCGTAGCCGGTGTAAGACATCACTACTTGAACCAGAATGGCCAACAACCCAAATAGCAAAATAGGGACAGCAATTCCCGCGATATAGCCACGCCCAAAGAATGCGAACCAAGTGCCATCTTGGTTAGCAATGTCAACGTTCTGGCCACCGCTATAGATCAGCACAAAGCCCTGGATCGCCGACAGCATGGCAAGCGTCACAATGAGCGAGTTAAGGCGCAGAAAACCGATTAAAAAGCCATTGACGGCCCCGATCATGAGCGTCAACGCAAACATCATGAGGATGGCATTGGTTGGGCCAATCTTGTCGTGTAAATCCACAACGAGCACCGTGGAGAATGACAGCATCGATCCCACCGAAAGATCCAGGTTTCCACCGATGATCACCACGGTGACGCCTACCGCGATAATGCCAATAATCGAGGCCTGGCGAATCACCGTCATAATGTTCGACTGGGAGAGAAACTGCTCAGAAAATAAAGAGAAAACGAACATACCGAGCAGGAAAAAAATGAGAATTCCCTGGGCTGACAGAAAGCTCATCACGCTAGCCTTACTAAGCTTTCCTGTCGGCAGCCTGGATTTAGATTGTTCAGCGGAAGCCATGCTTATCACCTGTTATGAAATCACTTGGAAAGACCGGTTAGCGCAATGGGCAAACATATTTCCATTGCTGCTTTCCGCGCACTCCATGCGCCGGAACCCCTGCTTTCAGGCGCATGCTGTATCCCGGAAACTGCACACTAAACGCAGTCACTCCGGGCAGCATGCCTTACCTCAGAAAACGGGACGGTCAAATTCGCTGAGATTTTCAGCGGTGATTTTGGGGGTATCGAAGAAATTCATCTTCGGCAGGTCTTCTTCCGCCAGAACATCCAGTGCTGTCTGCAGAGCAGCCTCAGCATCATCTACGGGAGACTGATAAATAGAGCCGTAATACTCACCACGCTCAATCGCATCGTAGCCAACGGCGAAGTTAGTGGCGCCAATGAAAATAATCTCATCAGCTCGGTCAGCGCCTTTAGCCGCATTCAGAGCGCCAACACCCATGTTGTCATCGCCCGAATAAACCCCGTCGATACGGTCGTATTTGGTCAAAAAATCTTCCATAACACGCTGAGCACGTTCACGGTTCCAGTTGCCTGGTTGCGTTTCCATCAGTTCGACACCCGGGCACGCTTCAGCTAGACGATCCTCAAATCCCTTTGCACGCTCCATTGCAGTGGTATAGCCGGGCTGGCCAGCAATTTGTACGATTTGCCCTTCGCCACCTAGGGCGTCACACATCATCTCGGCAGAGGAAACGCCTTGCTGTACGTTATCAGGCCCAGAGAAGGCAGCGATGTACTCTAGCCCCGCTTCAGCAATTTTAGAGTTGGTAACGATCACAGGAATGCCTGCATTATGCGCCTGACGAATCGCCGGAATAACGGCCTGACCGTTGGTCGGCCAAATAATGATGGCATCAACTCGCTGCTGAATGAGGTCCTGCATTTGGCCGATCTGACGAGCTACATCACCACCGGCATCTAACACCACGATATCGACATTGCCTTCACGCTCGGCGGCCTCTTCAAAAGCACTTTCATAGGTGGTTTGGTAGCTATCAACACCTACATTATTTTGGGTTATACCGATGCGGTAAGGGCCTTCAGCCTGAGCAGCTGTGCTCGATATCATGATGACTGATGCGGCAAGAACGGTTTTCTTGAACATTGCGTTTCTCCTAGCGTTATTAGTTGTTTTTATCTTGCAGGCTATGTAAGCCTGGGTAAGGAGCTTACTGCTGGGCTCTGTTTCGGCACAACGCGACCGGAGTAGAGAAATGACCAAATTGGTTTTTTTAATAAATTTCCTTGCGTAGCAAGGTAATGCTAGGAGGCGACACCAGTAGAATGTATTAACACAAAGTGTTCAGCGTGCACTTTTTGACAGCCAGTATTAGCGTTGAGGAGCTATTCCGAGGCAGCATTGCTGCGGCTAGTGCTTACCCAAGGAAGTGCTCAAAGCCGAC
>NZ_JBQSYH010000032.1:0-17004 GCF_052379125.1 Halomonas sp. AOP13-D3-9 | reverse complement strand
AAAAGCGGCTATCGTTGGATAGCCGCTGCTGTGGTGCCTTTATAACCGGCAACTAGCGCTTAGAAGGCAACATTAAGACCTAACCAAACCCGACGACCATCTTCCACATAGCCGTACTCGTCATAGTTGATCGTTTCGTCGAACAGGTTGTAGATACCCGCGTTCAGTTGAGTACTTTCGTTCAACTGGTAGCCAACGCCTGCATCTACAAAGGTGTAGGAAGGAGCCACAATGGCACTGCTCGAAGGGCCGGTAGTCGGTTGGCTCTCTTCGCCGCGGTAAGTGACTTTTGTCCATTGACTCAACTTGGCAGAGACTTGCCAATCTAACGAGGCGGATACCTGGTGCTTAGGCAGCTGTGTTAACGGCTCGCCTGCATACTCACCGCTTTTTTGCTCGCTATCGGTATAGGTGTAGCTGGCCGTTAGCTCAACGGTATCGGTTAACGGCGCAGCCACACTCGCTTCTACGCCCTGAGTCACCGCTTCATCAACGTTTACGCGATAGGTAGGATCGCTACCATAATCGTTCGCGCCATCCGTACAGATATCGATGGGACAAGCGATGCGGGTAATTTTATCGTCAAAGTCGTTATGGAACAGCGTGACGCTGCCATTCAAGCCAGAGTCGTTGGCATAGAGCAGGGCCAGTTCTTTATTGAGCGAGGTCTCTGGCTCAAGATCAGGGTTACCGTAGATATTGCCCCCGCGGCTGACCTGCCCCCAGTCGGGGGTGATCTCGCGCAGGTTGGGCGCCCGATAACCGGTCGAAACGCCGCCTTTCAGTGTCCAGTCAGGCGTCATACTCCACACGCTGTAAAGGCGTGGGCTGAGGTGGCTGCCGTAGTTATCATCGTCATCGATACGTAAACCGCCAGTCAGTGCCCAGGCGTCGGTGAGCATCCACTCATCTTCAACAAATAGCGCCCACTGGCTGTTCTCAATTTCCTTGCGGTCGGATATTTTGTTCGTCGTACTATCGTCAAGCGACTCCTCCTCGTAGCTAGCACCTACCGTCAGCATATGCATGCCTAGCGGAATGACCGCGCTGGTTTTGGCGGTGGTGTTGGTGATTTCAATATCCCGTGATTTGTTTTCGCTACTTTCACGCTGAAGGTAGGTTTCGCTGGTGCCCCAGTCGAAGCGCCCGCTGTGTGTCACCGCAACATGCTGGTGGGTGAACTCATTAAAGCTATCGGAACAGCCGCCGCGACAGCCCTCGGATGGCGCGGATTTACCCATTAGCGACTGGCGGTCTTGCTCGGTAATGCCCGCTTCAAACGTAACGTCGTGATTCTCGGTTGCCGCGAGGCTCAGTCGCGCAGTCAGACTTTGCAGGCTTTTATCTTCGTAGCCGTTAAGAATAGTGTCTTCGTCACGCTGAGAGGTGCGGCCATAGAGCTGAAGCCCTAAGCGGTCGCCTACCAGCGGGCCGCTGAGATAAAAGTTAGCCTGACGGCTATCGCCTGAGTCACTGTCTTCCTGGAGCACGGTGTCGAGTTGCACATTGCCGTGCCACTGCTGAGCCACCTTGCGGGTTATCACATTGATGACCCCGCCAATGGCGTCAGAGCCGTAGAGCGTCGACATGGGGCCGCGCACTACTTCAATACGCTCAATAGCCTGTAACGGCGGTAGCCAGTCTTGCTCAAAACCTGCATCGCCATTAGGGCGAGACTCGCGGGAATTCTGCGGGCGCCCATCGACCAATATCAGGGTGTACTGGGAGGGCATGCCGCGAATAGAGATATCCTGGCCGTTATCCCCTCTCCCGCCGCCGGTGACAATCACACCGGGCACATCGCGCAGCGCATCGGTAACACTCTGATAGTGGCCTTGTTCCAACTCTTCGCGGGAAACCACGCTGATAGACGCGGGAGCATTGGTAATCTGCTGTTCAAAACCTGACGCGGTTACCACCATATCGTCTAAGCGGGGCGCGTCTTGTGCCCAAAGAGCACTACTGGCAAGCGAAGAGATAGCGCTGGCCAGCAGCGTACGGCGCAAACAGGGAGACATAACTTCGTCCTTCATAGTGTTTGAGAAGTGTGTGAGCAATGTGGATAAGCATTCGCTCTATTAAATGCGAATTATTAGCATTAATATTTTTACACACTATTTGCACACTGGGGTGAGACGGTACGTTCAGCATACCGGAACACAAATGCCTATTATTTCTATTCGCACCGAAAAATGGCACAATCAGCGTTCACCCTTTTCCCGTGGGCCTGACCATGTATGACTTTGACGAACTGACCGCCTTTGCCGATGTGATGACCACGGGTAGTTTGACACGCAGTGCGCAAAAGCTCGGATTAGCCAAATCGACCCTTAGCCGCCGCATCAGCCAGCTTGAAGCCCGGCTTAACCAGCCGCTGCTGCGTCGTCAGGCAAACCGCTTAATTCCCACCGAAGCGGGGCTGCTGTTTCACAACTATTGCACCGAGCTTTTAGCGATGGCGGCGCATAGCCAGGAGGCACTGGCAGAACTGCGTGAGGAGATTAGCGGTGAAATTACCCTTGAAGTGCACGGTGCCCTGGCGCGCAGCTGGTTAGCCAGTGCCATTGATGCGTTCTTAAATCGCCACCCTAAGGTAGAGCTAACGCTACACACTAGGGAAACGCCGCCCACTAAAATGCACAGTAACAGCGTGCATGTCTGGCTTGGGCCGACTCACGAGTGCGGGCTAAACCAGGAGCGCCTGGGCCACTTAAGCCGCGGACTGTATGCTAGCCCTCGCTATTTGGCCTCTGCTGGCGCGCCACACCATCCGGATGAGTTGAACCAACACGCTTGGATCGATCTGCTGGGCACTTCCCCTGATGGGCTGTTGCTCACTCACCCAGAACTTGGCCAGTACACTTTTAATCCACCCCGTTCACGGCTGCGAGTAGATATCACCACTCTGCACATTGACGCCATTGCGCGCAGCCAGGGCATAGGCTTGCTTTCCCACTGGTTAACCGCCAAGCGCGAGCAGCATCATCCGGGCGAGCTGATTAACTGCTTGCCCGGCTGGGAACCGGTGCCTCTACCGATTACGCTGCTCTACGCCTATGGTCACCAGACCCGCCGTACCCACGCGCTGTTAGAGTTTTTACGTAGCCAAGTGCCCGCACCGTGGCGCACGTCAGCCGCGACGGTGTAAGTTAATTCGAGTGTTTACCTTGCCAGTTAGCCCGCTTATTAACGACAATAGGCGGCTACCGATTAGCCAAGGACTGTAAATGCTCGCCGAACTCTTTGCTGTCATGGCGCCCGTGCTGGCGGGTGCAGGGCTCGGCTACTTGTGGGTACGCCTAGGCCATCCCTACCCGGTCGACTTTGTTACCCGGCTGGTGTTTAACATTGGCACACCTTCGCTGGTATTGGCCTCCCTGGCGGGTGCTGATATTGATGCCACCACCTTTGGCCAGACGATGCTAGCCGCCGCGCTGGTCATTCTCACCATGGGGGCGGCGACCTTTGGCGTGGCAAAACTGCTGCGCCGCAGTTGGCGGGTACTGCTTGCGCCCATGATGTACCCCAACACCGGCAACATGGGCTTACCCGTGGTGCTTTACGCCTTTGGTAGTGCCGGGTTTGCCTACGGCATCACCGTGATGGTGACCGTCTCGCTTTTTCAGTTCACCCTAGGCGCTGTGCTTAATAGCCAAGGCAACCCGCTTAAAACCCTTGCCAAAACGCCTACGGTGTACGCCATTGCGATTTCCATGGCGCTACTGCTGACGGGCACTTCCCTGCCGCCCTGGCTGGCGAATACGGTGGACTTAATGTCGGGGTTCACGGTACCGCTGATGCTGATTACCCTGGGCGTATCCCTGGCCAGCATTCAGGTGAAGAACCTACGTTCAGGGCTCGGGTTTAGTCTAGTGCGCGTGCCCCTCGCCGCCGTTGTCGCCTGGTTGATCGCGGGCTGGGTGGGCCTGCCGCCACTGGCCCAAAGCATTTTAGTAGTGCAGATGTGCATGCCGGTGGCGGTCTTCAACTATCTCTTTGCCCAGCGCGCCCAGCGCGAACCCGTCTATGTCGCCAGTTTGGTCTTCTGCTCTACGCTGTTAGCGCTGTTCTATCTGCCCGTGCTACTTGCCCTGCTCATGTAGCTGCTTGCCCTGTTTATATAGTAGTGGAACCCCAACGTGGTTAAAGAGTCACTGCTAGACTACGGGCAAGGATGCCAACGATTAATATCACCAGAGGGCACGCTATGCTGTCTATTAACAAGGGTAACCCTACTCACCGCCGACGAGCCCCTGCGGTTTTGGCGGGGATCAGTGGGCTAGTGCTGGCGAGCGCTTTTAACACCGCAAATGCGGAAGTCATTCAAGAGTCGCTGGAAACTGACCATCTAACGCTTTCTATTGAGCGTGTTGCTGAGGGTTTTGAACACCCTTGGGCGGTGGCATTTCTACCCGATGGACGCTACTTGGTGAGCGAGCGCAGCGGGCAGCTGAAACTTGTCGATCCAGAAAGCGGTGAAACCAGTACACTGGAAGGCATGCCGGAAGTGAGCACTCGGGGCCAGGGCGGCCTATTAGACGTAGTGTTGCACCCCGATTTTGAAGGGGGAAACGGCGGAGGCGACAACGATTGGATCTACTTCACCTGGAGCAAGCCCGATGGTAATAACAGCCGTTCAGCGCTAACACGGGTAAAATGGCAGGGCGATGAGCTGGGCGAGGTCGAACACTTATTCGAGCAGGATCGCGCCTCTGGGCCTGGCCGCCACTACGGCTCACGGTTGGCGTGGCTGCCCGACGGCACGCTACTCATGAGTATTGGTGACCGCGGCAGTGAACCACCCCGCGCCCAGGCCAGCGATGACCATGCAGGTTCTACCCTGCGCCTTACCGCTACTGGCGACGTTCCTGATGACAACCCTTTCGTTGGCGATGACAGCACACTGGATGAAATTTATTCCATGGGTAATCGCAACATTCAAGGCATGACCGTGCTCAGTAACGGCGAAGCCTGGGCATCAGAGCATGGCCCACGTACTGGCGACGAACTAAACCATATCGAAGCAGGCAATAATTATGGCTGGCCTAACGTCAGCCAGGGCAATGACTACGCGACCAATGAGCCGATTGGTGAAGACTCACTGCCTGGGATGGTTGACCCGGTATATGTCTTTGAAGGCCGCTTTGCGCCTGCCGGGCTTGCTGAAGTGACTAGCAACGCTTTCGGCGAATGGCAAGGCAATCTGCTGGCCGGTGGGTTAGGTAGCGAAAAGCTGCTGCGTCTGCGCTTAGAAGAGGGCCGCGTAGCAGAAGAAGAGCTTATTTTACAAGGCGAAGTAGGCCGGATTCGGGATGTTCGCCAAGGCCCTGATGATGCTATTTACCTGCTCACTGACGCCCCTCAGGGTGGCTTGTATCGCCTAGCGCCAACCGATTAGCAGCCCCCTGTTCACTCGCTGATACTCAAACGTCTTAATGCCACCATGGATGCCCCATGCGATTACGCAATTTGATTATTTTAACGGTCATTGTGCCGCTGTTTATCATCCTGGTGGTATTTAGCTTAGTAGCGATCAAGTCGCTTGAAGATAACGTCCGCTCAAAGCTACAAACGGAAGTTGAGATTATTACCCGCACCCTGAGCTCTTCACTCAGCTACGCGGTTACGCCGGATAGCAGCACACCGCTTGAAGAAGCGCTGCAGTCGGCGTTCTCCTTCCATCGCATTTATGGCGCTTATGTATTCGATACCCAGGGTCGCGATATTTATGGGCTAGGCCTTGGCAAAGATATTTTCAGCCGCGAAGAGATCCAGCAAGTCATTGAACGCGATGACTTATATAGTAATTACCGACAACACGAAGGCTGGAATTACTACTCTGCGTTGACACCCTTGCGCTCGCAGGATGGCACTGTGTACGGCGTACTGCAGGTTAATCGACTAAATACAGGGATTGAGACCTACGCGGGTTTTATCAGTATTGTGGCTGTATTGGTGTTTGTGATTGGTGCGGCCGGGATTGTGTTTAGTATCTGGTGGGGATTTCGCCGCCATATTGAGCGCCCGCTAAACCGGTTGCTGCACGTGATGCAGTTAGTTGAAAAAGGTGATCGCAGCCAACGCGCCACCGAAGACGGCCCTATTGAATACCGCCACCTTGCCTCTGGTTTGAATGGCATGCTGGATGCGATGACCGAAAAAGACCACGAGATCGAGAATCGCCAGCGGCGCGAAATTGAGCTTGAAAAGCGCCTGAGGAAATCGAAGAAACTGGCTGAATTGGGCGTGCTGGCGGCGGGGGTTGCTCACGAGATAGGCGCGCCGCTAACGGTAATTAACGGTCAGGCTCAGCGTCTGGCTCGGCGCGATGTGATTGGCGACGACGAACGCGCACGATTGGGGCGCATTCGTGGCGAAGTGGAGCGCATTGTCGAAATTGTGCGCCAATTGATGGAATTAGGCCGTCAACATAACGTAGAGAAAGGCGAACTGGCGCTTGATCAGCTTATTATGAGTGCCAGTGGTTTGGTTGAAGACGAGCTAGAGCCACGCAATATTCGTTTAGACATTGAATTACCGTCGCCGACACCCAACTTACTCGCCAACGGCCAACAAATAGTGCAGGTGCTGACCAATTTGCTGCGCAACGCAGCGCAGGCCCCTGAAGTAAGCCACATTTGGGTGCACGCCCAGCAGCAGGAACACGAATTGATATTGTGGGTGGAAGATGATGGCCCGGGGATTCCCACCGCCCATCACCATAAAGTGTTCGACCCATTTTTCACCACCAAACCGGTCGGCCAAGGCAGCGGTTTGGGACTCTCTATGGTACATCGCATTATTAACGACCACGGCGGTACGATCGGCGTGTTTAACAGCGCCCTTGGCGGCGCTGGATTTGAGATTACGCTACCTATTAGTGAAACCGCATCCGCGTGAGGACAACGTTTGTGACCCAACAGGACCCCCTTTTACCTTTGTTGTTGGTGGAAGATGACGCCGCTATACGTGAGTTACTAGAAGAAGAACTGCAGGATGCAGGCTATACAACGCTCGGCGTACCTAGCGCTGAAGAGGCGATCGCCTTACTCAGCCACTCCACCGTCTCACTGGTGATTACCGATGTGCGCTTGCCGGGTATGACCGGCATTCAGCTACTCCAGCAGCTACGCCAAGCAGGCAGCGAACTGGGCATTATTGTGATTACCGCGTTCGGCACCATCGACCAGGCGGTCGAGGCACTAAAACTTGGCGCTGACGACTTTTTAACCAAGCCGCTAGACCTTGATGCTATCCGTGATGCGGTATTTCGCGTACTGGAACGTCAACGCTTGGCGGTCTCCCACGACGCTGATATCAGCCACTTCCACGGTATCGTAGGTAAAAGCCAGGTCATGCAGACGCTGTTTCATGACGCTTCCCGCCTTGCCAAAAGTGATGCCCCTATCCTGATTTTAGGTGAGAGCGGTACCGGTAAAGAGCTACTTGCCCGCGCCATTCATCAGGAAAGCCCACGCAATGACCAGCCATTCGTACCGGTAAACTGTGCCAGCATTCCCGCGGATTTGATGGAAAGCGAGTTCTTCGGCCATGTAAAAGGCGCCTTTACCGGTGCTAACGAAGCGCGCAAAGGGTTATTTCATAGCGCCCAGGGCGGCAGCCTGTTTTTAGATGAAATTGGTGAAATGCCGATTAATCTGCAGGCTAAACTGCTGCGCGCTTTGCAGGAGCGAACCGTTCGACCAGTGGGTGGCGAACGCGAAGAGCCGGTGGATGTGCGCATTATTGCGGCAACCCACCGTAACCTGGAGAAAGAGATCGAGCAGGAAAACTTTCGCAGTGATTTGTTCTACCGTTTAGAGACGTTCTCGCTACGTATCCCCCCTCTCCGCGAGCGCGGTACCGATATCGAGCACCTTGTATTTGCCCTTATCGATAAGCACTCAGAGGCACAGGGTAAACAGATAGAGCAAATCGAGCCGGAAGCACTCAACAACCTGCTCAACTACGCCTATCCCGGTAACGTTCGCGAACTGGAAAATGCCATTATGCGGGCGGTTACTCTGAGCGAAGATGGTTCACTCAGCCATAAAGACTTACCCGAACGGCTGCGCGAACAATCAACGGTAGAAGCGGGTACCCCTTTAGTGCCTGCAGTGCGCGGCGAAGTATTGGCTGGAGGCCAAATACCATCGCCCCCACCGATCCGCTGGCCCAGCCTAGAGGAAGTCGAAAAGCGCTATATTAACAAGGTATTAGAAGCAACCGGCGGCAATAAGCGGCGCACCGCTGAGGTGCTAGGCATTGCCCGCAGGACGCTCTATCGTCGCTTAGAAGACAGCGAAGAGTAACCGCTGCCACGGCTCTAGCTATAAACCGTGAAGCGGCACAGCCTAACGCTCAGCCAAAAAAAACCCCCGCTGGCGCGGGGGTGGAAAGGATGGTAAACCGTGTGGAGCAGCCGCAGGGAACAAACAGCTGAGGCGATTTACCATCGTAGGGAGCGGTACACTTACTCAGAGAATTACTTAAAAACTCCTTAAAACAAGCACTTAAAAACAATCAACTAATTAATTACTGGTTGAATTTTCATCATCTTCAGCACCAGGCATAGGATCGGTGCCTTCACCAAAACCTGGCTCATCCTCATCAGGGTTCATGGTGCCTTCTGCAGGCTCATCCATTGTGTCTTCGGGCAGCGTACTTTCAGTCGTAGACCCATTAGACATACTGCCTTCTGCAGCCGGTTCTTCTCCCAGACCAGGATCTTGCTCCATCGCAGGCTCTTCACTCATGCCTGATTCAGGCTGGCTGGTGGCGTCTTGCTCTAGCGGCGCAGCTTCTTCTGCAGGCGGCGCAGTCTCTTCGTTGTCGCCGCAACCAGCGAGTACAAGAACACTTGCGGCCGTCGCCATCATGCACAGTGTTATCCAGCGTGGGCGATTGGAAATTTGCTTACTCTCAATGTGGTCATGTTGCTTGTCCATAATACCCACCTCCATTACTAACACCGATTTTTCCTGGTCATCTAACTGGATAATCGCAAACTAAGTTTCTGTATATAAAATGTTGCCTACACATAGGCTATTCACTTTACGTGCCAAAAACTAATAAAAATAAAAAAACCAAATAAAATCATATTATTATAAAAAACAAAGCGTGCCGCTATGAGCATGTATCAAACCACCCAGGGTGGGTAAAAAATGACACATGTAGCGTTAATTTCCCCGTTGAGCGAGCCGTTGTGACACACCGCGCTTACCTATGTATAATAATTTTTAATAAATTATCCGATTCAATCTCTTATTTCTTTATGAATGGCGTAGCAACGGCACACGCCCATTCTGCTCAACTTATTCTGCTCAACATAAAGGCATCGCCGATGGACGAAACACGACCGGTCAAAATTAAAGTACGTGGATTAAGTAAAGTCTTTGGCAAGCAACCAGAAAAAGCCATTGAGCTTCGTAACCAGGGAATGAAACGCCCCGAAATTCTGGAGAAAACTGGCCAAACGCTGGGGCTATCCAATATTTCGTTTGATGTCTATGAAGGCGAATTATTAGTCATCATGGGGCTATCGGGTTCGGGCAAATCGACCTTGATCCGCTGCCTAAACCGTCTGATTGAGACCACCGAAGGTGAGATCATTATCGACGGTGAAAACATTCCAGCGCTAAAGGAAAAAGCGCTACTGGAGTGTCGCCGCCGCCACTTCTCTATGGTGTTTCAAAACTTCGCGCTATTTCCCCACCGCACTGTGCAGCAAAATGCCGAGTTCGGTTTGGAAATTCGCGGCGTAGACAAAGCAGAGCGTCACAAAATTGCTCATGATTCACTCAAGCAAGTAGGCCTGGAAGGATGGGAAGACGCCTATCCCAACCAGCTTTCCGGCGGCATGCAGCAGCGCGTTGGCTTGGCCCGCGCTCTGGCAAACGATGCCACTGTACTGTTAATGGATGAGGCTTTCTCCGCGCTCGACCCACTGATTCGCAAAGATATGCAGCAAGAGCTTTTACAACTGCAGTCGAAAATGCAAAAAACCACCGTCTTCATCACCCATGATCTAGATGAGGCGCTTAATATTGGCGACCGCATCGTGCTACTAAAAGATGGTGAAGTGGTACAGATCGGCACGCCAGAGGAGATTCTGACGAAGCCTGCCGATGATTACGTGCGGCGGTTTATCGAAGGAGTTGATCGGTCACGCATTCTGACCGCCGAAAGCGCCATGCGCCCATTACGCACCACTGCCCGCGAAAGCGATGGGCCACGTACGGCGCTTCACCGCATGCGCGACCACGCTATCGACTCTATCTATGTGGTTGACCGCGACCGCCGCCTGCTCGGCCTACTTGAGGCCGATGCCGCCAGCAAGGCCATTGAAGAGGGTGCCGACTCGATCATCCCCTACTTAACCCAGGATTTCCGCAAAGTCCCCATGGATGAGCCACTGCATAATCTGTTCGCCATGTTTAGCGAAAAGAGCTTCCCTATCGCCGTTATTGATAAGCAGGAGCAGTTGCTTGGCGTGGTGGTTA
Organism: Halomonas sp. AOP13-D3-9; assembly: GCF_052379125.1. Taxonomy (NCBI): domain Bacteria; kingdom Pseudomonadati; phylum Pseudomonadota; class Gammaproteobacteria; order Oceanospirillales; family Halomonadaceae; genus Halomonas; species Halomonas sp. AOP13-D3-9. The sequence continues at coordinate 6,502 of NZ_JBQSYH010000032.1, read as the reverse complement.
AAGGCGCAGTACTTGACGAACTGGCACGAGCAGGAGAGCAATAATGGAGATCCCACGCATTCCGCTAGGTGATTGGATTGAAAGCGGCCTGACTTGGTTGACCAGCGAATACTCTATGGTCACCCGCGGTATATCGCGCTTCACCCAAACCGGCATTGATATTTTAAACAACGCCCTTTTTTGGTTACCTGAATGGGCGCTGTTGGGCCTTATTGCGCTGCTATGCTGGCGGTTAGGCGGGGTACGCTTAGCCATTGGTGCCATCGCGGGCTTAGCATTGATTTGGAACCTGGGCCTATGGGAGCCCATGATAGAAACGCTCACGCTGGTGGTGTTTGCCACCCTGGTGGCGGTCGTTATCGCGCTACCTGTCGGCATTGCGGCGGCGCTGTCTACTCGGCTCTACCGGGTCATTATGCCAATTCTCGACTTTATGCAGACCATGCCCGCATTCGTCTATTTGATTCCGGCGATTCCGTTTTTTGGGATCGGCTCGGTCTCCGCGATTTTTGCTACGGTGATCTTCTCGATGCCTCCGGCCATTCGCTTTACCACGCTGGGCATTCGTCAAGTACCGGTGGAGCTGATCGAAGCCGCTGATGCCTACGGCGCCACCCGTGGCCAAAAGCTATTCAAAGTGCAACTACCGCTATCACTGCCTACGGTAATGGCGGGTATCAACCAGACGATTATGCTCGCCCTCTCCATGGTGGTCATTGCCGCCATGATTGGTGCCGATGGTTTGGGCAGCGAAGTGTGGCGCGCTATTCAACGCTTGCGCCCTGGCGACGGCTTTGAAGCAGGCATCGCAGTGGTTATTCTAGCCATGCTGCTTGACCGCTTAACACAGTCGCTGCGCAAAACGCGCAAATAAAGCAAAGCAGCAGAAGCGCCTGCGTTGAGCCACGCGCTTGCCAAGTCGCTTCTGGCTATTCATGCTGTATAGAGCAGCAAGTATTGACCACATTAAAATTTATACCCAAGGGAGAAAGTGAATGAAACATCGCACATTGAACCTCCGTATCCGTCTTGCTTCACTAGCACTGTTAGCAGGTGCCGGTGTGGCCGTCAGCAGCGCGGCGCAAGCTGAAGAAGAGAAAGGCACGGTTAACCTGGCCTATGTGGAGTGGTCTTCCGAAGTGGCCTCTACTAACGTGGTTGCCGCGGTACTGGAGCAAGCAGGCTATGAAGTTGACCTAACGTCACTCTCAGCAGCGGCCATGTTCCAAGCGCTCTCGACTGGTGATGCGGATGCCATCGTTGCTGCTTGGTTGCCGACCACTCACGCCGATTATATGGAACGCCTGGGTGATAGCATTGAAGACCTTGGCCCCAACCTGGACGGCACCAAGCTGGGTCTCGTGGTACCTGAATACACTGATGTCGACTCCATTGCTGACCTTAACGATAACGCCGACAGCTTTAATGGCGAGATCATCGGTATTGACCCCGGTGCAGGCTTGATGAGCCTCACTGAAGAGGTTGTGGATACCTATGACCTTGAGCTGGCGCTGCGCAGCGGTAGCGGTGCTACCATGACGGCCGCACTATCCAGCGCGATTAATAACGAAGAAGATGTCGTTGTTACCGGCTGGACGCCCCACTGGATGTTTGCCCGTTTTGATCTGAAATATCTAGACGATCCTGAAAACGTTTATGGTGGTGCCGAGCAGATCCATACCGCGGTTCGTGAAGGCCTGGAAGATGATATGCCCGGAGCCTATGCCATTCTCGACGCTTTCGAGTGGACGCCTGAGCAGATGGGCGAAGTCATGCTGATGAATCAGGAAGATGGCAGCGACCCCTATGAGAACGCAAAACAGTGGGTTGAAGATAATCAGGACGTCGTTGAGCAGTGGCTCAATAGCTAATCGATCCATGTAGGCAGTACAACGGGGGGCTTCGGCCCTCTGTTGTCGTTATAACGATACCCTTGATCGGCATGTATCTGTTCAGCATACTGCTATTAAAAAAGAGAGGCACCTGTGGATAACCACGACGATAAACGTCCCCCTGAAGAGCCAGTCTCTGAGGGCATCCCTGCTCCAGATGGCCCGGCGAATCTGATTGATACCGATTATGTCATCGGCCAAGACAACATCACCACCAACACCATGGGTCTCAATCTTGACCTGCACGGCAAGGTATTTAGCATTTCAGCAATCGTCGTGCTGCTGTTTGTGGTGCTAACCCTGGCGCTGCAAGATACGATTGCGCCTATATACGACTCCATTTTCAGTTTTCTGACCGGCAATCTAGCCTGGTTCTTTATCCTAGCGGCGAATATATTCGTTATTTTATGTATTGGCCTGATCTTCTCCCCATTAGGTAAAATCCGCATTGGTGGCGCCGATGCCAAACCTGACTTTACCTATATGGGTTGGTTCTCAATGCTGTTTGCCGCGGGTATGGGCATTGGCTTGATGTTCTTCGGTGTCAATGAACCGCTGACTCACTTTGGCACTTCATTTGACGGCGGCAGTTGGGCACCGTTAGGCGGCGCGGAAGGCAATGCTGCTGGTGCTGAAGCGTTAGCTATGGCCGCCACTATCTTCCACTGGGGCCTTCACCCCTGGGCGATTTACGCCGTAGTGGCGCTTTCGCTAGCGTTGTTCTCGTTCAATAAGGGCTTGCCGCTCTCCATGCGTTCGGTGTTCTACCCGATTTTGGGTGAACGTGTTTGGGGCTGGCCGGGTCATGTGATCGATATCCTGGCGGTATTTGCCACGCTGTTTGGTTTGGCGACCTCTCTAGGGCTAGGTGCCACCCAGGCTGCAGCGGGCTTGACTTACCTGTTTGGCGCGCCGGAAAGTGATATCACCATGATCCTGTTGATCATCGGCATTACGATGATTGCCATTTGCTCAATCATTGCGGGCGTTGATAAGGGCGTACAACTGCTCTCCAAAATCAATATTGTTCTTGCTGCAATACTGCTGTTCTTCGTTATTGCGGTTGGCCCTACCTTGATGATTGTCACAGGCTTCTTTGAAAACCTGTGGAACTATGCGGTTCATCTACCTGCGCTATCGAATCCCTTTGGCCGTGAAGACGCCAACTTTAGCCAGGGCTGGACAGCCTTCTATTGGGCCTGGTGGATCTCCTGGTCTCCGTACGTCGGTATGTTTATCGCGCGGGTTTCCCGTGGCCGCACAGTGCGTGAATTTCTGGTCTCGGTCATGCTGGTTCCATCCACAGTATCAGTACTATGGATGACCACCTTTGGTGGCACAGCGATCGACCAATATGTGAGTCAGGGCATCGAAGCCGTACGTGATGCGGGTGTCGATCTGCAGCTATTCGTTATGTTAGAGCAGCTACCGCTGTCACAAATCACCTCATTCGTCGCCATTGTGTTGGTCATCGTGTTCTTCGTCACCTCTTCTGACTCCGGCTCGCTGGTCATCGACTCGATTACCGCGGGCGGCAAGGTCGATGCACCGACGCCACAGCGTGTGTTCTGGGCGATCATTGAAGGCGCGATTGCTATTGCCCTGCTGCTCGGTGGTGGCTTGACCGCGCTGCAAACCATGGCCGTCTCCACCGGCTTCCCGTTCACCATCATATTGCTGGTGGCCTGCTATGCCATCATCAAAGGATTGATGAGCGAACCCAAAGCGGTCTAACGCTGTTTTAAACCGATCTTCTGGTTTAAACCTAGCGAGTAAGTAAAACGGGCAACCCACTGGGTTGCCCGTTTTTTGTTGGTATGTTGATAGTTAACACCACATATTTTTTAACGGTGTGTCAGGCCGATAGTGGGTGGCAATTTGCGCCTGCAAAAGCTCTGCGGTCGCCAACGCATCCACCAAGGCGTGATGCCCTTGATAAGCGGGCAAGCCGTAGCGTTCACGGCTAGCATGCAGGCGGATGGAAACCGGTGGGCGGCCAAGCCAACGGCGAAAACGTGCCCATAGCGTTTGGCGGTGCAGCCGCGCTTCCAGCGACATGGTATCAATCATCGGAAACAACACCCCTTCCTTACGACGGGCTTTAACCGCTGCATCTAAAAAGGGTCGTTCGATATTACGAAAATGCACGACCACCAATCGTCCCGCTAACTGGGCCAGCAGCTCATCAAGGATTTCCTCTAGATCCGGTGCCTGGGCGATCTCCGAGTGGGTAATATGGTGGAAAGCAATCGAGGCTTCATCAAGTGGCCTGGGCGGCTTAACGACCCAATAGCGCCGCTCGGCCAACTTGATACGGCTTAACGTGAAGGGTACGACGCCAATACTGACAATTGCGTGTCGCCGCTCATCCAGCCCGGTGGTTTCCATATCCAGCGCCACCATGGGCACCTCAGAAATGGGCGTTTCCGGATCTGGTAACGAGGTGCTAAAAAACTGCTGAAGCGCAGGATTACCCGCCTGCTGCGCCCGCTGGGCCATATAGCCCTGCCAGTCGGCCTGGGTAATTTTTTGACGTGGGCGTATACCAAACATCTTAACGCCCCTGCCGCTGAGCGGGCATGGGATAGCGGAATTTGAGAAATTTTTGCGCGTTGCTCAACACCTGGAAAGCGTCTTTGAGGGTATGCCGTTCACTATCCGCAACGTTTTCAGGCTCGATATTGTTATCCGGCAGGCGATCCTCTTGCAGGTCAATCATTTGATGGCGAATCCGCGACATACATAAGAACTCAAAGGCATAGTTAAGCTTGTCGCTCATACCATTCGCCAAGAGCTGAGTCTTGCTGATGTCATTTAAGCGCTGGAAGGAGTTTTGCGCTTTGGAGCCGCAGGCCAAGGCGTGAATACGCACCAAATCCACCATTGGCGCCGTACCGCGGCGTTTTAAATTGATGGAGTTGTTGTGCTTGCCATCTTGTTCCATCACAAAGGTGCGGAAAAACCCCAGCGGCGGCGTACGGTTTAAGGCATTACGCGCCATGGCGGCTAAAAACAGCGGTGATTTTGGCGCCGTCTCGGCAATCAAATCTTGCAGCGTTTCGACATAGAGGTCTTCGCCGTAGCAACTATCCAGGTCAAAGAAAATCGAGCTGTGCAGCAGCCGTTCAGGCGTGGGATTGGCCATCCAATCCTGGAAATAGCCCTTCCAAACGCTGAGCGGCTGGCGCCATTGAGCATTGGTCGCCATCACATCCCCTTTGCAGTAGGTATAGCCGCAGGCGTCCAAGCCATCGCTAACGATTTTTGCCAAGGCATAAAAATACTCATCGTGCAGCTGAGGATCAAACTCGTCGGAGAGAATCAGCGCGTTATCCTGATCAGTGACAATGCTCTGCTCATTGCGCGCCATGGAGCCATTGACCATAAAACAGTAGGGCACCGGTGGCGGGCCGAGTTCTACTTCAGCCATTTCCAGCAACCGGCGCGTAAAACTGCGCCCGATGGTAGAGAGCGCGCTACCCACCATCTGCGAGTTAGCGCCCTCTTGTACCATGCGTACAAAGGCGGCGCGTACATCAGGCGCTAAGCGCGCCAGGCCCTGGGCGCTCGACTGATTAAAGATATTGCTGACCAAATAAAGGCCGCTATGGGTCTCATAGCGGATAATATCCGAGAGGTGCACCACACCCACCGGGCGCTGACGATAGAGCACGGGAAGGTGATGCACGTTACTGCGCAGCATTGTCAACATGGCTTCATAAACAGACGCATCTGATTGAACGGTAATGAGCCGCGAGGAGACCACCTCGCCGACCGAGGTTTGCGGCGATAGCCCCTCGGCCACCACCCGGGTACGAAAATCACTGTCGGTTAAAATTCCGCACATCTGCCAAGTCTGGCCTTCGCTATCCTTAAAACTGTAGCGCGGGTTGTCACTACCCTCTTTTATTACCAGCAGCGCAGAGGCTTGAGCTTCACTCATCTGCTGCGCGGCGTGCTGAACGCTGGTAGACGTTTCCACCATCACCGGGTAGCGAGTTAGCAGTTTACGTATCCGCGTAACCATCATGTCATTGGATTTCTTTTGCTGCTCGGCGGCGCTCTCTAGCCGTGGTCGCTCCAGCTCGACAAAATCGGCGAAATGCTCATCCTCATCACAAAGCTTTTGGAAGACCACCTTAGGGATAAAGTAGAGCAAGGTATCTTCAATCGCCTTCGCAGGAAGACGCACTTTATGATTTCGCAGCAGGCTAAAATGGCCGAAAATATCGCCTTCACCTAAACGGTTATATAGCTCACCCTGGCTGCGGTAGACCTCAACCGCACCACTGCGGATATAACAGAGATCATTGAGGGTATCGTTTAGCGCTAAAATAGTGCTGCCGGTTTTGAAGTAGCTCACTTCCACCTGCTCGGCAATGGCATCGAGAAGATCATCCGACAGCCCATCAAAAGGGGGAAACCGGCCCATATGCTGGCGTATTTCTAACAGTTCGACATCCATACGGACTCCTTGAGGCTCGTCGGTTAATAGTCTGGATAATCAACCCATAATCTAAAGTGTGGCGGGAAGGCTAGGGAAGGTAAACCCCGAAACACACAATAAGAGCGAGCATGTCAAAAAGGATCATGAAAAAACGACAAGCTAT
>NZ_JBQSYH010000031.1:0-20216 GCF_052379125.1 Halomonas sp. AOP13-D3-9 | reverse complement strand
CAAACTCTTCAGTTTAAGATCTATGTAATCCTTACTCGCTCTCTAAGGACTAGCCGAAGACAGCAAAAGCGGATCAAACTTGGCTCAAGGTTCAAACGAATTCATTCAAACTTACGTTCTCATGACCGCTTGCCTTGATATTTGGTGATTTGTCACCAACATCAGCAAGCGCCCACATGAATTACCTGATCAAATTGTTAAAGAGCTGTTTCGCTGCTTGGTTACTGTGAAAGTAACCGGCTGCCGTTGAACTGGCTTGCCTCAGCGAGGAAGGCGTATTCTACGCATTTCCTGGTGTTTGTCAAGGGCGTTGTTTTCGATGCGGATCAATCAACATCCAAAACCGCTTGCTTTTACAAAAGCGTTAACTACCTGACAAACCAAGGCTTTTACACCTTATGCACCGCTGGTAACGCTTGGCGTCCCCGGCAGCGGATGCGTACTTTACGGGCTCAAAGCCGGGTTGGCAAGCGGTTTTTAATATTGATCTTAATTGAGGCGCAAACAGTGACATTAGACACCGCGTATTGAATCTGGCACCAGCGAATCCGGCCCTAGCTCTGCGATACTACGCGCCCCAGTTAGCGTCATTGCAACCCGCATCTCTTTTTCGAATAGCTCAAGCAGATGAGTCACACCGGCCTCTCCAGCAGTGGCAAGCGCATAGATGAAAGCACGCCCAATCAATACGGTGTCAGCCCCCATGGCGATCATCCGCACCACGTCGAGCCCGCTGCGCACGCCGGAATCGGCCAAAATGGCCAAGTCACCCTTTACCGCATCGGCGATAGCAGGCAACGCACGTGCCGTAGAGGGAACACCATCGAGCTGGCGGCCACCATGATTGGAAACGACAATACCATCCGCACCGAAGCGAACCGCATCACGAGCATCCTCGGGGTCAAGTATGCCCTTAATGATCATAGGGCCATCCCATTGCTCTCTAATCCACTCCAGATCCTTCCAGGAGATGGACGGATCAAAGTTGTCACCCAGCCAGGCAATATAGTCCTCAAGCTCTGTTGGTTTACCGCGGTAATCAGACACGTTACCCAAATCATGAGGACGACCATGGATACCCACGTCCCAAGCCCATAAAGGATGTGTTGCGGCCTGAAGCATGCGCCTCACTGGGCCGCTCTTTCCGCTCATACCAGAATGAGCATCGCGATAACGCGCACCAGGAACAGGCATATCAACGGTAAAAATCAGCGTCTTGACGCCAGCAGCCTTGGCCTTCTCCAGCACATGCTTCATAAAACCCCGGTCTTTCAGCACATAGAGCTGAAACCAGATGGGCCGATCAATTGCCGAAGCCACCTCATCAATAGGGCATACCGATACCGTCGACAGCGTAAACGGTATACCTTTATTAGCCGCTGCCCGCGCCGCCTGCACTTCCCCGCGCCTGGCGTACATGCCCGCCAGCCCCACCGGCGCCAGGGCAATCGGCATGGCAAGCTTTTCACCAAACAGCTCGGTTTCCAGTGACAGCGACGACATATCCTTCAGCACACGTTGGCGCAATGCGATGCTGGCAAGATCCTGAACATTATGGCGCAGCGTATGCTCCGCGTAGGATCCACCGTCGGCATAATGAAAAAGAAAGGGAGGTATACGACGCTTGGCGGCTTGGCGGTAATCCGTAGATGCTGAAATGATCATGAGGAGCCCTATGCGATGGATGCGCTAAACACTGACGCTCCAAAGTGGAAAATTGGTTTTACCAATTTACAAAAAATTAGCATTAACAGTAGTGAGCCACCCTAAGCGTGTCAAACAGTGATAACGATTAAAAGCGCTATACTTTAGTTTAAATGCACTACCAACAAACATTACAAACGCCAAAGCTCATCCTTCAGACGCTTGAGATCGACTTCCAAAGCTTTTAATATTGGTCTTACCAATTGCGGACGCTAATCGACATGAGCTATTAAATATGAGCTATCCACCGCTCCGCCAACAGCGCTTGGCCGATGTTATTACCGAGCGCTTAGAAGCCATGATGCTGGAAGGCAGCCTAAAGCCAGGCCAGCGCTTGCCCCCTGAACGTGAGTTAGCCGAACGCTTTGGCGTCTCGCGCCCCTCTTTGCGGGAAGCCATCCAGAAATTAGCCGCGCGAGGCTTACTGACCAGCCGCCAAGGCGGCGGCACCTTTGTTAACGACGACCTCAGCAATGGGTATACCGACCCGCTACTGGAAATGCTTTCCCGTCACGGCGAATTTAACCTGGATCTACTTGAATTTCGCGATGCCATGGAAGGGATATCCGCCTACTACGCTGCGCTACGCTCCACACCTGCTGATAAGGCCGTCCTGATCCAGCGCTTTGAGGAACTCGACGGCGGCTTTGCCGGGGCGGATCCTATCCAAGAAGCTAAGCTAGATGCAGCCTTTCACCTAGCGATTGCTGAGGCCGCCCACAATGTCTTGCTGCTACATACCATTCGCGGCATTTTCCACCTGTTGGAAAAGAGCATTGTGAATAACTTGGCTCACTTGTTTGCCAAGGAGGGTTCGCGAACCCAGCTTATGCAGCAACACCGAGCCCTGCTCAACGCCATCTTGGAAGGACGGGCAGAAGACGCCCGGGCTCGCGCCCATGAACACTTGGTATTTGTTGAAGAAGGCCTACTTGAGATGGCAAAGGCTGAGACACGGGCTCAGCGCGCCCTTCGCCGTGCCCAAGGCAGTGGTAAGACGTCGGCATGAACAGCGCTGCTGGCATCAACAGCCAAGCGCCGGCCCCTTTACCGCCACGCTGGCGACGCCTATGGCTGGTGCTCATTGCACTTGGCTTACTATTTTGTATGTGGCAGGCCGCCCAATTAGCCCGTGAACAAGCGCTGTCTAACTTACAGGACGAAGCGGAAAATGAGCTTCGCCTGTCTGCCGCCAACTTAAACGGCTATTTGTTACGTTATGACTACTTGCCACAAATGCTTGCCACCCGGGAAGGCGTGCAGCGTTTTTTGGCCTCTCCCTATAACCAAGACCCAATGCCCCTGAACATGCTGCTGGATCGTTTCCGTTTTACAGCGGGGGTATCGGACGTCTATTTACTCAATCGCGATGGTGACACGGTCGCCGCCAGTAATTGGCATCGACCCAACACCTTTATAGGTCAGAACTATGCATTTCGCTCCTATTACACCGATGCCATTGCCGGGGGCCAGGGGCGCTTTTTTGGCTTAGGTATCAAGTCGCTTGAGCGGGGCTACTACTTTTCGTCCCCCGTGTGGCTAGACAACACCTCGCCCGATGCGCAGCCAGACGGCGTGCTAGTGGTTAAAGTACTGTTAGATGACGTTGAAGAGAGCTGGGCAGAGCAAGATGCCGAACTCTTTGTCACCGATAGTGATGACATTATCTTTATGGCCAGCCACCCCGAGCTGCGCATGAACGCACTCTACCCGCTCACCGATGAGCAACGCCAAAGCCTGCGGGCAACACGCCGCTATGCCATGGAGCCGCTGACGCCTTCGGGCATCGAAGTCGATGCGCCTTACCGGCAGGGCAGTCAGTTGGTCAGTTTCTCCCAGGGCCCGCTAAGCAACGGCGACTACCTTAGCCTGACCCGGCATATCCCCGAGTTTGGTTGGCAAATGCATATTTTAAAGCCGCTAACGCCGGTGATAAGCGCCCAATGGATCGCCGCCCTTATGGCCGGTGGTCTTTACGGCGTGGTCACTCTCGGTGCGGGCATTGGCTGGCAGCGCCTGAGGCTGCGCCGAGAGCGTGAAGCGTTCGCCGAGCGGGAGCGCAACACCTTGGCACGCGTTCGTGATGAATTAGAGGTCAGCGTGGAACGCCGCACTCGAGACCTAGTGGCCAGCAACCAACGCCTTTCGGATGAAATTGAAGAGCGCCGCCGCGCTGAAGCCAACCTACGCCAGACCCAGGATGAGCTGATTCAAGCGGCCAAACTTGCGGTACTGGGGCAACTTGCTGCGGGCATTAACCATGAGCTTAACCAGCCACTGGCGGCTATTCGCGCCTACGCTGAAAACGCCCGTCGGTTTATGGAACTGGCCCGCCACGACAAGGCGGATGCCAACCTTGAACAGATTGTTGAGCTAACCGAACGGATGGCGGATATCAGCGCGCAGCTGCGCCAGTTTTCGCGTAAGAGCAGCGAGCGTCAGGAAACTATTTCGGTACAAGCCTGTATCGACTACGCCCTACGCCTCTTTCAAAGCCGCCTGCGCGAAGGCAACATCACTATTGTTCAGGATTGGCCCGCTGAAACGCTATGGGTCAAAGGTGACCTAGTACGTCTGGAGCAGGTATTGGTGAATCTAATCGGCAATGCGCTGCAGGCGATGAAAAGCGTACCGGCCCCACAACTTACCCTGGGCGCCCATAGCCACCAGCAGCAGGTCATTATTAGCGTTAGCGATAACGGCCCCGGCATCCCCGAGGAGCACTTATGGCAGATTTTTGAACCCTTTTTTACCACCAAAGCTCCAGGGAGTGGTTTAGGCCTGGGGCTCTCGATCTCGTCGCGTATCATGGACGATTTAGGCGGCAAGCTGCAGGCTGCTAATCAGCCCGATGGCGGCGCCAGCTTCACCATTACCCTGCCCCACTCACCGTTAACCCACCCTCAGGAGAACCCCTCTTATGCATGAGCCGTCGACGCTGCCGGTCATGGTGATCGACGACGAACCGCATCTGCGGATCACCGCCAGCCAAACCCTCGAACTTGCCGGCTATACGCCCTACTGCTTTGAATCCGCAGAACAAGCGCTGGCGGCGCTGACGCCTGACTTTCCGGGGGTCATTGTCAGCGACATTCGCATGCCGGGGATGGATGGCATGGCGCTGCTCCATGAGCTACACAGCCGCGACGCCACTCTGCCAATTATTTTAATTACCGGTCACGGCGACATTTCCACAGCCGTAGAAGCCATGCGCGCCGGGGCCTGGGATTTTCTCGAAAAGCCGTTTGCCGGTGATCAACTGCTGGATGTGGTGCGCCGGGGCATTGAGAAGCGCCAGCTCAGCTTGGAAAACCACCGTCTTAAAGCCGAGCTGGAGGTGCAGCAAGCCGCGCTAGGGCCACGACTGGTGGGCCGCACACCGATCATTTCGCGGCTGGCCGCCATGATTCAGCGCATCAGCCAAGTCGAAGCAGATGTACTGCTGTTTGGTGAGACCGGCACCGGTAAAGATCTGGTTGCCCGTGCCATTCACGAACGCAGCGGGCGGCGTAACAGCCCCTTTATGGCGATTAACTGCGGCGCAGTGCCCGAGAACACCATTGAATCCGAGCTGTTTGGCCACGAAAAAGGCGCCTTCACAGGTGCCGTCGAACGGCGCATCGGCAAGTTCGAGCACGCTAACGGTGGCACGGTGTTTTTGGATGAAATTGAATCGATGCCCATGGCGCTGCAAGTCAAACTGCTGCGGGTACTGCAAGAGCGCAGCGTCGAGCGGCTAGGCGCCAATGAAACCGTGCCGCTCAATATCCGCGTGATTGCAGCCACCAAGGTGGACCTCAAAACCGCTTCAGAGGAAGGGCATTTTCGTGAAGACCTTTACTACCGGTTAAACGTTGTCACCCTGCCATTGCCCGCCCTGCGTGAAAGGCGGGAGGACATTCCCTTACTGTTCCAACACTTTGCCGTGGTCGCTGCCAACCGCAGCGGGCTGGAAGCGCCGACCCTCGATAGCCCTGCAATTGCCGCTCTGCTGGCCCATGACTGGCCCGGCAATGTGCGCGAGCTACGCAACCTTGCCGAGCGCTACGTGCTGCTGGGCGCTGCCTTTGACTATCGTTTGGATGCGCTTCTGGAAGGGGTCAACGCTGATACCGAAGAGCCGACTCTGCCGCGCCAGGTAGAGCTGTTTGAAAAGAGCCTGATCAGCCAATCGCTGTCGCGCTACCATGGCCGGGTAACCGACGTCTGCCGCCACTTGGGCATTCCGCGCAAAACGTTTTACGACAAGCTTAAAAAACATGGTCTCCATGCCGATGACTATCGCCACAGCAGCGAGCCCTGATGCAGCAACTCGCCCAGCACCGACCAGGGCGGCGCCCAAGGCACCAAGGTCAGTGTCGCAATCAGCATTAGCAGATTGGACATTGGCCGACGGCTATCGCCTAGCTTAAGCGCCGTTCCAAACGAGCGCTTAAGCCGCGCGCCTTCAAGGTCAACGCTGTATATCTCATCCAAGCTCAGGTGGATCAAAAACCCTACCAAGGTGGCAGCACCGTGAGACCAAGCCAGCCACGCTGGCTGATTGAGTAAATTAAAACTTAGCGCAGCGGTGAGCAGACTACATAGCCCACCCGCTAGCAGCGAGTGCCAAATACCACGGTGTACGGTAAAGCGCGAGAACAGCACCCCCGCCAAATAGCGCACGCTGAAATAGATCCCACCGCAGGCAATCAACAACGCTCCCGGCGTCAACCATGGCTGCAGCAACAGGACGCCCAACACCAGAGCGGGCACCGAAAGAAGATTGAATATCAAGCGGATAGAGTGGGATCGATCGGCATCGATATCGGGCAAAATCCCCCCGAACGTGACCAGCGCAATCATCACCACCGCCTGGGAGGGCGGCCACCATTGGCCTTTCCAGCCTGCGTAAGCTACCAGCATGCCGCCCGCCGCTGCCACCGTAATATGCGTGCGAAAATTAGCCATGACGCGGCATCCCAAAGTCTGTAAAACAGAAAACTGTATAAATTAACAGACTTTTGCCGTCCGCGACATGGCTAATAAAGAAAAAAGGTTGCTAGCCCAACCGCTTAGGGTTGATTTAGCTAAGGCACCTAAAGGGAGGATTCAGCCAGAAAACGATCTTTTAATTTAACGTAGTTGCCTGCGGTGTAAGGGAAGAAGGCACGCTCTTTATCTTTCAGTGGGCGCAGTGCTTTAGCCGGATTACCGGCATACACATAGCCACTTTCCAAATGCTTACCCGGCGTTACCACGGCGCCCGCGGCAATAATCACCTCGTCCTCAACGACCGCGCCATCCATCACAATCGCGCCCATACCGACAAGAATCCGGCTTCCCAGGGTGCAACCATGCAGAATCGCTTTATGGCCAATGGTCACATCATCACCAATGGTGAGCGGAAAACCGTCCGGGCTGAAGTCACTGGCATGGGTAATATGCAGCACGCTGCCATCCTGCACGCTGGTACGTGCGCCGATGCGAATGCGGTGCATATCGCCACGGATCACTGTCATCGGCCACACGGAGCAGTCGTCGCCCAGCACCACGTCACCGATGACCACACTGGCCGGATCAATATAAACGCGCTCGCCCAATTGGGGCTCCATACCTTGATAGCGCCGTAATGCACTGCTCATAACTTGCTCCTGAGATGTCGGATGGAAAACGGAGACATGGATCAACTCACTATAGCAATTCGTTAAAGCAACCCCGCCAATAGAACAATAAAGGTCAGCGGAATCGACACCCAGCGGATGATATTGCGCCACACCAAATAACCCCTTTCACCCACGCCTAACGCGCTCACCACCTTCTCACGGGGCATTACCCAGGCCGCAAAAATCGCGATCAGCAGCCCGCCCAAGGGTAGGAAAACATCCGGCGGTATACTGCTGACAAGCTCGAAGACATTGCGCCCAAATAGCGGCCGAAACTCCGCCAGCGTTGAAAAAGAGAAGGCCGATAATAGCCCAATCAACCAGACGCTGAGCGCCACAATGGCAGTGGAGATACTGCGACGCAGCCCCAAGCCCTGCAGCGTGGCGACCATCGGCTCCGCTAGGTTAATGGCCGATGTCCAAGTGGCCAGCAGCAGCAATAAAAAGAACACGCTTAACCACACAGAGCCCCACGGCAGCTCAGCGAACGCAATCGGCAGAGTGACAAACATTAACCCTGGGCCGTCGGTGGGATCCATTCCCTGGGCGAATACCACCGAGAAAATAGCGATCCCTGCCAGTAACGCCACGCTAATATCAAGCACCGCGACCGCGACCGCGGCTTTGGGCAGGCTTTGCTCTTCCGGCATATAAGCGCCGTAGGCCATCAAGGCACAGGCCCCTACCGCCAGAGTAAAGAACGCATGGCCCATGGCATGCACCACCACTGAGGGGGTCAGCGCCTCGAAAGAGGGCAGGAATAACCACGCTAACGCTGGTGCAAAACCATCGGTGGTCGCGGCATAACCCGCCAATAGCAGCAGTAACAGATACAGTAGCGGCATCAGCAGGTTATTGAGCCGCTCCAGCCCTCTAGCAACGCCCGCTGCTACTACAGTCATGGTCATAAACAGAAATAGCGAGTGATTAAAGATCAACAGCCCTGGGTTGGCTAAAAAAGCCTCAAAACCAGCGCCAATCTCAGCGGCACTGGCGCCATTAAAGCTGCCATTAACAGACGCCACCAAAAACTCAATCGACCACCCCGATACCACCGAGTAGAACGACAAGATGCAGAAGACGGTGAATGCCCCGAACAACCCCAGCCAACGCCAGTGGGGCGATGCGCCAGCCTCGGCCGCCAAGGCACCCAAGGCTTGCATCGGCCCCCGCCGACCGGCACGCCCAATCAGTATCTCCGCCATCATCACCGGAATACCCAGCAGCAGTACAAACGCCACGTAAATCAGCAGGAACGCCGCACCGCCGTTCTCTCCCGCCACATAAGGGAAGCGCCAGATGTTGCCTAACCCCACCGCAGCACCTGTTACCGCCAAGATAAAGGCCCGTTTCGACCCCCAGCGCTCCAGCGTCTCGCTCATCACATGCTCCTGCCATTGGTGGCATTAAAAGGCGGCAAGACTAGCAGGCACTTGCGCGCAGGCCAAACCCTGAGATTAAACCTAACATTGCGTCCCTCATTGAACGTCGCATTAAACCCAGTGTTGAACCTAGTATTGAAACACGGCTTAACCGCCCGCACTGTGTCATTATTGTTGCGTGTTTTCGCGCTCCCTAACGATCTTAAAAATGTTGCCAATCGAGGTACCCATGTCCACCAATCCGCTGCTTGAAACGCACGAGCTGCCCCCTTTTGCCCAGATTCGCGCTGAGCACGTGGAACCTGCCGTGGACACGCTGCTAAGCGAAAGCCGCGCAGCCATTGATCGCCTCGCCGAACAAGCAGCCGCTACCCCGCCCAGCTGGGACAATTTTGCGGCCCCCCTTGAAGCGGTGAATGACCGGCTCACCAAGATGTGGTCCCCTGTTTCTCACCTCAATGGCACCATGAACTCGCCGGAAATGCGTGAAGCGTACCAGGCATGCCTTGAGAAGCTCTCCGACTTTGGCACCTGGGTAGGCCAACATGAAGGCCTGTTTCATGGCTGGCAAGCGTTGAAAGATGGCCCCGCATGGGAGCACCTGGAGGCCGCCCAACGGCGTACTGTAGAGAATGCCCTGCGCGATTTCCGCCTGGCCGGTGTTGACCTACCCGCCGATAAGAAAGCCCGCTATGGAGAAATTCAGTCACGGCTTTCCATGCTATCCAACCAGTTCTCCAATAACGTGCTGGATGCCACTCAGGCATGGCACAAGGATATCGATAGCCAAGAAACATTAGCGGGGGTGCCGGAAAGTGCTCTCGACACCCTGAAAGCCACCGCCGAGGCCAAAGGCGTGCCGGGCTATCGCATTACCTTAGACTTCCCCAGCTTCTTTCCGGTGGTGAGTTACGCCGATAACCGCGAGCTACGCCGCGAGGTGTATACCGCCTTCGTTACCCGTGCCTCTGATCAAGGCCCGGATGCGGGCAAGTTCGATAACGCGGAGATCATGGAAGAGATCCTGGCGCTACGTAGTGAAATGGCCCAGCTGCTGGGTTTTGTCACCTACGCCGATTACTCGTTGACCACCAAGATGGCGGACTCTCCCGAGCAGGTGCTCGATTTTCTCAACGACTTGGCCCGCCGTGCGCTGCCTCAAGCGAAGGAAGAGTTTGCTGAACTCAGTGACTACGCCCGAGACGAACTAGGCCTAGAGACGCTGGAGCCGTGGGACGTTGCCTATGCCAGTGAAAAGCTGCGCGAAGCGCGCCATTCGATCTCCCAAGAACAGCTACGCCCCTATTTTCCGGCTCCCCAGGTGGTCGATGGTCTGTTTCAGGTCGTTGAACGTCTATACGGCGTGCGCTTTGCAGAAGATACCCAGGCGCCTCGCTACCATGATGACGTGCGCTATTTCCGTATCACCGAAAATGGCCAGCCGATTGCCGGTTTTTATCTCGATCTCTACGCCCGCGAAGGCAAGCGCGGTGGCGCCTGGATGGCCGACTGTCGAGTACGCCGCCAAACGGAGCAGGGGCTGCAACTGCCGGTCGCCTTTCTTACCTGCAACTTCACTGCCCCGGTAAGTGGCCGCCCTGCACTGCTCACCCACGATGAAGTCACTACCCTGTTCCATGAGTTTGGCCACGGCCTGCACCATATGCTGACCCAGCAGCAGATCGCCGATATTTCCGGCATTAACGGCGTCGCCTGGGATGCGGTCGAGCTACCCAGCCAGTTTATGGAAAATTACTGCTGGGAGCGTGAAGGTTTAGATCTACTCGCCAAGCACGTGGATAGCGGCGAACCGCTGCCAGCAGAGCTACTTGAGCGCCTTCAGGCGGCCAAGAATTTCCAGTCGGCGATGGGCATGATGCGCCAAATCGAGTTCTCGCTATTTGATCTGCGTCTGCATCATGAAGTAAATGCTCCCAGCGCCAGCGACGTGCAAACCTTGTTAGATGAGGTGCGTGAAGCAGTGTCTGTGCTGCCTAAAGTGTCGTTCAACCGCTTCCAAAATAGCTTTGGACACGTATTTGCGGGTGGCTACGCGGCCGGTTACTACAGCTACAAGTGGGCGGAAGTGCTCTCGGCGGATGCCTGGAGTGCCTTTGAAGAGGCCGGTATCTTTGATCCTGAAACGGGACAGCGCTTTCGCCGTGAAATTCTTGAGCAAGGCGGCGCCCGCGATGCCGCTGACCTGTTTATCGCCTTTCGTGGTCGTGAGCCGAGCGTCGAGCCACTATTGCGCCATAGCGGCATCCGCGCTGCTTAAATTTGTAAAACCTATGCGCGCCCCCTCTTTAGGGGGCGTGCTCTTGGAGTCTAATGATGTCTAGTGTGAAACGCTTTATTGCCGGTGTGACTTGCCCACGCTGCGCGGCGATGGACCGTGTCCGCGCCTGGGAGCAAAACGGTATTCGCTACCGGGAATGCGTCAGCTGCGATTTCTTCGAGCAACTACCCATTGAGGAAGACGCACTTACCGAAATGACCACCCGGGTCAACAAAGTGCGCGATGATCAGAAGCAGCAGGATGTTCAACCCGTACGTATTCTAGACCCAGGTAAATCCTCGCGTTAATCCCCAACCTCTCCACGCCCCAAAGCCAATAGCGATCGGACGCCTCAATTTGTGTGCGGATATGCGCACACAAAAAAGCCGGCAACGTGCGAACACTCGGACACTTCAGCTGTTAGGGCTTGCCACCAAAGTTTAATAAAAAATCTATAATCATTTGATTTTAAAACCATAAGTTGTAAATGGCACGACTATCGCTGTTATATACAGGCATACCTGCTTAACGCAGTATCGACTGGCGGTATTAATAGAGGCCGTCAGGATATAACCCCAATAACAGCTAGGAATTTTCGCCATGCGCAAACATATGCCTAAAACGTTCACTCTTCTCGCCAGTAGCGCCCTGCTTGTCGCAGCGGCCAGCAACGCCCAGGCGCAAACAGACCGCTCCGATTGGCCCGATAACTTTACCGTAGGTACCGCAAGCCAAGGCGGCACTTACTTCGTTTACGGTTCAGGCTGGGCGAACTTTATTGCCGATGAGTTAGGCGTATCTGGCGGCGGTGAAGTCACCGGCGGCCCCACTCAAAACCTGGCGCTTGTGCACACGGGCGACATGGCATTTGGCTTAACCACCATGGGCCCCGCCTCTGATGCGGTTAACGGTGAAAGCCCGTTGGCGCCTGGCATGAAGATGGACAATGTATGCGCCATGTTCCCCATGTACGAAACGCCGTTCTCCATTACCACGCTTGCCGACAGCGGTATCGAGTCAATTTCCGACATTCCTGATGGCGCACGCATCGGTTTCGGCCCCGCCGCATCAACCTCTGACACCTACTTCCCAGCAATCCTAGAAACGCTAGGCGTTAACTTTGATCGCCGTAACGGCGGTTGGTCAGACCTAGGCGGCCAGTTGCAGGATGGCCTGCTAGACGTTGTCGCCTTCGCTGCGGGCATCCCGATTCCAGCCGTTAGCCAGTTGGAAGTACAAACTGACGTCAACATCATCGAGTTTAACGAAGAAGAGCTGGCCACGGTGCTGGAGAACTTCCCCGTTGCTGAATTCATGATCCCGGCCAGCACCTACACAACGCTGGAAGAGGACGCTCGCGCTGTCTCCATGTGGAACTTCGCTATTGCGGGCTGCGACCTGCCGGAAGATTTCGTCTACGAAGTCACCAAGGCCACCATGGAAAACAATGACCGCATGCGCTCTGTGCACCGCAGTGCTGAAACCACCATTCCAGAAAACATCAAGCACAACACCGTGCTGCCGTTTCACCCCGGCGCGGCACGCTGGTACGAAGAGAACGGCTATGAAATTGCTGATGACATGATCAACTAAGCAACCTTCAACGTTCTAACTGCCCCGTTTCCGGTCCTGCCGGGCGGGGCAGCTTTCGCTGCTACTACCCCTTTGTCTGCTTTTGCTGTGAGGGTGAACTCTAATGAGTCACAAAACCGACCAAGAACCCGATGACCTCAAAGATGATGCCCAAGCGGCGTCAGCGATACCCGAGTCCATTGCCGATGGTGTCGATGAAGACCTTGTTGAACCCAATCGCCGCCTGTTTACCGGCTGGCAATTCCTGCTATTTGCGGCATTAGCGATCGCTTACTCAAGTTTCCATCTGATTTCACTCAACGTGTATCCGATGGAAACCTGGTCGTTTCGTATCGTGCATATTGCCGGCGCGCTTATTCTCGGTTACGGGCTCTTTGCCGGTGCCCGCTTTGCCGACGACGATCATCAGGCGTCAGGTGACTGGATTAAGTGGGTGAGCTACGCGCTACTGATTCCCGCCGCCTATACCCTGGCGCAAGTCTTTTTAATGCATCAAACGCTGAGCGGCGAAGCCATGCGTATCGACCCGAACGTCGAAAACTGGCACTACGGCTATCCGCTCATGGCGACCACGGCGGGGGCGATTGTGCTGTCGTGGTTTTATCGTCAGGCACGGCATCGCTTCAACCCTGCTGATTTGGTCCTGATGGTCTGTGCACTGGCCAGCGCTGGCTATTTACTGGTGGCTTATAACACCAATATCCGTATGTCGACGGGTACCTCTTTCGCCCCCTCCGGCATCTCCTGGGCAGCCATCGCGGGCTCACTGCTGATTCTGGAGCTCACCCGCCGGGTAGCGGGTTTAGCGTTGGTCGTGATCTCCGCGATCTTTTTGACCTACGTTTTTGCCGGCCCATATTTGCCGGGCTTTCTGGGCTATCCGGGGCTGTCACTGCAGCGCTTCTTTAGTCAGGTGTATACCGACGCCGGTATTCTCGGCCCCACCACTGCGGTGTCGTCGACCTATATTATTCTGTTCATTATTTTTGCGGCTTTCCTCCAGGCCTCTAAAGTCGGCGACTACTTCGTTAACTTTGCCTTTGCCGCAGCGGGCCGTGCCCGTGGTGGCCCCGCCAAGGTGGCCATTTTTGCCTCTGGCTTGATGGGTATGATTAACGGTACCTCGGCAGGTAACGTGGTTTCCACCGGCTCACTGACCATTCCGTTGATGAAGAAAGTCGGCTACCCCGCACGTAGCGCGGGCGCCATTGAGGCGGCCGCCTCAACCGGCGGGCAAATCATGCCGCCGATTATGGGCGCGGGTGCGTTCATCATGGCGGAAGTGACCGGTATTCCGTACACCGAAATTGCTCTGGCCGCGGTCATTCCGGCGATTCTGTATTTTGCCTCTATCTACTTTATGGTCGACTTCGAAGCCGCCCGTAAAGGCATGCGCGGTATGCGCAAAGATGAGATCCCGCTGTTCTCTAAGCTGGTCAAGCAGGTCTACCTATTTGCGCCGATTATTATCCTGATTGTCGCGCTGTTTATGGGCTATTCGGTGATTCGCGCCGGCACCCTGGCGACGGCCTCAGCCGCGGTGGTTAGCTGGCTTTCACCCAATAAAATGGGATTTCGTGCGATTCTTAAAGCGCTGCAAATAGCGGGCACCATGTCGATTCAGATTATCGCCGTGTGTGCCTGTGCGGGCTTAATCGTCGGGGTTATCTCGTTGACCGGTGTGGGCGCGCGCTTCTCATCGCTACTGCTGGGACTAGCCGGTGTTAGCCAACTATTGGCGCTAGTGTTCGCCATGCTGATTAGTATTCTGCTGGGTATGGGGATGCCGACCACCGCCGCCTATGCGGTGGCCGCTTCGGTGGTCGCGCCAGGCTTGATCAATATCGGCATTGAGCCGCTAATTGCGCACTTCTTCGTGTTCTATTTTGCGGTCGTCTCAGCGATTACGCCGCCCGTTGCGTTGGCCTCCTATGCCGCCGCCGGTATCTCTGGCGATAACCCCATGGGCACCTCGGTGGCCTCGTTCAAGATTGGTTTGGCCGCGTTTATCGTGCCATTTATGTTCTTCTACAGCCCGGCCATGCTGATGGAAGGCTCCGCCATGCAAATCCTCCGCGTTGGGGTAACCGCGACGCTGGGCATTGTCTTGCTCTCTGGTATGGTGCAGGCGTGGTTCTTTGGGCCGGTTAACGCTTTGCAGCGCGTGCTGATGCTGGTGGGAGCGATGTTCTTGATCTACGGCGGTATCTACACCGACGTTATTGGCCTTGCGATTGGTATCGTGCTGTTTGTCATGCAGCGCAAGCTACATGGCGGTGGTAACAAAACGGCGCAAGCGGGCTGATTGATGTAAGCCGCTAATCGCCAAGCGCAAGAAACCCCGCTCAACAGCCGTTGAGCGGGGTTTTTAGTGAGTTAGAGGTAGCTCAATAAACTGACTCAGTTAATCGGTCAGATTATCAACGACCTTAAGCACCGGCGCGGCTTGGTTAAGCGTGTAAAAATGCAGGCCAGGCGCACCGCCATCCAGCAATCGCTGGCAAAGACGGCTCACCACATCGGTGCCAAAGGCAGCAATGGCTTCGCTGTCGTCGCCATAGGACTCTAACTGTTTGCGAATCCAGCGTGGTATCTCGGCACCGCAGGCGTCAGAAAAACGCGCCAGCTTGGTGTAGTTGGTAATCGGCATGATGCCGGGAATAATCGGCTGCTCGACGCCCAGAGCGCGGGCTTTATCGACGAAGTTAAAATAGGCATCGGCGGTAAAGAAGTACTGGGTAATGGCCATATTGGCCCCCGCCTTCATTTTACGCGCAAAGTTTTCCACATCCTTATCAAGGTTGGGCGCCTGTGGATGCGATTCAGGATAGGCCGCCACCGCAATGTCGAAATGATCGCCGGTTTCCGCGCGAATAAACTCAACCAGTTCGTTGGCATAACGTAGCTCACCAATGCTTCCCATCCCTGAGGGCATGTCACCACGCAGCGCGACCAAGCTATCCACGCCCTCCTCGCGGTACTGGGCCAGCAGATCACGCAGTTGAGCTTTTTCACTGCCGATGCAGGAGAGGTGCGGGGCAGTCGTGATGCCGCTCTCGCTGACTTCTCGTACCACCTGACGGGTACGCGCCTGGGTAGACCCGCCAGCACCGTAAGTCACTGAAAAAAAGCGCGGATTGCGGGCGGCCAGCTCATCGCGAACGCGGATCAGCTTGTCGCGCCCAGCATCGGTATTGGGCGGAAAGAATTCAAAGCTGATACCTAACGGATGCTCATGGCTGCTCATGGGACTTCCTTATTAGTGATTAATAGTGGTGATATTTTGCGGTATTCTCGCTGTTCCATCGCGCTGGGGCTAATGAAAGATTCCACGCTTGGCCTTTAATTCGGCTCATGTTAGCCGTTCATATCATTTTACCGGGAGCCATCATGGATTTAGCACCCAGCGCCTTAATGGGGCCACTACTGATGTTATTGGGGTACGTCGGGCTAGGCTGGATAGCCGCACAACGGTTAAAAATAGATCCCCGCCCGATGGCGACGCTGCTGGTGTACCTGATTGCCCCCTTTACGATTTTTCGCGCGCTGATGAACGGTGGCCCAACCCCTAGCTACCTGTTACTCACATTAGCGCTGTTTATGCTGGCGAGCCTAATGGCGCTGGTGGTGCAACGCATCACACGCCATCGTTTTGGTGAACAGGAAGCCGCACTGCTGGCGTTCTCTTCAGGAACGGGCAATACCGGCTATTTTGGTTTACCGATTGCGTTGATTTTGCTGCCCCCCGACGGTGTCACCCTTTACCTGTTCTGTATGCTGGGGATTAATATCTACGAATTTACCGTGGGCTTTTATCTCAGCGCACGCGGGCGTTTTTCGGTGCGCGAAAGCCTGATCAAAATTTCGCGCTTACCGCTTATCTACGCCTTCCTGTTAGCGTTACTGCTTAGCACCCTTGACGTCGCCCTACCCGCCGCGGTCATGAGTTCGCTGCAAGTGTTCCCTGCCACCTATACATTGCTGGGTATGATGATTATTGGTATGACGCTTAGCCAAGTGACGCTTTCCGCCTGGGATACGCGCTTTGTAGCCGCCTGTTTAGGGCTACGCTACCTGATGTGGCCATTGGTCATGCTAGTGGCCGTGTTAATACTGCAGTGGGTCACGCCACTTTCCACAGAGTTAGCCCTAGCGCTGCTGTTGATAGGCGTGGTGCCCATGGCGGCTAATGTGGTGGTGGTGGCGATGGAACTGGGCATCCAGCCGCAAAAAGGCGCGTTAGCGGTGCTGGTCACCACACTGCTGGCGCCACTGCTGATTCCGCTCTATCTCGGTCTAATGCTGCTCCTTACCGGGTTGGGCTAAAAGCCAGCCACACCCGCTTGGTTAAGCTGTGCGGCCATGCGCTGCACTTCCGGGTGACTGAAAAACGCCACCAGCGCGTCAGCGCGAACTGGGCCAACGCCTGGAACGGCTTGCCACTGTTCGCGCCGATAGCCGGCTAACTCATACCAATCCCCGCGAGCCGCGTCACTACCCGGCGGCGCCCCCAGCGCACTTAGCCAAGCTGCAAACGGTTGACCACGGGCTGCTTGAAATTGCTCAGTGAGCGAGGCGGCGGTGGCTTCGCCAATGCCGTAGGCCTCGCGCAACTGGCGTGGTTCAACGTTCAGCCAGTCGAGTAACTGCGTGACGACGCCCGCCTCCATCAGCGCTTGCCAAGTACCTTCACCGATACCCTGCATGCCTAGCTGCTCGCCCAGGTAGGTAAGCCGCGCCAGCAGTTGGCTTTCGCAGCCGGGGGTTAATTCAAAACAGCTCAGCAGGTGGTAGCGCTGCGGTGACGGGGGCGTCAGTGGCGAGCGCTCCTGGGTATGCCACACCACCTCGCTTAGCTGGGGAATCGTTAGCCCCGCTAGCGAAATCGCCACCTGGTCACCAGGGCGAACATCCAGTGATTCCCAGCGATCCAAAGAGCCCAGTGAAACGCGGCTAATGCGCCGCCCTTCTAACAGTACGGGATTGAGCCATACCAGCGGCGTTACGCGCCCGGTGCGTCCAACGCGAAACTCAATGCCGCGCACCTCCGCCAGCGCCTGCTGGGCAGGGTATTTCCAGGCAATGGCCCACTCCGGTGGTGACGAAGACCAGCGGCGCACGCCAGGGCGCTCGGCTTGTTTAATCACCACGCCGTCAGTGGCAAACGGCAGCGGGCCGTTGAACCAGGTATCGCGCCAGTAGGCGGCATCACGTCGATCATCCAAGGGATAGGTGTAGTCGGCGCTATCAAGGCCCAGCGCACTCAGTTGGGCTAAGCGGCTTTCCATGTCGGTCGGGCCGTCAGGCCAGCCCCACACAAACAGGCCAATACGCTCAAGGGTGGTCGCTTCAGGCGAAGACTGCGCCATGGCGCCTGCCACCGCACCTCGGGCACCCGAAGAGGGTGAGCGCGACTGAACATGCGCTTCCAGGCGCCAATACAACTCGCCTTGGAGTAGCGCAGAAATCGGCTCGGGTAGCGTATTGGGAACGGCAGGCAGCTGTCGGGCACGGGCTGTCCAGTCTTGCCCTCTTTCGCCATCGCCACGGCTAACAGCTTCGACCAGCTCACCATCGGCATAGCGCAGCGTCACCGCTACGCCGTCCACTTTGGGTTGGATCCACAGGTCTTCGCGGCGGCTGGTAAAGCGCCTGACGCCATCGTCATCGGCTTTATTGAGACCGCGCTGGGCCGCTGGGTGCTCTAGGGTGCCGCTACTGCTGGTCACCCGCGTCAGCGGGCGATGATCCGGTTCTGCGCCTAAACAGCGCTGCCAGTTGGCTAGGCGCTCCACGGCTTGGTCGTAGAGGGCATCGTCGATCAGCGCAACGCCCTCATCGTGGTAGGCAGTGTCCCAGCGCCTTACTTGTTCAGCCAGCGCCTGGCTTTCTCGCGTTAAGCGTTCCTCCGACCAATCCGGGCACTCAGTAGCTTGTGCGGAAAAAGTGACAAGCCCAATCAGGCCAGCAAATACCCACCCAACGCCCCCTCTCGTCATCTTGCGCCTCCACAAAAAATAATTAGCCAACAAACTCAGCCTAGCGCAAAGTGCTAATACAGGGCACAAAAAAAGCCCCCGGCCGGAGCCAAAGGGGCGATTTAATCCATTGCTTACAAACAAGATAGCAAATCGCTTACAAACCGGCGGCCTTGCGCAGCGCGTCGGCTTTATCCACTTTTTCCCACGGGAAGGCGGTAAAGGTTTCGGTATGCGATTGGCCTTTATCGTCGCTCCAAGTGTAGCTGTGCTCAAACGGCGCCCGACCGAAGTGGCCATAAGCGGCGGTGAGCTGATACATCGGGTGCAGCAGGTCAAGCATTTTGGTGATCGCGTAGGGGCGCAGGTCAAAGTGCTCGCGAACCAGCGCAACGATCCTGGTATCGTCAATCTTACCGGTGCCGAAAGTGTCGATGGAGACCGAGGTCGGCTCGGCAACGCCAATGGCGTAGGAGACCTGAATCTCGCACTTGTCTGCCAAGCCCGAAGCTACCACGTTCTTGGCCACGTAGCGGCCCGCATAGGCGGCGCTGCGGTCAACTTTAGAGGGATCTTTACCTGAGAACGCACCGCCGCCGTGGCGTGCCATACCGCCGTAGGTGTCGACGATGATTTTACGTCCGGTCAGCCCGCAGTCACCTACCGGGCCGCCAATTACGAATTTGCCGGTCGGGTTGATATGGTACTGGGTACTCTCATCCAACCACTCAGCGGGGATCACTTGCTCGATGACTTCGCGCTTGATCATTTTGCGCAGGTCTTCTTGATCAATGTCAGGATCGTGCTGGGTAGAAAGGACAATGGCGTCGACACCACAGGGCTGGCCTTCGGCGTTATAGCGGAAGGTCACCTGGCTTTTGGCATCCGGGCGCAGCCATGGCAGTAGGCCATTTTTACGCAGTTCGGCCTGACGCTCGACTAAACGGTGCGAGTAGTGGATCGGTGCCGGCATAAACGAATCGGTTTCGTTGGTCGCATAGCCGAACATCAGGCCTTGGTCGCCAGCGCCCTGATCTTCCGGTTTGCTGCGGTCAACGCCTTGGGCAATCTCGACACTCTGCTTACCGATCAGGTTAACCACGCCGCAGGTCGCGCCATCAAAGCCCACGTCGGACGAGTTATAGCCAATGCTGATAATCACATCACGCACGAGGGTTTCTAAATCGACCCAGGCGGAGGTGGTAATTTCACCCGCAATGATCGCCACCCCGGTTTTCACCATGGTTTCACAGGCAACACGCGCCTGTTTATCGCGGGCGATAATGGCATCTAGCACCGCATCAGAGATCTGATCGGCAATCTTATCGGGATGACCTTCGGAGACGGACTCGGAGGTAAACAGGGAATATTCGCTCATCGCGCACTCTACCCTCTGTATGACGGCTGTAGGTAACCCACAGCATCAGCAGGAAATCATGGCAGGTGTCCCCTGCCCATATTAGCGAAGTAATGACGTTCTTCATCACTTCGGGAGGCAGAGTCTACACGCTGTCGGCGATGCTTCCCAGAACGTGATTCCTAGAATTTGCTGTCACATTTGCCGCAACATGGGAAGTCAGCGACAATAGCGCCTTTATAATTTCTGTTTTCAGGCGAGGAGCACCCCCATGCCGTC
>NZ_JBQSYH010000030.1:0-26054 GCF_052379125.1 Halomonas sp. AOP13-D3-9 | reverse complement strand
AAAAAGGGACAACAGCGTTGTCCCTTTTTAGTTTGAAGATAGAGCTTTTAGAGCATCATTGCCGCTAGCCAGCCAAAGCCTACTAACGGAATGTTGTAGTGTAGAAACGTCGGCACCACGCTGTCCCACATATGATCGTGCTGACGATCAACGTTTAGGCCAGATGTTGGCCCCAAGGTAGAGTCAGAAGCGGGCGAGCCAGCATCACCCAATGCCGCTGCCGTGCCCACCAGAACTACCGTAGCCATGGGTGAAAAGCCAAACTGTACCGCCAAGGGCACGAAGATCGCGGCAATAATCGGGATGGTTGAGAACGATGAGCCAATACCCAGCGTAATAAATAGCCCTACCAGCAGCATTACCAGCGCTGCTAAGCCTCGGTTATCGCCAAATAGCGCAAAGGCTCCTGACACCAGAGCATCAATTTCACCGGTAGTTTTCATTACCTCTGCAAAGCCCGCCGCAGAGATCATGATAAAACCGATCAGCGCCATCATGCGCATACCGCTAGTAAATAGATCGTCAGCTTCACGCCACTTAAAGATGCCGCCCATTGAAAGCAGACCAATCCCTACCAAGCCCCCCAAAATCATCGAGCCGCTATAAAGCTGGAGACCGAGCGCTGCGACGATCGCCACCCCCGACATAACAAGCCCCAGCATATGCGGTTTGGAGGGCGTATGGCCTGCGGTAACGTTGGCGTTAGCGATATCTTCGGCTTGATACTCACGCGGGCGGCGGTAACTCCAAAATAGCGCAACGATTAGCCCCAGCGCCATGCCCCCTACCGGCACCGCCATGGCCAGCGGCACCATGCCCCGAGTAATCTCTAAACCTAGCGGCTCCCCAGCGCTATTTAAGTTGGCCAAAAGAATATCATTTAGAAAAATCGCCCCAAACCCTACCGGAAGCAGCATATACGGCGCCGTTAAACCAAACGTAAGCGCACATGCTACTGCGCGTCGATCCAGCTTTAAGCGATTCATCACGGTTAGCAGCGGTGGAATCAGCACCGGTATAAAGGCAATATGCACCGGGATCGCGTTCTGAGAAGAAATAGCCACCAACAGCACTGCCGTTAGCAACAGCATTTTGACCCGCGTCTGTTGCGCAACGCTGGCCTCTTCTTTACCCAATAACGTAATCAACCGATTAGCCAGCATATCCGGTAGGCCAGAGCGGGAGATCGCCACCGCAAAGGCCCCCAAGGTGGCGTAGGCCAGTGCTACCTGGGCCCCGCCGCCAACGCCTGTATTAAAGGCGTCCAGCGTTTGTTCTAGTGACAACCCGCCCACTAGACCACCGACTAAAGCGCCCACCACAAGCGCAAATACTACCGAGACACGTGCAAGCGACAGTGCCACCATCACCAGCACCGCAAGAATTACTGCATTCATGAAAAGTCCTAGAGCTATTGGAAGGTCATTAACGGCAAAGGGGGCGGATTTTAGCAGATTAATAGCGTAAAACTAATACTGCCTTACTTGCCTATTCCTAGCTTCTAAAAGCGCACAACGCATGCGATAGTGAGCTAACTGTTAGCCTGCCAATAAAGAGAACACCATGGCATTCGTTCGCAACCACTCGCTGCTGTTGATTATATTAGGAAGTTTGGTTCTTTCCACAGCCATGGGCTTACGCCATGGCTTCGGGCTCTTTATGGAGCCGCTTAGCAGCGAATTGGGCTGGGGGCGCGGCGTATTTGCTTTTGCGCTCGCCTTACAAAACCTGGTTTGGGGCTTATCGCAACCCTTTACCGGGGCACTGGCGGATCGCTTCGGTGCGGCCAAGATTATTGTGGTTGGCGGTTTGCTGTATGCCTTGGGGCTACTGTTTATGAGCCTCTCTACCTCAGTGCTGGGCATGACGGTCAGCGCTGGGCTGTTGATTGGCCTTGGCCTCTCTGGGACAACCTTCTCGGTGATCCTTGGCGCTGTTGGTCGTGCAGTGGCACCTGAAAAACGCAGTATGGCCATGGGCATTGTTAGCGCGGCAGGCTCGTTTGGGCAGTTCGCGATGCTGCCCGGCACACTTGGTTTGCTAGAGTGGCTAGGCTGGGCGGCAGCGCTAATGGCCATGGCCGCCATTGCCACTGTTATCATTCCTTTGGGAGCCATGCTGCGTGATAAGCCCTCCGCCAAAACGGCATCCGATTTAAGCCTGAAAGATGCGCTCAATGAAGCCGCTGGCCAAAAAGGCTTCTGGCTACTCTGTTTAGGCTTTTTTGTCTGCGGCTTTCAGGTGGTATTCATTGCCGTACACCTCCCCGGCTACTTATTCGATAACGGCCTGGCGGTGCAAGTGGGAACAACGGTACTGGCGCTAGTGGGGCTGTTTAATATTGTCGGCACTTATACGGCAGGATGGATGGGCGGCATCTGGTCAAAACCCAAGCTGCTCACCTGGCTCTATTTGATTCGCGGCGTGGTAATTACGGCGTTTGTTTATTTGCCGTTGAGCCCTGTGAGCGCTTATATATTTGGTATCGTCATAGGGTTACTATGGCTCTCCACCGTGCCACTGACCAACGGCATTGTGGCTTCCGTCTTTGGTGTTCGCCACCTCTCCATGCTGGGCGGCATCGTATTTCTGTTTCACCAGTTAGGCTCTTTTATGGGGGTATGGCTAGGTGGCTATTTTTATGACCTTACTGGCAATTACAATACAGTATGGCAAATGGCTATTGTGCTCTCGGTCGTCGCTGCTGCACTACATTGGTTTATCAATGAAAAGCCGCTCGAGCGCTCGCAGCCAACAACGGTGGCCTCATGACAACCAATAACTCACTCAAGGCCATGGCGGCCATTCTGCTGCTTATCTGCTTAATGCTCGCATGGTGGGGCTGGCGGCATATGGATGCTGCCTTACTACTGATGGGAACTCGGTTATGCTAACGAGCAAAGGTTGACTACTTGTTAAGATGACTATTCCCTACCCTGAGCATGTCACCGTGGTGGTAACCACCTTTATCACCGTGGTCATTGCGGTGCTGCTTCACTATGAAGCCCTGTGGCTTATTTCGCACCAAATAGAAAAATCTCGACGTCCCCACCGACAACGCATCCTGGGGATGGCGTTTGGCGTGTTAATGACACACATTGCTGAAATTTGGCTGTTCGGGATTACTGGCTGGTGGTTAACCGACCAGTTAAGCATCGGCGCTTTACAAGGGTACGACAGCTTCAACGTCCTTGATTATATCTTCTTCTCTGCGGTGACCTATACCACCGTGGGCTATGGCGATATTTATGCCATGGGGCCGGTACGCTTTCTGTACGGCACGCTGGCCTTAACAGGCTTCGTTTTGATCACTTGGTCAGCATCGTTCACTTTTATAGAAATGCAAAAGCACTGGCGGGTTGGCAGATAGTCAGCACCGTGACGCGCTCTAGGGATCCGGCATGTTTGAAGTGGTTATTCTATCGGTAGCATTTGTTTTTGGCATCGCAGCGCGGCAGCTAAGTTTACCGCCCCTTGTAGGGTTCTTAGCAGCAGGGTTTGCACTCAATGCCTTTGGCCCCAGTATTGGCCTCCCAAGTGATGCGGGCCCACTACTTGAGCACCTTGCCCATCTAGGGGTTCTGCTACTGCTGTTCAGTATTGGTCTTAAACTCAATATCCGCAGTTTGGCAGAGCCCGTTGTGCTGGGAAGCGCCTTTATACACTTGGCAATTACCTGTCTGTTGTTTACAGCAGGTTTTGTTGTTTTTCTATCGCTGCCTCTGGACAAAGCGATCCTACTGGCCATTGCACTGTCTTTTTCAAGCACGGTATTAGCGGCCAAAGTACTCGAAAGCAAACGCGAATTACGCGCCCTACACGGCCGAATTGCGATTGGCATTCTAATTATTCAAGATCTAGTGGCTTTAGCGGTTCTTAGTGTCTACAGCGGTGACTCCCCTAGCCCCTGGGCCGTGCTGGTTTTTTTGGTACCACTATTAAGGCCGGTACTTTATTGGCTTATGAACGCGGCGCAGCACGATGAACTGCTGGTGCTACTAGGCGCCGTATTAGCTATTGCCGTTGGCGGCATGGGCTTTGAAGCAGTGGGTTTAAGCTCTGAAGTAGGCGCTTTGGTCATGGGCCTGCTGCTGGCCAAACACCCCCGTGCGCAGGAATTATCAAAGGCGCTCTGGGGGCTGAAAGAAGTGTTGTTAGTCAGCTTCTTTCTGCAGATAGGCATGGCCGGCTTACCTGATAAAGATGCGCTGCTATTTGCAGCTATCCTGGCAGTTCTGCTTCCGCTTAAAGGGATCCTGTTTTTTGCACTACTCATTGCTTTCCGAATCAGGGCACGCAACGCCTTTTTGGGCGGCTTAAGCTTGACGGCTTACAGCGAGTTTGGCCTGATCGTCGCTGCAAGCACTTTGCCAGAGTGGCTTGTTCCGCTAGCAATTACCGTTGCGCTATCCTTTGTTATCGCTGCACCGCTTAACCGCATCGCCCATCAACTGTTTGATCGTTGGGAAAATAGCCTGCTCCGTTTTGAGCGGTACGCCCGACATCCTGACGAGCAGCCGGTAAACTTAGGTAGCGCTACCATTCTGGTATTGGGCATGGGTAGAACAGGTAACGCCGCCTACGATTTTTTTACCGATAAGGGTTTGGCGGCAGTGGGGATTGATTCAGATCCCAATAAAATAAATACTCAACAGCATGTTTTTTATGGTGATATCGAGGATGTGGGTTTTTGGCACCACCTTGATATTGCGCAAATAACAGCTGTTACGCTAGCCACTCCGGAACTTGAAAGCAAGCTTATTGCCACCCGCGAACTACGCGAAGCGGGCTTCACTGGCCACATTATTGCGGGCATCCACTTCCAGGATGAAGCCGAACCGCTGCATGCCGCTGGAGTAGATCAAACGTATTTGCTGATGACCGGTGCTGGCATCGGTATTGCTGAGAAAACCTGGGAATGCCTGCAGTCGCCGCCGTCGTAAACGCTTGAATACGTAGTGCTAACCAATTTGACGATGGCGCCAAAAACGCATCAGCCCCCCCCCTGCTTGGGCGAGAACAACAGCGCCATAAAGACCAACAGAGCCATACCTTGATTGCGCTTACTCGTTGCCTCTCACTTTTTGTTCATGAACGATAAGGGGACTTTAGCTCCACAAGAAAGCTTTGTGCAAACAGTTTAGCCTTGGCTAACAATATTGCACAAAAATACGTTACCATCCCCCGACTATCCAATGATTGTTCCCACTGCTTCCGATATAATTTACCAATGACTGATTCTAATCCGAACGCCTCATTGACTACCCCAAGCATTCCTGGAGATGCACTGCCCCCTGTGGAGCAGCATGCCCAGCAGTATGCAACGGTGCGAAATGCCCACGAAACCGAACTGATCGAAGACTATGTTGAGCTAATTGGCGACCTGCTGGCTCACCGCGGTGAGGCGCGTGCGGCAGACATTGCCAACCGTATGGCGGTCAGCCAGGCGACGGTCTCAAAAATGATTCGGCGGTTAAATGAGCTGGAGCTGGTCACTAGTAAGCCATATCGCTCGCTGTTTCTAACCGAAGCGGGTCAAAAAATGGCAGAAACGTCACGCGCCCGCCACGATATCGTGCTGCATTTCTTGCGTGCGCTTGGCGTTAAGGATTCAACGGCACGCATTGACGCAGAAGGTATGGAGCACCATGTGAGCGATGAAACGCTAGCCATTATGCAGCGCTTTACCGAGCAGCAGCAGAACAGCTAAACGCTGATTATCGCCGAGAAAAACGTAGATGGTTCACCTGGGAAATAGCACCGTTCCAAATCATCTCCAAGTGGGTGGTTTGGATAATGTCGGCCACGTTGGTGGGCGTCATCAATGCCCAACAGCGTGCATTGAGCTTGCGAACAGAGTGGTAGCGAAGCCCGTCCATAGATCGCCGAACGTCATCACCGAATGGCCGCGAGACTGAGTAATCATCTGGCGCATAAATAGCATGGTCGATAGGTAGCGCCAGCGCATCGCCTAGTCCCCCTTCATCAAATATTGCCTTTAAACCACGAAAGACAAATCGCTCGTAGTGCAACTCTGGAACATTTTGCCAATACACTTGCTGATGATGCTTTACCTCCGCAATGGCCGTTTCAAGCGTATCGGCTAAATAGAGCCCCCCAAAGCTGCCATCACTAAAGCGCGAGCCCTGTGGATTGACATGGGTAAACGGCGCAACCGCATAGGAGCAGCCACGAATACCGAAAGGGATGCGTTCCGGCGGGAGTAGCGCTAAATTACCGACTTCATTCTGTAACCGCGGATTGGTTAATGCCTGCAGTGCATGCAGCGCGGTAAACTCTTCAGCGCTTGCCACATCATCAAAGAGATCAATCGGTGGAAACTTACTATTGACCAAGCGATAGCCCGTCACTTCCCGAGCGGGCAACTTATTCACGTCAGCGGCCTTTACCACTGACCACCTCGCAGGCTATCGACGCGCTTGAACGTTTCATAGAGCGCGGCAAAATCCCCCGACCCCATAATTTCCAGTGGGGTGCGACCATTAAAGTAAGGGTTATGGTTAATCATATTAACGAACCCATACAGGTTCTCTGGATTATCAAAGATCACCCGCAGCGACGCGTGGATATTAAGCAAGTAGCTGATCCGGGTAAGCTGATCGCTATCCAGTTTAATCTCAGCAATATCGCCCCGCCGGGCACGGGCGTAGGTGCTATGGGAAACCCGTAAGATCGCCTCGCCCTGCTCGCCAGACGCGCGCCATTTATCCAAAATCCGCACCGCCGCTTTTAAACCCGCTGCAGCCGCTGCTCGGTTTTGAGCAATGTTTTGTGCCGTTTGCATGGTTACTCCTCGCAACCCATCTACAAATACTATTTATCTGCAAATACTATTTTAGTATAAAAGTATCTGTAAATATATACTCAGCGCTTTATATCATGATTGTTCAGCTACCTGACACCCGCGCGGGCATTCCTAGCCGCCCTATGCCCGGTAGTTTCAAGGCGGGCCGCATCACATCAATACCAAAGCTCAAGCCTAACAAGTTAAGCTCAATGCCTTCCTCTTTTGCCAGCATAAGACCCAACACGCCACCAAGAGAGAGCTGGTAACCCGTACCACTAGGCGTCGGCGCAAAGACGCTGCCAAATAAAAAGTCTTTCCCTACCGCCGTGACCGGTAGTGCCACATCAAAACCTTCAACCTCACGGGCAACCCAGGCAATAAAGGTATTGCTGTTTGGCCCTGGCCATACACGATAACGCTCAGCGCTTGGGTAGCGTTCAGTCGCTTCGAGAATCTTAGGTATCAGTGCTGCGGCTGCATCACCGCGATAATCCGCAAGCAGCATTGGAGCATTACCAAACCAAGCACGGTCGGGCATATCGATGACATTGACGACCGTTGGACGACGCCAGCTCATCACCTGAAGAATGCGGTAATCCGGCTCACCTTCTGGTTTAAACGCAATCCAGGGATGCACACCAAAGGCACCGCGCCAGTTGTAAGCATTAGCAGCATAAACTTGCACCACTGCCTCGCTAGAACTCTCGGGCAAGGGCGCTAAGCCTGCAGAGGTGCGATCAAGGCTAGACCAGTGCACATCTGTCGCAATGGTACCGCTTGCCAGCATCCAGGCAGGGCCCGCTAATAGCAGCGCCAACAGTGCCATAAGGCATAAAAGCCAGCGTAATATTGATCTGATCATAGGTGGTTATGTATCCATTGCCTGCAAAGTAACTCAATCTTGCGCGCACTTAGTAGTAAGCCCTCTGCCAAATGAGGGGTAATAAAAGTCGAGCTAGTGGCACTAAGCTTGGTAAGCCTCTAGCTTAATTACCGCGTGCTCCAAAGCCGCTCGATAACTTCCTCCAAACAAGAACACATGGTTAAGTAGCGGGTAAAGCTGGAACAGCGCCTCTCGCCTTGGCCAATCAGCGGGCGCGTTACCATTCCAGTATGCTTCAAAAAACGCCTCACCGGGTGATCCGAAGAGGGTTAACATCGCCAAATCGACTTCTGAGAAATGACGATAGGAACCTGTTTCCAACGCCTCCATCACCAGCCACTCACCCTCTTGGGCGAGCACCGTTGGGATAATCAAGCTACTGTTAGCACTCGCGAGGGCTCGTAACCCATCCGCTTCACCCGCCAGTCGCGCTGGATCATCCCTCTTCACCACTACATCACCAGCATCCGTGCTCAGCCGATAAGTAGCGGCACTATCGCCACCGCTTAGGGGTTGCAGCGCACCTTGGGGGCTAAGCCCTGCATCGTTGAGTAGTGTTTTGAGTGTACTGTTCATAGTGGGACCTCCGTTAACCAAGGTTAACTGGAAATCTGACTGAGTTCATGGTGTTCGATAACTTAGGCGAGGACTAGATAGGCTTTGCAATCAGAGAGGAAAAAGATCATGCCGTGTGCTTCGGGTATCGGCCAGAAGCCGCCATTGAGACTTTCCTGATGTAACGCCAACATTCAGCAGCGTCCTTTACGTAGCGAAGCGGAGAAAAGGCCATCCGGTGGAGGGCCGAAGGCCCAGAACGAACTAGAACTAATGGTTAGATTGAAACAATATCCGCACGGCCTGAGCTGCCTGATGGGGAATCAAAACCGTAAGAGGTGGAGCCTAATGAGGTTTCGCGAGCAGGTGCTAAAAGTCGCCGCCACGCTCACCATGCATGCATTGCGGGTGACCTTGCACCTGGGAGCCGCCGCCGACAATTGGTGGCCAACCCTGATGCGAGGAGGGCCAAGATTGGCCGCATTGTCCTAACCGCCACCACGACCGCCTTTCTTAAGGCATCGTCCAGTGGTCGAGGGGGCCGTGAGCAAGCGCCCCGCCCTCTTTACTTGATATTATAAGCGACAAGTATTTAGAGAATAAATGAGCATATGTGGCGGTGCTGCCATGTCGTTGGCAGAAGAATAAGAGCCGGAAGCGTGCGATCAGCCACTTTAACAAGACCGTGATGAATCACACGGGTTACCAGTTGACGGTTATGGCCACGCTGATCATTGGGGTGAAGAAAACAGGTCTGTCCCCATTTTTGTCCCCCATTTTCGATACCGGAAGCGAAATGCAGCCGTTGGTCTAAGGTTAGAAGAGCGGATTTCTAGTTTTCGACCTACGGACATGACTAATGACTGACTACTTTGTTCAGGCGTTTATCTACCTGGTGGCGGCGGTAATCGCGGTGCCACTGGCCAGACAGTTCGGGCTGGGGTCGGTACTTGGTTATCTGGTGGCCGGTGTGGTTATAGGCCCGGTGACGGGGCTGGTGGGCCAGGAGGCCCTCACTCTTCAGCATTTTGCTGAGTTCGGCGTGGTAATGATGCTGTTCCTAGTGGGGATGGAGCTTGACCCCAAATCCCTCTGGGCCATGCGGGTCCGGCTGCTCGGTCTTGGCGGCCTGCAGGTTACACTGACTGCAGCCGCCGCCACTTGTTTTGCTTGGTCCCTGGGGATGGCCTGGCAAACAGCCGTGGCGGTAGGGTTTCTCTTCTCCCTTTCCTCAACAGCGATTGTCTTGCAGACACTTACCGAAAGGGGCCTAGTCAAAACCGAAGGTGGGCAGAGTGCCTTCTCAGTGCTGCTTTTCCAGGACATTGCGGTGATTCCCATGCTGGCCGTCATCCCTCTGCTGGCCGTGTCCGGAATGACCGGTAGTGGCAGCGAGGGCGGGCATAGCAGCCTCAGCCTGGTTGAGAACCTGCCGGGCTGGGCGCATGGGCTGGCCGTTGTCGGCGCGATCGTGATCGTGATTATCTGTGGCCATTACCTGAGTAGGCCGCTGTTCCGCTACGTGGTGCAATCCGGCATGCGGGAAGTATTCACCGCCGCGTCCCTGATGCTGATTATCGGCATCGCGGCGCTCATGAGCCTGGTGAACCTCTCGCCTGCGCTCGGCGCATTCCTGGCCGGTGTGGTCCTCGCCAACAGCGAATTCCGGCACGAGCTGGAAGCCAATATCGAACCTTTCAAGGGGCTGCTACTAGGGCTTTTCTTCATGACAGTAGGCGCGGGAATCAATTTCGGCGTTCTGGCGGCTTCCTGGGATACGATCTTTCTTCTCGCCCTGGCGGTTATCATTGGCAAGACGCTGATTCTGTTTGGCCTGGCTTTCGCATTCGGCATCCGCGGCAGTGAAGGCTGGTTGTTCAGCCTCGGGCTGGCCCAGGCCGGTGAGTTCGGGTTTGTGCTGCTGACCTACAGTACCCAGAACCAAGTTATCCCTGCAGACACCGCTCAGGTGCTGTCACTGGTGGTGGCCCTGTCCATGTTCCTGACACCGCTGTTGTTCATTGTCTATGACCGGGTGGTGCTGCCGCGCTATCAGAAGGCTTCCAATGAAGAAGCAGAGCCGGATGAGATAGAAGAGCAGGCCCCGGTGATCGTGGCAGGGGTCGGCCGCTTCGGACAGATCGTGTGTCGTTTGCTTCGCGTCAACAACATTCCCAGCGTAGCCCTGGACCATGCTCTGGATCAGATCGAAAATCTGCGCCTGATCCAACTGAAAAGTTACTTTGGCGACGCCACCCGCATCCAGCTACTGGAAACCGCCGGCATTGCCGAGGCACGCCTGCTCGTCGTCGCCATCGATGACCGCGACCGGGCCGTGAGCCTGGTGCGTCACGTCAAACAGCTTTACCCGGAGGTTTGGATACTGGCCCGCGCCTTCGACCGCGGCCATGGTTACGAGCTGCGTGAAGCCGGCGCCGACGACGTGGTGAGCGAGACCTACTACTCCGCTCTGGAACTCGGCGGCGAGGCCCTCACGGCCATGGGCGTCCACCCACAACGGGCCCGCCGGATGACCCACTCCTTTATCGCCAGTGAAAAAGCCCACGAAGATCAACTGTTCGACACATGGCGCAATATAGAAGAAGGCATTCACTTCAGCCCGCGCTACGGGGAGTTGTTCATGAAGCTCGAAGAGTCATTGGATCATGCCATGCGGGAGGACGCACGGCTAACCGAGGACGAAACACTGGCATGGACACCACCAAAGAACAATGGTTGATCGCGAAAACAAAGAGGCAATAAAAGGCCGTCCCACGTTTGGTTGCGTCTTTTAATTGTCGCCGCGCATCAGCGCTTATCCGCTTCTTGGTTGCGGCGTCGCTGCCGGTAGCCATAAGTAGCGTTTCTGACGGTTTCTTCATCTTCCAATCCGGCCCCCAGGGCACCAGCGATGGTGGCAACCGAAGTCGCGAGCCAAGCAAGGGCAGTATAATCTAAAAGGCTGGCCGCTTGGCCGAGTTGCTCTTCCAGCATGTTGGCCGGAATGAAAACGAGGACCGTGAAACAGAACAGACCCAGTAGGATCGTATAATAGAATATGACCCCAGTACTTAGCGTCAGTACAGTGACCGTATTATAGAGGCGAACCAAGTGTGGCAATGGGGAGTTTCTTATCGACTCCCAAAGAGAATGCGCAAGAATGATCCAGGCGATCATCGCCACCATGGAGACTCCCATCAGAAGAACAAGGCGAGGCCAGCCATAATTGGCGCTGAGCTTCCAAAGGGTGGGAAACACTAGGCCATAGGCGCCGGTCGCGAACGCTACTGCGATGACGCCCTTGAAAGCAGGAAAGATGGTCCAGGGGCGGTTGGCGCGCACCATGCCGGCCAGGATGCGAAGATTGCCGTTAATCCATGAATCGGCAATGAAGCGAACGTCGAAGGACTCTCCCTCGCCCGATCGCGTGACCCGCCGTATTGGGAACAACTTCTCGTAGAGGCGCCTGCCCAGTAGTTGCCAGGCACCTTTGCCACGCAGGCTCTCGTGAACTTTATAGGATTGCTCGGTACGCTGCTCTTGGCGAGCACGGTCCTCTTCCGAGCTGCCATGATGCAATTCGTTGACCAGTTGCAGAATCGCTTCGCTCAGGCGACGGCGTACCGCGGTAATGCCGAAAGCGGGTAATGAGATTATTGCAACGCCATGCACCGTGCTGGTTTCAGCGATCACGAAACGTCCATGCTTTTGGATCGGCAAATCGGTAATGCAAATCGCGTAGTCCCACTGCTGATGCCGCTTGTATTCGAGAATACTCCCGATGATATCGGTGGAAACCTCTGCAGCGCCGATCAACGGATCAACGATCAGTTGAACCTCCCAGCTCAACCGGTCATCGACGTAGTTGGCCAGAAGTTCGGGTAACTGGTCGATTACCTTTTCGGCCATCTCAGCGGACATCTCCGGAGCAGGTACTAGGCCCACCACTTTTCGGCATGGGTTAACCGTCTGGATCCCTTCTGCTGCGGGCTGCTTGATGTAGACCTCGTTTTGAGCCTTGGTCATAAGCGCTCCTTGACGACGTAGCTAGCGGACTTAGGAGTGGGCCCCTGTAAAGCCCGCCTAGTATATCCAAGCTTAGATGAAGATTAGCATAGCGCGACTCTCGCTATAGTCATTGGAGAAATTGAAACCAAAAATTGAAGCCGGGCCCCATCAGCCGGCCTTGCTCGCTGCCCTACCCCTACCCCAAGAGATTAGATGACTGGGTCCATTAAATGCTGGCATCCCTACCGGCCGCTCCACGATTACCCCATTCCGCGCTTCAAGCCGGTAGTTCGTATTAAGACTTTTACAACGCCGTGGAATCCTCGTGGGCATGTCTGATCCGACGAACCCTCCACCAGATCGACAGCATCACGACGGGTACCAGTACCGACATCACCGGTGTGACAACATCGTAAATGAATGGAATTCCCTTCAGGAAATAGCCTGAAAGACTCACGACGTAATACGAAATTGCTGCCACAGACAGCCCTTCAACCGTTTGCTGAAGACGCAATTGCAGCTTGACTCGGTTGTTCATCGACGCCAGCAAGTCCCGATTCTGACGTTCCAGTTCGACATCGACCCAGGAGCGCAGCAGTGAGATGTTTCGGGTCAGTTCGTCGGAGAGCTTGGCCTGGCGCTCTTTAACCGAAAGGCAGGTTCGCATCGCAGGAGCAATACGACGCTGAAGGAAATCCCACCAGGTGAAGTATCCGGACACCCCCTCTTCCAATAGCGCTGCCAACCTCTCTTCAACGATCTCGTAGTAAGCCCGGCTGGCGCCAAATCGATAGAGATTCGCAGCAACGCAGGCCTCCAGTTTTGCCGCCAGACTGGTCAATTCTGACAGAAGTAGGTGGTTGTCACGCCGCGATTCCGAGTTCGTAGACATCTCATCAGTCATCATGGCCAGTTGTGACTCCATGCTTCGCAGCTCCGTCGTCATTGACCTGGTCAATGGCAACGACAACAAGGCCAAGGTCCGATAGGTCTCAATCTCCAGAAGGCGTTGCGCCAGCGCCCCCGCTCGCGCGGGTTTCAAATCACGCGCAAGGATCAGGATGTGCGTCAGGCCGTCTTCATCCTGTCGGAAATCGGTCAGGATGGCAGCGTTCCCACTTTCTACCAGCGAGTAACAAAGGCTGGAAGGATCGAAGCGATCTACCTCCTTCTCAGTATCTGAATTCCATGGAAGAAAGGTCAGGCGCACGCCCGATACCACCGGGCCGGGAGGGATGAATCCATGCTTGAACGGATTCTCGCCGCATGGTTCTCCTGTTTCGGGATCAAGCTCGGCACACCACAGATACGTGGAATACTCCGAGTGCTTTTCGCAATGCAGTCCTCCGTCTTCCCAGGTCAAGCCATGAAATGCGGTAGATTGGTCAGGCTCAGCCACGCGGAGACGATCAGACAACTCATTCATCGCCAACTTATCCTTGGTCAGATTTCCTCCCGTCATGAAAGCGAACTGCAACATCTCCCTCGGGGCCTGAATCATGAGGTGTGGGCGTGCATGCACTTCGTTCACGGCCGCCGCCCTATCGGCATAGGCCGGCATTCCATACACGGTGTCGGTTGAGGCCGGCTGACCGTTCGGATTGTGGGTCGACTCGGCCATAATGACCTCAGGTTGACGGGTAAAGGAAATACAGAGTGGGACTCTAGTAACACTATAGCTCACTACGCGAAGGTAAACCCTGTGAGCGATTACGCCGCGACGTAACATTTGCCAAAGAACAGGGTCAAGGCAGGGAAAGTTCCCTTCTGATGGCCTACACTTGGTAGTGAAGAAACCTACACCAGCTATCACGCCTCCACGGTGCCACCACTCTGGACGCGTTCAGCGGACCAGGAGGTGTTTCTTGCAGCGCACAACGGACATGCCCGCCAGCATCACCACGACGCTCACCTATCTGGTCAAGCACGACGCGAAGCCCTATGTGCATACCGAGGCTCTGACCGGTGACAGTGAACCGCAATACTTTGCAGAACAAGAGGAGCGCGAAGTCACGATATATAA
The DNA here is from genome assembly GCF_052379125.1 of Halomonas sp. AOP13-D3-9. Classification (NCBI taxonomy): domain Bacteria; kingdom Pseudomonadati; phylum Pseudomonadota; class Gammaproteobacteria; order Oceanospirillales; family Halomonadaceae; genus Halomonas; species Halomonas sp. AOP13-D3-9. Next base: position 11,777 of record NZ_JBQSYH010000030.1, on the reverse strand, counting down.
CGGCCGACCGCTGGTAGACAGCCTTTCTCTGGACAAGCAGGGATTCGAACTTCATCGGCGGGATACTGTGGTCGACGACCTTTACGACGATACGTTGGTGGAAAGCGTCTACTACGCCGAAGTCGAGGCTTTGATCAAAGAACTGACGGGGGCGAGCCGGGTCGTCATCTTCGACCACACTCGGCGTAGCGATGCCGAGCAACGGGGCATTCACGGCCCGGCCAGCCGCGTGCATAATGACTACACCGAGCGCTCGGGGCTTGAACGTATCCGCGAAGTGCTGGGCAGGGATCAGGCCGACGCGGTGCCAGTGGCTCAGATCAACCTCTGGCGCCCGATAAGCGGGCCCGTCAAGAGTTCGCCGCTGGCCCTGCTGGACGCATCGACGCTCGACCCCGATGACCTGCTGGCCACCGACCTGGTCTATCCGGACCGTATCGGTGAGATCTACCACCTGGCGTACAATCCGCTCCAGCGCTGGTACTATTTTCCGGACATGCGCCGTGACGAGGCCTTACTGATCAAAGGGTATGACTCACGTCACGACGGCCGTGCACTCTTCACCCCCCATACGGCCTTCCAGGACCCCCATACGCCGCCAGGAGCACCGCCTCGCGAGAGTATCGAGGTTCGCACTCTCGCCTTCTTCGGCTAGATTTTGAACACTGGCGATAGCCTACCCGTATAGTTCCCGGCTGGCTTTTATGCCGGCATAGCGAAGTCAGGTAAAACGAATTGGCCGATTTCCTCAACGACCTCGCCGGCAGGTCGTTGGCCGTATTTCAAATTGATAATCACATGGTTTACGCCGATCTCCTGCAACCTGTGGAGCAGCGCAATAAGGTGATGCCGTCCCAGTTGATACCCCAAGTGGATCGGCCGTGGGGGTGTCTGCGGGTTATCTGTCAGGTCGAGGTAAAGTGACTGGGTGAAGGGTTTGAACAGCTCGCCACATCCATCACGAACCGCCGTGCGCCAGCTCTCGACAACCACTTGCTGGGCCTTCGGGGGGCGCGGATAACTAATCCATCCATGACTGTAGCGGGCGATCCACTCCAGCGTCTGGCGGCTATGGCCGGTCACGAAGAATGGAATTTCCGCTGTGGTTGGCTTGGGAATCAGATCGGCTCCCTGAAGCGTGCCGTCGGACCAGGTTAAAGGCACGAAACTGCTGGACTGAACCTCGCGAAATACCTTGAGATATTCGCGGAACAGGCTGCCGCGTTGCTCCGGATCAACACCGAATGCCGGAAACTCTACCGGACGGTCACCGGAAGCCACGCCGAGTAACAGACGGCCACCGCTGAGTTGATCGACACTCGTTGCGGCCTTGGCAGTGTGTAGTGGATTACGGATTGGCAGGATGACCGACGCGGTACCCAGCGCAATCGAACGGGTGTGTGCGGCCATAAAACCCAGGTAGACCCAGGGATCGAACACCTGGCCCGAATCCCCGAAGCTGGGGTCGCGTAACGGCACGTCCCGAAACCAGAGAGCAGAGAAACCCAGTTGTTCGGCACGTTGGGCCAAGCTTACCTGGTTGGTCATAGTCGGCATATCGCCGGTAAAGGCTTCGAGAGGGAAGAAAAGGCCAAGGCTCAGGCGGCCTTGGCGGTAGGTGCGCTGAAAGCCAGCTTGTTGCTGATAGGGAATGGAATTCGGAGTAAACATGCTTTTTCCTCCATTTGCTCCCGCTGCAAGGCAGCGAGATACAGCGATACAGTCGAGGCAACAACCTACCCGACCCAGGTTGATACTCACTGAGCATCATGGTGTCATGATTTGCGCACCTCACTCTCGTAACGACCCTCCCGCTAGCCTCTTCACTATTCGCGCTTCTGCCTCCCCTCCTGCTCTCGCACCAGCCAGTAGATTGCGCCGAGAGCCAGAATCGCCGCGCTCAGCCCCAGCAGAGTCATGGGGTCGATCTTTGTGGCATCGAGGATAATGAACTTTCGAACCAGAGCGAGGAGCGCAATTAGCAGGACGGTCTTGATTTGCACGATACTATTCTGACGCTCGGCTATACTCAGCACGGAATGATTGAATTCCAGGGCAATCAGTAACGTCATGACCATGCCGAAGACCACTTGGAAGACAGATTGGTTGGCAGGATCGACAACACCAAGCACAATCAGCGTGAGGATGCGCCAGGTCAGATGGACGAGAGCCACCGCGACCACGAGACTGAGCAGCAGCGTGAGAATTATCGCCACAATCTGCTCGAAGCGCTGGTAGTAGGACATGTTCGGCCAAGCAAGGCGTGTCTCTGAGAACCGTCCAGCGAGTGCGGAACCTACGCGGCGCGACCTACTACCGCCACCCCCTTGTAGGGGCTTTCCTCTGGACATGTATCATGCCCTCCTGTCCGCCGCCCGCGCGGCTTCGTCACTCCGGTTCGGAGGCAGGCACCATTGTTTCCTTCTCCCAATGGATTTCACCTCGATCCTTGTCGTAGATGAAGCGCAGGCTATCGCCTTCCTCTATTTCGCCGCGCAATACGGCACTCGCAAGGCGCGTCTCGATCAGGGATCGGATCTGGCGACGAAGTTCGCGCGCACCGAACTCTGGCCGGTAGCCGACATCCGCCAAATGGTCGACGAGCGAGTCGTCAAACTCTACCGCCAAGCCCTGCCCGTGGGCGAGACGCTTCACGCGCTCGAGCTGCAGACCTACGATGTCACGGATCTGTTTGCGGTCGAGTGCGTGGAATACGATGATCTCATCGATGCGGTTGATGAACTCCGGGCGGAGATAGCGACGAAGCACGTTCAACAGTTCCGACTTCAATTCCGCGGCGTCCTTGCGCTCGTCCTCCGGGGCCTCGAGGTTTTCCCGGATGAGATCAGAACCGATATTGCTTGTGGCTATTATGATGGTATTGGTGAAGTCCACCACACGCCCCTTGCCATCAGTGAGCCGCCCATCCTCGAAGACCTGCAGCAGCACGTTCTGGACGTCCATGTGCGCTTTCTCGAACTCGTCAAGCAGAACGACGCTGTACGGCTTTCTCCGTACCCTTTCGGTAAGCTGCCCCCCCTCCTCGAACCCGACGTACCCAGGAGGCGCCCCGATGAGGCGCGCGACCGTATGCCGCTCCATGTACTCGCTCATGTCAACGCGGATCATCGCCTCCTCATCACCAAATACTGTTTCCGCAAGGGCTTTGGTCAGCTCTGTCTTTCCCACGCCCGTGGGTCCGAGAAAGAAGAAGGTTGCGATGGGACGGCGACGGTCGCCGAGCCCGGCTCGTGACAGGCGCACGGCATCGGATACGGCAGTTACCGCCTCGTCTTGACCGATAACACGCTCATGTAGACGCTGTTCCATCTCCATTAGCCTGGTGCGTTCCTCGGTGGTGAGCTCTGCCACCGGAACGCCGGTCAGACGCGAAACGATCTGTGCCACATCCTCGACGCCCACCTGGTTAGCGCTAGTGCTTCGGGTCGTGTTCCATTCCTCCAGGCCTTGGTCATAGTCGCCCTGGTGTTCTTCGATACGAGCTTCCAGCGCGTTCGCGCGCTCGAAATTCTTGCGGTTGGATGCGTAGTCACGCTCGCGCCGCAATTGATTGATCTGCGCACCAAGCTCGTGAAGCTCCGGCGGCCGCGACGTGCCGCCGATTCGTACCCGGGCAGCCGCCTGATCTATCAGATCAATGGCCTTATCCGGCAGGAACCGGTTGGTGACGTAGCGGTCGGCCATCTCGACGGCGGCGACAATCGCCTCGTCGGTGATCGTCACCTTGTGGTGAGCCTCCAGTCGATCCCTGAGCCCTCTTAGTATATTGATGGTCTGCTCAATCGTTGGTTCGGCGACGAACACCGGTTGCAGCCGCCGCTCTAGCGCTGCGTCTTTTTCGATGTGCTTCTGGTATTCGGCCAGCGTGGTCGCCCCGACCAAATGCAGTTCGCCACGCGCCAGTTGGGGCTTGAGGGTATTCGCGACGTCCAGCCCGCCTTCACCCCCGGTCGATCCGGCGCCGACAATGGTGTGCAGCTCGTCGATGAACAGCACAATCTCGTTTTGGTGGGACGTAATCTCGTCGAGGACTTGTTTGATCCGCTCCTCGAATTGACCACGATACTGGGAGCCCGCCACCAGCGAATTGATGTTTAGCTCAACCACCCGTTTGTTCTGCAACAGGTCCGGCACTTCGTTGTGAACAATTCGCTGCGCCAGCCCTTCGACAATGGCGGTCTTGCCGACCCCCGGCTCACCGATAAGAACGGGGTTGTTCTTGCGGCGCCGGGAAAGAACCTCGATCAGGGTCTCAACCTCGGCCGCTCGCCCGATCACCGGGTCCAGCTTGTCCTCGTTAGCCAATGCCGTAAGATCCCGACTGTACTTGTCCAGGGTGGGCGTGTCGCTTTGCTCCGGCAGCCGCCCCTCCTGTGCCCCCTTTCCGACCACCTGCACAGCCTTCTGCCGAAGACCGTGTGCAGAGAGCCCATAACGGTTCAGCAAGTCGCTGGCCAGCCCCTCCTCCTCGGCTAGACCGATCAGAAGGTGTTCGGGACCAATATAGCCATGCCCGAGGTCTCTCGACGCCTGGAAGGCGCGCTGTAGCGCGGCTTTCACCCGTGGGGAAACTCCGATCTTTGTAGGTCCGTCCGTTTCGGGTTCGCTCGCAGCTTTGGGCGTCAGTTGCTCAATCTGGGCCTTGAGGTCCTTGGCCGATAGCTGGTATCGCTTGAGGAGCGCCTGCACCACATCGTTATCGGCCAGCGCGTAAAGCAGGTGGCTGGTATCAATCAGCTGCGAACCCCACTCCGTCGCGGTAGCCGCGGCTTGCTGCAGAATCTGCTCGCTTTGCTCGCTAAGTAAGTCACCGAGAGCGACCGATGCGCTATCCTGCGGCCGGCCGTTCTCTCGGCTGGCGACACTGCCAAAGCCGAAATCCTCGTCTCGCGCCAGCCGCTCGAAGAAATCGTCGGCGAGCAGCCCGCTTCCAAAAAGGGATTCAAACGGAGAGGCACTTCGTGCTCTTAGGCGCAAATAATCCGTTTGGCATACGTTGAGAGTGCGTCTGCGACCGGCCTGTGAAACGGTCACCTGCAGAGCCGCAGGGCGTTGCTGGCAGATATCGCATGATATTTGCTGTGATTTTTCTGGACTCTTGTTCATGATCCCTCCTTTGTACCGTTGTATGGCTTACAACAGTCATATTGGAACCGCTAAGCCTTGGAGAAGAGGCGGAGCCCAGTAAAACTTGGGAGGGGGCAGAGCCCGGGAGAAGATTAAATAAGTATAGCCCGAGGTAGACTGAAAGCAAGGCGGCACGAAGCAGCAGGGCCCCGCCATCCCGGGCGAATGAACCGCCAGCACCAACTCCATACCCTGGTTCTTTTTTACTGCTGGCCGTGTTCGAACAAGCCGCATCAACACAAACCGCGTCAGAGGTGCCTGCCGACATGCCCCACACGCAACAGTTTAGTTAGATCCTCTGTCGGCACCGGCCTTGCGAAGAGGTAACCCTGCATATACCGGCATCCGCTTTCACGCAGCAATCGGCACTGCTCCAGTGTCTCCACGCCCTCGGCGATAACATCCAGATTCAGGCGCTGGGCCATGGCGATGATGGCGTCGGCGATCGCGGCACTGGCCGGATCGCTGGTGATTTCGCGGACGAACGACTGGTCGATCTTAAGTGTATCGATCGGGAAACGCTTCAGGTAGCTCAGGCCGGAATACCCGGTGCCGAAGTCATCCACCGCGATGCTCACGCCGTAATCCTTGAGGCACGTCATCGTTGCGACCGCCGTATCGACATCCTCCATGAGCATGCTTTCGGTCAGCTCGAGTTCCAGGTGTTGCGGGTCAAGTCCGGTCTCCTTGAGCAGTTGTACCACCCGCAGCGCGAGGTCTGCGTGGCGGAACTGTCGGGCAGAGAGGTTCACGCCGATGCGCCCGGGCATCAGGCCACTTTCACGCCAGAGCCGGTTCTGCTCGCACGCCGCACGTAGTACCCATTCCCCGATTGATTCAATCAGGCCTGTCTCCTCCGCAACAGGGATGAACCGCGCCGGCGAGATCATGCCCATGTGGGGGTGATGCCATCGCAGAAGTGCTTCAGCGCCGACGGGGGCACCGCTGTCCACGTCAATACGGGGTTGGTAATACACGCTGAACTCGCCGTGCTTCAGCGCGCCGCGCAGCGCCAACTCCAGGGCCAATCGCTCCGGATCCCGATTGGCCGCCGCCGAGGCATAGGCCAGGTGCATGTTGCGCCCCCGGCCCTTAGCGCGGCGCAGTGCTGACGTGGCATTCTTGAACAGCTCTCCCGAGTCCGCTCCGTCGAATGGATAGGCTGCAGAACCGATGCTGCAGGTTACGCAGATCTCCTGATCGTTGATCCGCAAGGGCTCGGAGACCGACTCAAGGATGCGTTGAGTCCAATACTCGGCATGGAGATCCTGCTGCGTATCTGTCGTGTACATGATCGCAAATTCGTCCCCGCCAATACGGGCCACGGTCGCGGGTATTTCCGCGCATGCGGACAGCCTCTCGGCGATGGCGCGGAGCACCTCGTCTCCGCCCGCGTGCCCCAGGGCGTCGTTGACCAGCCCCAGGCGGTCGAGCCCGACAATCAGAAGTGCCACAGACGAGTTGCTGAGTTGCGCCGACTCGATGGCCTGTTCGAGGCGTTCGTGGAGTGCAGTCCGGTTCGGCAACCGGGTAAGGCCGTCGAATCGGGTTAGATAGTGGATGCGCTCCTCGGACGCCCTGCGGGCCGTGAGATCGTCGACATAGGAGAAGCTGACGGGCTCACCTTCGTACTCGATGTAAGTGGCGGTTACCTCGATGGGGATCAGTCCCCCGTCGCTGCGGCGGGCGAGTGACTCAAGTCGTGCCGAGCCCTGCGCCTTCAACTCGTGCAAATGCTCCCGCCAGACCCCTTCCGTCATGGTGGGATCGATATCGGAAAGCAAGCGTCCTGTAAGGTCTTCGCGGGCGTACCCGAGCATGTCGCAGGCCGCGCGATTGGCATAGCGTACCCGCCCGTCGGCATCGATCTGGAACATCGCGCCCCGCGCGTGATCCACTGCGAACTGGGTCAGCCGCAGCTCCCGCTCAGCCTGCCTGCGCTCCGTGATGTCGCGCGCGGAAGGTACCATATAGGTGACGTTTCCCTTGTCGTCGTAGACCGGATGCAGGCTGAAATCCATGGTCCGCACTCGACCATTGCGATCAAGGATAAGCACGTCAAAACGGGATGTATGCCCCTGTCCGGCGTCCCGTATCGCATCGCGCAGACGTTGCCGGCTCTGGTCTGAGAATCCCCACCAGGGGGTGGCATCAAACGGTCGGCCCAGCACATCCTCAGCTCGCGCGCCAATGGCATCCAACGCGGCTTTATTGGCGTACGTGAGCACACCATTGACGGTCAGTAGACCGGCGAAGATTGACGGAGAAAGCCGATCCATGACCTCATGCACGGGCTGGTCAGTCATCGGATTGTCCCCATAAATTTACTGTTCTCGACGAGTTTCAGTGCCGGATCTTTCACTGATTGAAGATGGAAATTGATAGCACTGACTTCAGTCTCAAGGGACTCTGGTGCAACGGATATGGTAACCGGTAGCTCAACTCTCTCCCCTGCTCCTACAGACACAGTCGCTACAGAGCTCAGTTGCAGGCCGTCCACTCCAGACACACCGATGTTATAACTCTGGCTGTGCTGACCCTTATTGAGGATCTTCAATTCAGAAAGGTTCCATAAGACCGCCTGGCGGTCGCCGCTGGTCAACCAGATCGTTCCAAAATACAGAGTAAAGAGGAGAGCTCCCCCAAGAATTCTCAGGCGCCTGAAATAGCCCTTGAAACTGCGGGTATGAATTTTATCCATGAGCCTGGAGCTGTCAGGCTTGGTATCGATATTGCGAAGCAGTTTATTCTGGCTCATTACTCACTTACATTCGTTCTATTTGAAAGTGAGATTATCCAGTTTCGCCGGATCGGTGCAGGTTCAAATTTTTAATTTTCGATAGGGACAGATGGGCAGTCAGGTGAGATTCAGCAACTCTGGTAGTTGATTCAGGGCATGGATCCTTCGCTCATCCCAGGGATGGGAAAAGCTGACCCTCAGGCAATTGCCATACTTACCCGATGCTGAAAAAAGCGGGCCGGGCGTGATCACAACACCTGCGTCAAGCGCCTTGCGGTAAGCAGCCAAGGTGTCGATTGTTGTGGGCAGTTCCAGCCAGACCGCCAAGCCGCCCTGGGGTACCGTCACTCTCACCGGCACCGGCCAGGCGTGCAGTGAGGCCAGTAACCGGTCGCGCTGCTCTCTCAGCACCTTTCGTCGCCTGCGGAGATGAGCGGACAGTTCACCCTCTTCCATAAAAGCCGCAACGCCTTGCTGCAAATAGCGGCTACTTGCCAATTGAGTCACCATTTTAAGGTGCAGTATCCGCTGATGCCAGCGCGCCCCTGAAATCCAGCCTAGGCGCAGGTCCCTGGATAACACCTTGGAAAACGAACTGCAGTGGATGACCCGATTGTTCTCATCCAGCGCTTTAAGAGTGTCGGGTACCCGGAAAAATCCCGACTCGGCGTATATATCGTCTTCGATAATGGCCAGATCGTACTTTTCCGCCAGCGCCATCAGGCGTCGCCGGGAATCCTCAGGCATCAACGCCCCCCCTGGCGTGGCAAACGCCGGAGACACGACGCATGCCTGGATTTTCCAGCGCTCCAGGGATGCCTCAAGGGCATCCATATCCATACCGCTTGCCGTGGAGGTTGGTATTTCCATGACTTGCAAACCGAGTTGTTCCAGCAGTTGCAGTACACCATAGAAACCCGGCGATTCCACGGCGACGACGTCCCCGCGCTGACAGCAGGCCATTAGCGCCAGGAATAAGGCATGTTGACAGCCAGAGGTTATACATAGTTTATCTGGCGTAACTGCCCACCCTCGTTTAGCCAGCAGAAGCGCAAGCTGCTCCCGCAACTTCATATCGCCTGCCGGTGTGTCGTAATACTGGAAGTCGGCACCACACTGTCTCCGAAGCGCCCTCCCAATGGCCCGGTTGAGACTTACGATTCCTGGTGGCAGTTTGCCGGCATGCAGTTCGGGCAGAAGGTCGAACGCCGCCTTTCGATCCATAATGTCCAGCAGGAAATCACTAACGTTGACGGGGCGCGGGGCATCGATACGGGATATCACCCGAGGTGGTTGCGTGGTTTTTGGCATCAGGGTTACGAAATGTCCTGCCCTAGGCCTAACCTCCAGAATTCCCTGGGCCTCAAGTCGCTGCAGGGCATGCTGGACTGTGGCTTTTGACACACCCTGTTGTGTACATATCTCTCGAATGGATGGTAGACGATCCCCCGGCGTCCAACGACCTTCAATGATGCCTTGCAGTATCCACTGCTCCAACTGCTGATAGCGGTACGTTCCTTCAGCCAAAGAGAGCCTCCCCTGGAACTTAGTGTGGACCATGCCATCATCGGCGTATTAGATTCAGTAATCCACCCATTTAAAAGGGGTTCAAAGGTAGTGCATAGGCCATCATGGCCAACTTCTGTTGAGGGCTTTGGGAGAATCGGGCTTTTGGCCAGGACGACGAATTTAGTACTTTGTGTGGAATTTTAATTGTAACACTTTGATTCTCGGTTTCACGGGTTCGACTCAGAATCAGTATTGCCTCGGGCGTTTTTTTGTTCTTCTTTCGCTCGATTTTCGTCATATTTATTCAAAATTTCATCCTTGCGTTTGAGCAATCCCCTCCAACCGAAATCCGCATGGATTGCCGCTTTGACCGGCACGTCCGCTCAGGGTCCTGGCCGTGTGAAAACAGAAAATATGGCCTGACCCACGACATTCTCTTCTTTTATCGCAGCGGCGCCCTACTGATCCGCTGTTTCAATGATGCTGCCGTTACTTCTTTGCGTTATGAAGCCAGTATAATGTGCCTACTTGGCTTTTAAGGCTTCTTAAAATGCAGGTAAAAGGGCCCGTTACGCCCTTGTAGCCCTTATTAAACCATTCACACCCAAGATCGTTATGACTCGCTTCAAGTTGTAGGCCAACACATGAAGACTCATTTCCGTACTCACATTTTCAAGTCGTTTGGTCATGAAATGTGTCGCCCCCATACAAGCTTTCAACGTGCCAAATGGATGCTCCACCGTTTGTCGCCTTAATCGCATCATTGCAGGGTTCCAATCCAGTCGGGCTTGCGCAGCTTCAAGTACATCTTCGTGTTCCCAACGCTTTATCCGCCTCTGCTTTCCCGTCGTGCATTTCTCCCTTATGGAGCAACTTGCACATGACGAACTCCAATAAGCATGCAGCTTTTGTCCTTTCTCTTCAGATTCAAACCGCCAAGTAAGCCGTTGTCCTGCTGGGCAAGAATATTCATTGCGCTCGGGTAGATAACGAAATGCCGACCCTGGAAAATGCCCCTTTGCCTGACTTGGCGATGTCAGTGGCTTCGGGAGATAAGTCGTAATACCTTCCTTGTGACAGGCCAGGATCTCTTCGCCTTTGAAGTAGCCTCTATCAGCCACAACCTTAAGCTCTTTATTACCGGTGGCTTCCCGAGCGTGCTTAGCCATTTTGAACAGCTGGCCTCGGTCATGGCCGATGTTGGTAACTTCATGAGCGACAATCAGATGGTGCTGGCTATCGACCGCCGTTTGCACGTTGTATCCCACCGTTCCGGTACCTCTGCCACTCGTGGCCATAGCTCTGGCGTCCGGATCCGTTAAGGAGACCTGTTGGTCGGGTGACTGTAAGCGCTTCTCTTCAACCACTTGTAATCTTGACGTCTCTTCTCTCAGCTTCCTGATTTTATCCTTTAGGTGGGCGGTCTTTGCCTCTGCCAGCGCAGGCTCTTCGCGATCAGCCGCGTCAAGTTGGCCCAGGTACCGCTCAAAGCTTTCTTCAATTTGCTCAAGGCGACGCTTCATCTTGGTCGCCGTGAAATTACGATTACGGTTATTGACGGCTTTAAACTTGCTGCCATCGATCGCCACAATAGCTTGTGAGAACAGGTTTAAGCGTCGACAAAGCACGATGAACTCTCGACAAACACGGCGAATGGCCTCGCCATTATTCTTTCGGAAATCGGCAATCGGCAATCGTCTTGAAATCGGGTGTTAAACGCTCAGTCAGCCACATTAGCTCGACATTACGTTGGGTCTCTCGCTCTAACCGGCGACTTGACTGAATACGGTTGAGATAACCATAGATGTAGAGCTTCAGAAGAACAGCCGGATGATAAGCCGGTCTCCCGGTAGCGTGCGGATCAACACCTTTGAAGCCCATATCTTTAAGGTCGAGCCCCTCAACAAATGCCTCAATGGCACGAACCGGGTTGTCCTCGGCGATGAAGTCGTCCAAAAGCGTAGGAAATAACGTGCTTTGGTCTCGGGCCTCGCCTACCACGAATCGCTTCATCACCATTTCCTCTGGGGACCTTGGCAATGTATAGCGGCCACTTCGTTTTCACACAGCCTCGGTCGAGCCCCGACTTTAAATTAACCTTAGCACATGATGTGCACGAATTGATCCATTCTTTGACCTCCACCTGATGGAGGATCATGCCATGAACGTTCCGACTGAAATCTTCTGTACACCTACACCTTGGAATAAAGGCAAGTTGGTTGGACAGAAGGCGCCTCTGCGCCTTCGAGACATCTGGGCCATCCGTGTTCGTCTACAGCTTGCCAAAAAGACGAGAGACCTCGCCCTCTTCAATTTAGCCATCGATAGCAAATTACGAGGCTGCGACCTCGTCAATTTACGAGTACGGGATATAGCTCAT
>NZ_JBQSYH010000029.1:0-43215 GCF_052379125.1 Halomonas sp. AOP13-D3-9 | reverse complement strand
GAAGGATATGGTATTGGCGGTCATGCAGTTCTTGATATTCCAAATGAACCGGGCTGTTTGCGATGTGCTTATGTTGAGCCAAATAGTGGGGGGCGTGGTCTAGCATCCAACCTCAATTTTATAGAAGCTAACCAAGATGTAGTTAAAAACTACGCTGGTTGTGGCGAGATGTTTATCCCGTATGGCGCAATCAGCTCCACACAAACTGCTCTTCTCGCTGCAGAGCTGGCTGTCGGTTATCTGGAAAAAAAGTTGACAGAGTCAAAGAAGATTAGCTGGAGAGGCGATAGCTCCGATGCAGAGCGTGAAGGACTTAATCTGACTCAAAGGTATCAAATTTTTACATCCTCTTTGAAAAAGCTGCCTTTACGGAATCCTCAATGTGATGTTTGCCAGCCCAAAGATTACATCACCTTTCAAAGCATGTGTGGAAAGCGCCTTCATCTACCTCAGGCTCTTCATCAGAAATTGTCTACCTACCGGCAAGAAGAACCAACATCTTTAGAGTCAGCTGGGCTTCTCGTTGGGTATTACAACCAGGTCGATGAAGTCCTGATAGATACCTTTACTACTCCAAAAGTATCCGATAAAAGAACTCGGACGACATTCAAGCTAGATGCATTGGCTCATCAGGCAGAAATTGAGAAAGCCTATACTGAATCAGATCGTTTGTTAGGCTACGTTGGAACCTGGCATACTCACCCTCAAGATGTACCGCGTCCTTCAAGCCCTGATAAAACTGACTGGCTTACCCATGTGCAGGACAACCCTGATCGCTTACTATTTTTTATTGTCGTAGGTATAAAAACGACATCGGTTTATACCTTAGAGAAGGGAGACGTTATTGAGCTATTGATCGTTTAGGAGTATGAGGGTTAACTTGGAGAAATTGCTCTAATAACTATTATCTACTGTCGTGATGAATACGATAGTAGATATGGATTTTAAAATAACAGCTTTCATCGGTTGTTACATTTTTAAAATTAATGTTTATATTAATATATGTGCTAACTTATTGGTAATAATATCGAGGGTGATTTAATGAATAATAAGGAAAGTCAGTTTTTTAATCAAACAGAGGCTTCTCCAATTGATTCGCCAGATGCTTTTTCTCAGTACCTTACCAATCTTAAAGAGCTAGTGAGCTGGGATGGAGTAGGTGTTTTAACAGATGAGAATAATAGGAATACTGTTATTTTACTTGTTTGTAGTGAAAGTGTGGTAGCTGCTTTAAGATTGTGTCTACAGCCACATGATACAGCAAAATGTTTATCAAAATTATCTGTGGGTAAAGATTTTTTTATTTATAGGAGTGCTCAAGGTTATCAAATAAAAAGGGAAGACCTGTTAACATTAGAATCAATAGGTAGTGTATGGGCTAGAGCGGAAAGGCAAAGTGCTAATATAAAGTTCAAGGAGTTGAAGGATTTATTTGTACGTTTTGAGGATGGCCGGAAGCAAAAAGGCAGAGGAAAAGATTTTACTGCTGATACAAAAAATTCAGTCTGGAGAGAAAGCTTCAGTCGGTGCATGTTCACCGGATGCGGTGAGAAATTAGATCACGATACTATTTCTGGAACAACAGGAAATTATGCTTATTTAGCGCATAACGTTTCATCTTCAGAGCAGGGTGCCAGAGGAATAACAGAGCTGTCTAGTCAGCTTTCAAATGATCCTGAAAATATTTTGCTTCTATGTGACAAGCATCATCGACTTATAGATAAAGTGGCTGCAAGTGACTATACCGCTTCCATATTATCAGAAATGAAAAAAGATTTTAGTAGTGTTGCTAATAGCTTGCTGAATGGTCTTAAATACCAGCCAATTCCAGTTTACGCCGTACTATGGCCAGTAAATTCTCAAACTGTCTCACCACCCTCTCATCTTCAGGTTGCCAATAGCCTATCCAGAATCAAGCGAAGAGTGCACGAACAGATAAATATTTTGAGTGATAACGAAGACTTATTGAGTAGCTCGCCAGATATACTTTGGAGGTTGATGCCTGATTTGATTAATAATGCTGCAGAAAAAATAATCCAACAAATAAGGGGGTTCGGCTTCAATGCCGCTTTGTTTGGCTTTGGGCCAATTTCTGCACTTATTGGATTAGGTGCTAAGTTGGGTAATAAAAATAATGTTATACCTATGCTACGTTTTAGGGAAGAAGGGGGCTGGTCTTGGCCTAGTGATGTGGCAGTAGGGTGTTTTTATGAAATTGATGGGCTAGAAAGTTTAAAAGAAAACACCGATATCATCATGAATATCGTTTTAACTGCCGAGCCGCAAATTTTAATTTCTGCTTCGGAAGCTGTAAGTGCAGCGAAAAATGCTCAAATCATAACTATTAGAGCTACGAAAGAATTTATGGGTAATGGAGCAATTTCTCACCCTGAAGATGGCAAAGCTTTGACTGCTGAACTACAGTCTCTTTTACACAAGCTTAAATCTGAGTGCAATGTCAACACAATACACTTGTTCACTTGCGTTTCTAATGCAGCTGCTGTTTTTATTGGCCAAGCTTATGATGCTTACCACCCAGATGTTATCATTTATGATTTTGATAGCAGTACGATGGTGCCACGACTGAAATTAAAGAGCAAGTCTCATAAGTGCCAAGTAACTGTTTTTTAATGATAAGCAATGCATGTTGAAATTGGCTAATAATGTATGGAAAGTAAGTAGGGCTTTTTTTGCTTTTTGTTTCATGCGAAAAAATAGTCTTTAAGGCTGTGAGGGTTGAAAATGTAGTGGTCAAGTAAAACTGGCCACATGTTTATAGTTAATCTAGTAATTTTCCTCTGCCTGTCTTGGACTCATACCACCGTTATGCCGTTACCGGGCACCAGAAGCAATTTTTTGAGTAATCTATGAGCCTAATATAACCCATAATCGAATCATAAATTGATTCGAGCAGGTGCGGAAATCGGCTCAAGTATATCTAGAAACAGCGACGTTGGACGCATTTTAAGTGGGATGAATCCGCCTTGCGGCCTACGTTAAATGATGTGCGGCCCGGGTATTGGGTAAAACTGAGACGGTTCACGGTTAGGCCGATCTGGATGGAGGTCGATGCACTGAACCAGAATGCTATTCGTACCAGCGAAATCGAAGGTGAGCTCCGGGATGTTGGCTCTGTGAGGTCCGCCAGCTGGGATTAGAGCCGGCCGAATTAACCACTTGCATAACAGCACCAGAGTCTGAAGCGGTAGGCGGAGTAAGTGTTATTCGGTGATACTAGGTTAAGCAACTACCTAGGATGTCTCGGAAGTTCATCATGAAAATAGGCGTCAGCTCCGCTGTTGCCGTAACACCATCACCCCCGCGATTAAGATCATGCCCATACCCAGGCAAGTCATAGCATCGGGCACCTCGCTGAATAGCAGGTAGCCCCAAAGGCTGGCAAAGATGAGGTAGGCGTAATCAAAGGTGCCGATCAAAGCCGAAGGGGCAATTTGATAAGCCCTTGCCACCCCGGTATTCACAATGATCAGCAGTAGGGCGTAGGCGCTCACGATCAATAGCGCTGTGGCGTCTAGCGGTTGCCAACCGGCGAACAGGAATGGTGCGCGTTCGGCGAGCGATGCGGTGCTGTTGATTGCCACCAATACACTGAAGAGACTGCCTGCTGCCAGGAAGGCTAGATTTAATCCCAGGGTGAGAAGTAGGGGGTGTTCTCTTTGGCAGTGGTGGCGTGTGACCAGCATGGCTAGCGCATAAAAGAGGGCGGCAAGTACGGGTAGCAGTGTGGCAGGTGTGAAGGTGTCGCCGCCAGGGCGCAACACCACCACCACGCCCAGGAATCCGCAGAAGATGCCCAGCCACGCCTGGCGTGAAAGATGCTCGCCTGCCCCAAAAGCAGCCAGCACGGCAATAAACAGCGGTGTGGTGTAAATGGCGACCGCTGCCACCGAAAGCGGAATCAACGGCAGAGCTGTGTAGTAGGCTATCCACATCAGTAACAGCAGCAGGCTTCTTATCGCCACCCAGCGGCGTGATTTTACCTTGGGGCGGGGGCCTGAATGGCCAATGATCAACGCTAACAGTATCGGCAGCGATACTGATGACCCGATGACATAGAGTTGCCATAGCGACATACTGGCACTTAGATGCTTAACCAGGGCGTCGGTCAACGCCAGCAGAAACACAGCCCCCACGATAAGGCTTATGCCCTGTAGGATATTATCTTGTGGTTCAGCGGTGGCCTTCATTGCAGCGTTCCAGAGTTGAATTCCGCTCTAGAATGCCGCTGCCGCTAGCAGTGCTTCAAACGACTTCTGCGTCACAATGCATGAGCTCAGATTATGGATAACTTCATCAAGTCTCTTCCACCGCTGGCGACGCTGCGCCCCTTTGAAGCAGCCGCCAGGCTTGAAAGCTTTTCGCGCGCGGCCGATGAACTCTACCTGACCCAGGCGGCTATCAGCCGACAGATCCGTGCGCTGGAGGAAGATCTTGGCGTGATGCTTTTCGAGCGCCGTAATCGCAGTGTTTTTCTTACCCGTGAAGGGCGCGAGTTTGGCCGTACGGTCTCCCAGGCGTTGGAAAGTATTGCCACGGGGGCTCAGGGGCTGCGTGGCGACCCGGACGATAAGCGCGTCGTGCTGTTCTGCCAGTTATGCGAAGCGTTCTATTGGCTGATGCCACAGCTGGCTGACTTTAACCGTCGCTACCCTGAAATTGAGATTCAGCTGGCGACGTCGACACGGCCGATTACCGAATTTAGTGGCCGCTTCGACATTGCGCTGCAAACCAACGGGCGCCCCAGCGGCAGCCATCGATTGGTGTTTACCGCCGAGGACGAGATATTTCCGGTCTGCAGCCCAGCTTACTTGAAAGGGGCCACTACGCCGTTGAGTCTCAACGCTTTGCTGAACCAGCGGCTACTGCACCACCACGCTGACCCGGCGGATTGGCTAGAGTGGGATGATTGGTTGCGTGCCATGGGGCACTTTGAACTCTCATCAGCGGAGAGTGCTGTTTTCGACAGCTACCCACTGCTACTGCAAGCGGCTGTTGCGGGGCACGGTATCGCCTTGGGATGGCGGCGCACAACACAACGATTAATTGAAAATGGCGATCTGATCCGCCCGGTGGCCGAGAGCTTGCCCCAGCACGATGCCATCGCCCTATACACACGCCAGGGCGCACCCCAACGCGCAGGCAGCGAAGCGTTATTGGGTTGGCTGCGTGAGGTGTTGGGTGATGAGTGATGCTAAGGTTTGTACGAGCTCACAAAGAGCGTATCGACAAGATTATTACCCGCTGGCTTAAACGCCACTTGCAGCGGCTAGGGGCTGAGGTCGACCTCAATCAGCTCAACAGTTTGGTGGAGGATAAAGACATGTTGGCAGAAAATTTGGAAAACTGGGCTCAACAAGAACGTCAGGAAGGCGAGAAGCTAGGTATTGTGAAAGGCGAGAAGCTGGGTATTGAGAAAGGCGAAAAGCTGGGTATTGAGAAAACAGCCCGTAATCTGCTCAAGCTGGGTGTGCTTAGTGATGAGCAAATTGCTGAAGCGACCGGCTTGGCGTTAGATGAAGTGGCTAAGCTGCGCATTGAGGGGTAAGCGCTGATCTTTGCTTTCATTTCCGTATTCCCGATTTACACATTAAACGAAAGGGCAGTCCACAAGTGACGGCCCTTTCTGTATGTGGCTGCTGAGGATGGCAGACATTCCCCATGCCACGAAAGAACCTGATGCAGTGGTTCATATTCAGTAGTGAATAGCTGTTTGACGTGAATCAGAAGTGCGCGCTTAGCAAAACAAGCTAGTGGCAACCTGATTTCCTTTTGGCCTAAACGGCAGTCGCCGAATCCCGTGGGTAAGTAACTCTTGGGGGTTTTGAGCACGCTCCTTATTACGCCTTGTTGGCTCCCTTTTAGCATTTGTTTCTCATTCATTATTTTTGTTCTTTTTCGGTGGCCGCCAATTTAGTAGTTCGGCAATATCTTGCTCGCCTTTCACTTCTTTAACAATGCGCCTCTGTTGTGCATAGCGTTCGTACTCGACTAGCGCTTTGGCATCGGCATCTTTCTTACTCATACTGCCCGCATTGGTCAGTACATCGCGGTCATTAAATTGCAGGAATTGATCGAGCTTTTGCTGCCAGTCATTTAGAAATACCTGTTTGCGGCGGCTGGCTTGATCTTCTGCAAAATCCAGCCACATGCTGACGATACGGTTAAGTTCGCGAATTTCGTTTTCACTCAGGTAATTCTTGGCAGTAGTGACATCCTGCTTGCGTACCTCGGCTCCTTTTAAATGGGTGAGACCCATATTGGGTTTTGTGGCATCTGACCTGTAATAGATGAGCTCTGCAGCTGTATGGCCAGAACAGGCGTAATGCAGCTTGTTCTGTATGGTTTGAAAGAACTTAGTGGTTTCTTTCAACGATGGTTCATAATCTGCTGCAAGGGCGAAAATTTCACGTATACGCAGATAGACCCGGCGTTCGCTAGCCCGGATATCGCGAATCCGCTCCAGCATCTCATCGAAGTAATCTGGCGCTGTAGAGTGGCCAACGGGCGGGCTTTTCAACCGCTCATCGTCCATGACAAAGCCTTTGGTGATGTATTCTGCGAGAGTTCGTGTCGCCCACTTTCGAAATTGGGTACCGCGGGGTGAACGAACGCGGTAGCCTACGGCAATGACCATAGGCAAGGCATAGAGCAATGTCAGATACTCCTTGCCATCTGCGGCAGTTGTAAACTTGCGGTTTACAACTGCCTCCTCAGCGAGCTCACCTTCTGACAAAACCGCTTTCACATGTTTGCCGATATTCTGTTTGCTTGATTGGTATAGGTCTGCCATTTCTAGCTGGGTCAGCCACACTTGGCCACCTATTTCGCGAAGCACCAGTTGAGCTTCACCATCGTCGGTGGTGTAGAGAATCAGGTCGTTGTCGGCCATCTTAGCTCCCTGCTCCGGTAATCTCACGCTGGGCAACCACTTTGTCGATCATTGCCTTAACTGCGCGATCTATGGCTGAGTCTGCTGTGTAATCGGCTAAAGTTGCTAGATTTGCGCGCCGTTCATCAACAAGTTGTTTGGCTTTTCCCTTTGCACCACGCTTGTTTGCAGGATAGACCGCAATCGAGTGGCCGCCCTGATCTTTCACCAAGCGCATGCTGGGAATGTCAGTTTCGCCGTCACCTATAAATAGCATGTTTTGGAAGGGGACTGGGCGGTTATCAGGTTCGACAAATTTATTAATGATCGAGTTGTCGTGTACGTCGAGACTACCCTTATATAAGACAGGATTTCATCAGCATCCTGCTCTTTGGCTATGCGCTTGGCATCCTGCCAAAATTCACTAGGCTTGACACGTAATGCAGGCATAAAGTTGTGCTCCTGCATATTACCAGGAGCTAAAATACCATCAAAATCATAGGCAATAACAAACGGGGTGAGTTTTTTGGCCATCTAATTGCCTCTTCAATGTTGGTTTTAACTCTACGCATGCCCTCCAGCAATAGCTGCATCAAGTTTTTTTCGACTATTGAGTCTATTCTGCCAAATTTCAATTAGTGCGCGGCTATATTATGAGCCAAATATAAACCATAATTGGCTCATAAAATGATCTGAATAGGTGGGATGAGTCTGTTCTTTGGCCTGCATTGTTCGAAGAAAAATTGAGGACATGGTGTGGTCAGTATCACGAAGGCTTCCACAAATCGCCAGGGGCTGCAGCAAGCTGTGGATCGTATTGTGGCGATTATCCAGGCCGATCTTCATAAAGAACGTATAGATAAGATTATTACCCGCTGGCTTAAACGCCACTTGCAGCGGCTCGGGGCTGAGGTCGACCTCAATCAGCTCAACAGTTTGGTGGAGGATAAAGACATGTTGGCAGAAAATTTGGAAAATTGGGCTCAGCAAGAGCGTCAGGAAGGCGAGAAGCTGGGTATTGAGAAAGGCGAAAAGCTGGGTATTGAGAAAACAGCCCGTAATCTGCTCAAGCTGGGTGTGCTTAGTGATGAGCAAATTGCTGCCTCAATGGTTGTCAATTGACAACCATTTAGGAGGGCTTCATACTCAGAGGCAAATAATGACTCGTCCAGCACATCCGAAAAAAGAGATCGAAACTGCCCTCAAACATGCGGAAGCGGAGGGCTGGCGAGTTGAAGTCGGCGGTAGTCACGCCTGGGGCAAGTTTTACTGTCCCGATAATGATGATGAATGCCGCTGCGGTGAGTTTTGTATCGCGAGCGTGTGGAGTACACCGAAAAATCCCGGCAGCCACGCCCGGGCAATTCGGAGAGTGGTGGACAAGTGCTCGACCCACAAGCGTCGAGACAAAGCGGAGCCGGAGGGTTGAAGAATGGAATATGTTTTTACGCTGAAATACCAACTGGCTGATAGTGACTCCGACCTAGATGCGCTGGTGGAGCGTTTGGGCACGGCCGGTTGCGATGATGCGCTGGTGGGCGTGGGGCAGCCGGGCCGCTTGGCGCTGGAATTCTCTCGTGAAGCGGGCAGCGCCGCGGAAGCGGTTCGCACTGCCCTGGTTGACGTAAAAAAAGCGATCCCTTCCGCGCGGCTGATCGAGGCTTCGCCGGATCTTGTTGGCCTGACGGATGTCGCAGACGTTGTGGGTGTTTCCCGTCAGGCAATGCGGAAGTTGATGCTTACCCATCGAGCGACTTTTCCTGTGCCGGTTCACGAAGGTAGTGCCTCAATCTGGCACCTGGCGGAGGTGCTTTACTGGCTGATGACCCGAGGGGGCTACCAAATTGATGCTGCTGTGCTGGAGACTGCGAAAATGGCATTGGAAGTGAATATAGCCAAAGAGGCAATCCGCCATCCGGTTCGTAGCCGCGAGGAAATGGAATTGCTGACCGCGTAGCCAACAGCGCAACAGTTTGATGGAGGATAAAGACATGTTGGCAGAAAATTTGGAAAATTGGGCTCAGCAAGAGCGTCAGGAAGGCGAGAAGCTAGGTATTGTGAAAGGCGAGAAGCTGGGTATTGAGAAAACAGCCCGTAATCTGCTCAAGCTGGGTGTGCTTAGTGATGAGCAAATTTCTGAAGCGACAGGCTTGGCGTTAGGTGAAGTGGTTTAGATTCAGTAATGAATAGCCGTTTGACGTGAATCAGTAGCGAGTTCAGGATATAGCTAATAGGCTCACGTATAGTGATCAAAAAGTCTTTTAGGTAAACCCCGTAATTACTAGACGGCGTTTTTGAAATCCGTATTATGTTCACTATGAGTGAGCAAAAACCGTTAAAATTAAACCGGTTGCTAGCCAATCTCGGAGACACGGATTTAGTCTCCAGCCGCTGGCTGCAGGCGCATGGCTATTCGAGAAGCCTTGTGGCGCGCTATGTCGCCAGCGGTTGGCTGGTGTCTCCGGCGCGTGGCGTCTATCTGAGAAAGGGAGGGCGGCTGCAGTGGCAGGGCGTAGTGCGAAGCCTGCAAGAGCGGGAGAGCTTGGCGTTATACGTCGGCGGGCGCTTCGCGTTGGCAATGCAAGGGTATGAACACTACCTGCGGCTCGGCGAAGCTGCCACGGTAACGCTTTACGGGTCTACTCGACCGCCTGGTTGGCTTAGCCAGTTGGCTATGCCTGATCGATTTGAGTTCTGCGGCAAGCCTCCCTTTGACTGGCCGTTGTCTGATTTCACTGTGGATACGCAGAAGGATCAGCTACTTGAGCAGGGCCTTAAGCGGCAAGAGGTGCTTTCTGGTGCAGGAACTATCGTTTGTTCTACGCCGGAGCGCGCGATTCTGGAACTGTGCAATGGCACCTCCGGCGCGGCGTTGGTCTATGGAGCCGATACGTTAATGCAAAGTTTGACAACATTGAGCCCAAAGCGCGTGACAGCGTTGTTGCGCCATTGCAGCAGCATCAAGGCAAAGCGACTGTTTCTCACCTTGGCGGATCGGTACCAGCATGCATGGCTAAAACGAATCTCGTTAGATGGGGTGGATCTCGGCAGCGGTAAACGCGTTCTGGTGCCCGGTGGTCGTCTATACCCGACTTATCAGATCACGTTACCGAGGGACTTGGATGAGCACTTGGGATAAACGCTACATCGCAAGCGTTTCGAGGATAAGCGTCGGGCAGGTAGTCTTCAATTAGAACAAGTGTTGACGCGGCTTTGCTATCAGTAATTAGATTGAGAGCCTTTACTTTTCATGAATCGCCGATCCACCGCTTCGATGTTCGGTGGTGTGAGAGGAGGAGGGGAGGCGACTCCCCTCTCCTGCTTGATGTCGCCCGGAATGGCCATCGACCGTGGCTGTTTTTCACGGCTGGCGAAAGTTTCCCTTCTTTACTGACAGGCCGCCGCGACGGCATCGCCATCGGTAGAGACAGTAGGCCGCGTTTTCACGCCGACGAGCACCAGGGCGGCAGCGGCCAGCAATAGCGTGCCGGCCGTCGCGCACACACCAAGCACGCCGCTGATATCGAACATCACGCCACCGACGGCGGCGCCCAGCGCGATCGCCAGCTGGATCGAGGCGACGATGAGACCACCGCCGCTTTCGGCTTCATCCGGCACGACACGGGTGATCCAGGTCGACCAGGCGACCGGTACAGCGCCGAAGGCGAAGCCCCACAGCGCCACCATGAAGATATCGGTGCCCATCGAGTAACCGCCCAGTGTGGCCAGCAACCAGCCCAGTACCCCCATGATCAGCGGCATCAGCAGCAGCGTCAGGCGCAGGCTACGCTCCAGCAGGTAACCCGCCGCTAGCGTGCCGACAAAGTTCGCGACACCGAACGCCAACAGGGTCGAAGAGAGCTCGTTGATACCCATCCGGGATACGCCTTCGAGAAACGGACGAATATAGGTAAAGAAGGCGAAATGGCCGCAGAACACCAGCAGAATGGCGACGATGCCGACCGCCATGCCCGGCCGCTTGATGACGCTCACCAGCGTGCCGAGCGGCGTCGGGCGTCCGGGTGCCATCCGCGGCAGAGTGAAGTACTGCAGCACCAGCGTCAGCACCGAGAGCGCTGTCGCCAGCAGAAAAACATTGCGCCAGCCGATCATGTCGCCGAGATAGCTGCCCAACGCGGCGGCGCTGATGGTGGCAATGGGCACGCCAGTGAACAGCAACGACAGCGCGCGCGGCACGTCATGTTCCGACACCAGCCGCATGACCGTGGCGGCAGAGAGCGCCCAGAACCCGCCCAGCGCTACCCCGAGCAGTACCCGCCCGACCAGCAACCAGGCTAGATGCGGCGCGAATGCGACGATCAGGTTGGCGGCGATCATCAGCACGGAGAGCGCCAGCAGCACGTGGCGACGGTCGAGTCGCTGTGTGACGGAGGTCACCAGTAAGCTGGCGAGCAGCGCCACCACCGCGGTGACCGTGACGGCCTGTCCGGCCTGCCCTGCGCTGATCATCAGCGAATCCGCCATCGGCGTTAGCAGACTGGCCGGCAGAAATTCAGCCATCACTAGGCTGAACACGCCCATCGTCAGCGAAAACACGGCGATCCAGCGCGATGGGGTCTGCGACTCGTGTGTCGAATGTTGAGGTTCGTATGTCGTCATTTCGATACTTCCGATTAAGACTTGGGATGACGCGTAGGTTAAAGTATTAGCTCAAGACCCTCTATCACTATGAGTACGGTATGTTTGATAAAACGTCCGAAAGTTTCGCCACTGTTGGCTCTGAGATCAGCTCCAGCGAATGGATCAACGAATTGTTGCTTGGCATGCGCTTGTCCGGGTTGAGCTATCGGCATGTCCAGGTAGCGCCGCCCTTTGGCATTCATTTCGAGACCGACGCCAACTGTGCGCAATTTCACTTTATCGCCCGGGGGGCTGTCATCCTGCGGCTTGGCGGCGAGGAACAGATGCTGGAGACCGGCGATGCCATACTCCTGCCTCGCGGTGGCCAGCACTGCCTGCTTTCTTCGCCCGAGGTGATGAGTCGCGACATCGAACAGATCGACTCACTGCCGGTGTGTGATAACTTTAGTTGCGTCAACGAGTGCCCGGACACTGCAGATGGCGCTCCATCGGTGCGTCTATTCAGCGGCTTCATGCAGTTCGATCTCGGCGGTATGCAACCGCTGGTCTCGATGATGCCTGACGTCATGCATGTGGGGACGCTGCTGTCGCGCTATCCGGAGGTGTTGCCGATGCTGGAAGCGATGGCGCGTGAAGCGAGTCTCAAACGGGCCGGTTCTGCTGGCATTCTCTCCCGGTTGGCGGATGTGGTAGCCGCCAGCATCGTGCGAGGCTGGGTTGAGTGTGGCTGCGGTGATATCGGTGGCTGGGTCGAGGCGCTGCGCGATCCGCGTCTGGGTAAAGTCATCGCCGCTGTCCACCGCGAGCCCGGGCGTGACTGGACAGTGGCCACCATGGCGGCGGAGGCGGGCAGCTCTCGCTCGGTGTTCGCCGAACGCTTCCGCAGCTCACTGGGTATCTCGCCGCTCGGCTATGTCACCCAACTGCGTATGCGCTTGGCCACGAGATGGATTGCCGAGCGGCAGCTATCCATTGATCAGATCGCCTGGCGCCTGGGCTACGGCTCTCAGGCCGCCTTTAGTCGCGCTTTCAAGCGGTCGACTGGGCAGACGCCGGGAAAGTTGAGACACGGTCAAGCGCCCGGTTTAAGCGTGGCACGCCTAGACCGGTAGTGGTGGCGGGTGATCGTGGTGTAGCTCGACGGTCAGTCAGATCAGCCGTTTGGTGGAGGATAAAGACATGTTGGCAGAAAATTTGGAAAACTGGGCGCAGCAAGAACGCGAGAAAGGCGAAAAGCTGGGTATTGAGAAAACAGCCCGTAATCTGCTTAAGCTGGGAGTGCTGAGTGATGAGCAGATTGCTGAAGCGACAGGTCTGGCACTAGATGGAGTGGCGAAGCTGCGCACTGAAGGTAAGTGCTAATCTGCTTTAATTTCCGTATTCCCGATTCACTTATAGAACGGAAGGGCATTCCAAGTGACAGTCCTTTACTTTGTAGTACATTTCTCTATCCGATTAATGTATTCATCGAAAAAACGTCCACGAAATCTCCGGTTCTTACTTGTTCAGCCCCTTGAGCAAGGTGTTTAAGCAGTGTCTCAAATCCATTTGCAGGTAACTCAGTAGCTATGTGCGTTACTATCAGCACCTGTTATTCACGGAGGAAGAACCCATGGCCATAGGCGGCTTGATAGGATTACTGGATGACATTGCCGCATTGGCGAAGTTGTCCGCAGCATCACTGGACGATGTGAGTGCCGCCGCGGGGCGTGCGACGGCGAAGGCGGCCGGGGTGGTGGTGGATGATACAGCGGTGACGCCGCAATATTTGCAAGGAGTGACAGCGGAGCGGGAACTGGCGATTGTGAAGAAGATCGCGCTGGGGTCGATTCGCAACAAGCTGATTTTTATACTGCCGGTGGCGCTGCTACTGAATCACTTTTTGCCCGCGCTATTGCCGATCATCCTGATGGTAGGTGGCACCTACCTGGCCTTTGAAGGCGCTGAGAAGGTGTGGCACAAGCTCTCTGGCCAGCATGACGACGACAAACCCGCGGTAGAAAAGGGGCCGGAAGCCGAGAAAAAGATCGTGAGTGGTGCCATTCGTACCGACCTGATTCTGTCCGCCGAAATCATGGTGATCGCACTTTCAACCGTTTCCCATCAAGGGTTCTGGTCGCAGATGGTGAGCCTGGTAGTGGTCGCGTTTGTCATCACTATACTGGTGTATGGCGTGGTGGCGCTGTTGGTCAGAATGGATGATATCGGCCTGAGGCTCGCTCAGCGGGATAATTCGGGAATACAGACACTGGGCCGTGGTCTGGTGACAGCCATGCCCAAGGTGCTAGCGACCATCTCGGTGGTGGGCACCGTCGCGATGCTCTGGGTGGGTGGGCATATCCTGATGGCCAATCTGGGGGCCGATGGCACGGGTTGGTTTAACGCGCCCTATGAATGGGTACACCACATCGAGCATGGCATTAGTGAGGCAACCGGTGCCTTGGGCGGCACGCTGGGCTGGAGCTTCAATACGCTGTGCTCTGCGGTGATTGGCTTTTTGGTGGGCTCGGTGGTGGTGGGGGCGTTGCACCTCGTTCCTAATAAGAAGGCGCATGTCGACTAAGGTTTACGTCGGTGTTTCCGGTGGTGCTTTTTAACGGCTCAGCGTGCTGAAAGTGACGGGGTCAGTGAACTCTGTTGGCTGCCTCCCTCGTGGATCTTGGCGCAGTGTTCTTATGTCGCGCGCAGGGGGCGCGCCAAACAGCCGAGCATATTCTCGGCTGAATTGTGACAGGCTCTCATAGCCAACCGATAAAGCGACGGCGGTGACACCACCAGATTCAGTGAAGAGCATTCTGCGCGCTTCATAGAGTCTGATCTGCTTTTGATACTGAAGGGGCGACAAGCTAACCGTCGCCTTGAAACGTCGATGAAAAGCCGAAGGGCTCATATTCACTGTCGCCGCAAGCTCCTCAACTCGGAATGCCGCTGCGTAGTTTTTGCGAATCCATGTGATCGCACTTCTGATTTGGAAAAAACGATCATCGATGCCTGCTATTTGTCTTAGCACCGCACCTTGTGGGCCGCGCAGCATTCGATACAGGATCTCGCGCTCAATGAGAGGCGCGATTAAGGCGATATCCTCCGGATGATCAGTAAGGCGAACCATCCTGTACCAAGCATCAGCCAGATCGTCACTCACTCGGTCGATGCAGAAACCTCTCGTCTCAGACATGCTTAAAGGACTATCAACCTTACACAATATCTCTGTGACTAAAGCACGGTCGAGCGATAGGCGCAAAGCCAAGTAGGGCGTGGTCGGACTCGATTCTACGACTTCCCCAATCACTGGCAGCTCGACGGATGTAATAAAGCTTTGGCCTGCCTGATAGTTGACGACTTGATCTCCGATGACAATCTTCTTGCTACCTTGCAGGATCAGGCTAATCAGGGGCTGATAGATCTCTGGAAAAAGCTCGGTCGGTTCGCAAACCCGGAGAATATCCAAACGCGGGATGTGAGTCTGGGTAAGCACGGATTTCGCACGTTTTTCTACCAGAGATCTGAGTTTTTCAATCGAATTATTCATGTCATTACTTCTAGCATGGCTTGCATGGCACATCCATGAATTAAGCAGGAATGTGCAATTTATAGGCTGGAATAGACACGCCACCGTTTAGGCGCCCTGTTATAAATATTGACGGTTCAGTTGGACTCTTTAAGGGACGCTCTAGCGTTTCAGTTCTGTTTATTTTCACAACGTCACGTCTTTAGAAAGGGAATGCGCTATGGAGCTTAAAAATTCGGTCGTCCTCGTGACGGGGGCTTCATCCGGTATTGGTGAAGCGATAGCACGTGCGGTCGTTCAAGCTGGCGCGCGTGCTTTGTTGTTGGCGAGACGTCAAGACCGGCTCGACGACTTGGCGTTAGAACTGGGAAATGATGTTCTTGCCTTACCCTGCGACGTCACCAGCCCAGCCGAGGTTCAAAAAGCTGTCCAGATCGCGCAGGAGCGATATGGTCGTATCGATGTCTTGGTCAACAATGCGGGACAGGGGCTATATGCCACGATTGAAGACATCGACATTGAAGATTTTCGGGGGCTACTAAATCTCAATACAGTTGCCCCTCTGATTATGATGCAAGCGGTGATTCCTCTTATGCGCAAACAAGGAGGCGGATGCATCGTCAATGTTAGCTCGGGTGCGACTTTAGCAACTTACCCAGGTGTGGCAGCTTATACGAGCTCAAAGTCAGCACTTAACATGATCTCGAAAGTTGCACGGCTTGAACTGGCGGATGCTGGCATCACCGTCTCGTTGATACACCCCTTCATGACCGCGACCGAGTTCTATGGCTCGGTGAAATCAGGCCTGAGCACGGCACAGGCGCAAGAGGTGGAGGCAACTTCGATAGCTCACCCTCCGTCATTGGTCGCGCAAATGATCGTCAACCTTATCAGGATGGGCGACGAAGAGACTGATCTCGTCCCGAGAGAATATGGGGGAAGTTTCGAGGGCTAAAAAGGGCCACTAAAGCAGCGACAAAAGCGAAGGCTGCGCCCCTGATAAGAAGGCGGTTCGCCTACGATCTGGCAGCTTGCTTGGGGTAATCGGCAACTGCACAGAAAAGCGCTCCGTTAGAAGGGTAATGGGGTTTGGGCGCAATCACGTTACTGCTTAAAAGTTCGTGAACTGGTGCTAAGGGGTCATTCAGAGACGCCCCCGCAGTTGTCGTGATACAGCGGGGCATCGGTGCCCAACGCCAGGCGCTTGGTGGCGTGGTTGTAGTAGAAGCGACCGGACTCGGCGCGTGAAAGCTCATAGTCGCCGCACACCCCATAGCCCTTGTTGACTTGCGTCAAGTGGGAGATTTCGGCCGGTGCCTGACTGTCGAGGCGTTCAGCTATCGTCGCGGCGATGTGGGCATCACGCTGGGCCTCGGAATAGGCCTGGCTACCGAACACCAGGCCAGCAACGACGAAAATGGCGACGACGGGAATCCATAGGTTATGCATAGAGTGTCCAGTGAGAGGATATAAACGCGCATGATGCAGCCGAAAAATTAGCGGCAAAAAAATTCTTTAGCTGGATAATAGCTTTTTGCCCACCCAATTTCATTGGTTGGCGAGTAGTTGGTTTACATAAGGATCCGCGCCAACCTTACGGCACTAAACTGCTTTATGTAGTGGTTCACTGATTCCGGACACCCATCGCCCCAGCACGATGCTATTGCCCTATACACATGTCAAGGCGCACCTCAGCGCCCAGGCAGCGAGGTATTATTGGGTTGGCTGCGTGAGGTGTTGAGTGATGAGCAGATTGCTGAAGCGATAGGCTTGGCGCTAGGTGAAGTGGCAAAGCTGCGTACTGAAGGTCAGCGCTGATCCGTGCTTTCATTTACGTATTCCCGCTTCACACATAAAACGAAAGGGCAGTCCAAGTGGCTGCCCTTTCTGTATTTGGTTGCTGAGGATGGCAGACATTCCCCATGCCATGAAATAACCTGATGCAATGGTTCATAGTCAGTAATGAATAGCCGTTTTGGCGGATCAGTAGTACCCGCTCAGCAAAGAAGCCGGTGTGACCATAATCTGATTGTCTTTTGGCCACAAAAGCAGCCTCTTGACCAAATATGTCAGCAATTGGTGCGGGAGTGTTCTTCATGGGATTAGTTATCCAGGCATCGCTTTGCGGTTTCAAAGTATCCTCAAAGTGTACGTACATCTGAAAAGCAGTATTCAAATGCTTGCCTTTTGCATCCAGTATACTATATTGAATGCAGTTGGAGCGCAGCTGCGCTTACCACATGCAATAGGAGTTTGGGCTATGGGCATGATGACTATTAGAAGCATTCCTGACGAAGTACACAATGCACTAAAAGCGCGAGCCAAGCAGAATCACCGCAGCGCCGAGGCTGAGGTGCGGGCCATTCTGGAAGAGATCACACGGCCAGAAAGTCGCCTCAAAATGGGCGATGCCCTGGCTGATTTGGGTCGCAAGATCGGGTTGACCAATGAAGACGTTGCGGTCTTTGAAAAGGTGCGTGACAAGACGCCTGCTGAACCGATGAGGTTTGAATGATCGTTCTGGATACCAATGTCGTTTCCGAGGCGATGAAACCCGAGCCTGATCCAGCCGTCAGAGCTTGGCTTAATGAGCAGTCGGCTGAAACGTTATACCTGTCTAGTGTCACACTTGCAGAGTTGTTATTTGGTATTGCGGCGCTGCCCAACGGGAAGCGCAAGGACATGTTGAGCGAGACCTTGGGCGGCCTTGTGGAGTTGTTCAGAGGGCGGATTTTGTCCTTTGACGTTGACGCCGCTCGCAAGTATGCAGAGCTAGCCGTGACAGCCAGAACCGCCGGGCGTGGTTTTCCTGTGCCGGATGGCTACATTGCTGCTATTGCCGTATCACAAGGCTATCAAGTCGCCTCCCGAGATATGGCTCCTTTTGAGGCGGCCAATGTGGACGTCATTAACCCTTTTGAAGCCTAACTGGTGCGGTCTGCCGGGCACTTTAATTGCTTAACAAATTCTTCTTACCCCAACATACCCTCCGACTAGCCCATGAGCCGAATATAAACCTTATTCGGCTCATAAGATGATCTGAATAGATGATGCAGTCGGCTCATGTATATTTGGGAATAGCACCACTGGCCGTCTTTTTAACGGAGTAACTGCGCGCTGCCTCAAAGCCTTCAAGTAGCGCGCTCTGTTCGACCCCCAAGCCCTCGATGCAAAAGCTGTTCAAAAACTGCCGGGCGGCAAAGAGCTGCCGGTCTGATCCTGCCAAGAATTAACTAAGAGGACGATAGCTTCAAAGCGATTCAGACTGTGCGCTCACAACGGTGTCTTTGCCATGCCACCACAGTGCTGAACGAGCGGTAAATCAAAGTCACTTAGATGCACGACGCTGGCTTGATGGGTGGCATCAGGCCCCCGAATAAATTCGCACCATATTGAGCCCTTTAGCACTGAGTTGGTGCGGATTTCCTGAGTGACAAGCTCAACAACCCGCAGAATCTCTCATTTTTTAAGGTGGCACGATAATTGCTGTTTCTTTAAGTAAGTAAATAGTTACTTAATTCGCTCCATGAAGAGTGTTTTCTGAATGGGCGCAATGGCAAGGATCACACCATGAAAAAGCAATTTAAGAACATGAAGCTGAAGGCTCTCGCTTGTAGTTTCGCGTTGGGCACCTTGGTACACACCGGCATGGCGAGTGCCGATATCCATATCAAGTTCCATCATGATTTGCCTGAAGATAGCGCACAGCACCTAGCTGCTGAGCGCTTCAGGGACATGGTGGCTGAGCGTAGCGGCGGTGAGATTTCAGTAGAAATTTTCCCCAATAACACACTCGGTGATGATGTCGAAGTCACCCAACAGTTGCAGATGGGGGCTGTGGAAGCTGCGATTATTCCGACTGCTAAGCTATCGGGCTTCGTTCCTGCTATGCAGATCGTCGACCTGCCTTTCTTGTTCCCTTCTCCCGAAATCGCCCATACCGTTCTCGATGGGCAGGCCGGTGATGACCTATTGGCGACTGTGGAACAGGTGGGTCTGAAGGGGGTTACTTTCTGGGAGAGTGGTTTCAAGCAATTTACCTGTGACCAACCCGTTAATGGCCCCGAAGATTTCGCAGGCCAAAAGGTTCGTGTGATGCAAAGCCCTATCATCATGGAACAGTTTAAAGCGATGGGCGCTAACCCAGTGCCGATTGCCTTCGGCGAAACTTACAACGCGCTGCAACAACGCATTGTCGACTGCCAGGAAAATCCGTTGGTATCGATTACACAAATGAAATTTTATGAAGTGCAGTCGGATGTGGTCATCAGCAACCACGCTTATCTAGCCTATGCATTTCTGTTTAGCCAGCGTTGGTTCGATAGCTTAAGCCCTGAGAATCAGGCGCTATTGACGGACGCCGCACGTGAAACCACCGCATTCCAGCGCGAAGAAACCGCCCGCCGTGAAACGGGCTACATTGCCACTATCGAAGCCAGTGGCACTAACGTGAGCACACTGGATGATGCACAACTGACGGCTTTCAGAGAGTCGACAGCGTCGGTGCACGATGAGTTTGCCAATGAAATTGGCGCGGATCTAATGGCGGAATTCCAGCAAGCTATTGCTGATGCCGAATAGTAGCGCGTAACCCATTAAAGGGCTGATCGGTGATCCCGATAGCCCTTTCCTTCCCCTTTGTTTTCATCGCTGATGGAGTCCGCTATGCGCATACTTGATCGCCTAATATCGCGTGCCGAGGAGGTTTTGATTGGCCTGCTGATTTTATCTGCCTCTTTTATTCTTTTCGCTAACGTTATTGCACGCTATGTGTTCAACGATGGTTTTTCATGGGCGGAAGAGTTGGTCCGTTACCAAATTGTATGGATGGTGCTGCTTGGCGCGAGTGTCGCTGCGCGGCAAGGGATCCATATTGGCATCGATATTCTGCTCAGGTTTAGCCCTCCACTTTTGGCGAAATGGATTGAGTTGCTCGTTCATGCGGTTTCCATCGCTTTCTGCCTCTTCCTGGTGTTTTACGGTATCCAGTTAACCGAGCAAACCCATCGGTTTGGTCAGGTGAGTTCTGCTCTACAAGCGCCTATGTGGATCGTTCAGTTGGCCATTCCAGTAGGCGCTCTCTTGATGGGCATTCGCTTTACCCAGCATTTCTTCCGGACGTTGCTTGGTCGAGAGCAAGCCTCTGCCCACCTTGATCAAATTGGATAACAACATGGTTATAACATTCCTGGTTCTATTAGCTGTGTTGATGTTAGTGGGAACGCCCATCTTTATTGCGTTGGCAGGTTCTGTCGCGGTGGCGATGGGAAGCTTTAGCCATATTCCGTTGACCATCGTGGCTGAGCGCTTGTTTGCCGGATTGGATAAGTTTCCATTGATGGCCATTCCCTTTTTTATTCTCACCGGTAGTTTGATGAGTGCGGGTGGGTTATCGCAGCGTATTATCCGCTTGGCCAACTTGTTGGTAGGACGCTTTACCGGTGGGATGGGGATGACGGCGGTATCAGCAAGTATGTTTTTTGGTGCTATTTCCGGATCGAGCCCGGCCACGGTGGTGTCGGTGGGCTCATTGCTTTATCCGGCCATGCGCAAGGAGGGATATTCCGGTCAATTTTCGATTGGTGTGCTGGTGTCTGCCGGGTCATTGGGCATTATCATTCCTCCTTCGGTAGTGATGATCGTCTACGCGGCTGTCACCGGGGTATCAGTGGGTGCGCTATTCATGGCAGGGGTCGGCGCCGGTTTATTATACGCCGCCTGTTTGTTGCCTTACTGTTGGTACCGCGCCAAGAAGGATGGTGTCACCCCTATGAAGCCGCCTAGCTGGGGTGAAGTGCTGCTGGGATTCAAAGATGCTTCGTGGGGGTTAGGGGTGCCTCTCGTTGTCTTGGGTGGGATTTACCTGGGTATCTTTACGCCCACTGAAGCCGCCGCTGTATCAGTGATATATGCACTGCTGGTCTCAGCCCTGATTTATCGTGAGAAGAGCTTTGCAGAGTTATTTCAAAGCATGATTGACGCGGCGACCACAACGGCCCAGGTAATGATTATTCTCGCGGCTGCCTCGGTGCTGGCGTGGTTTCTTACCAGTAATGGGTTAGCCGCGATGTTGGCCAACGCTATCCTGTCGTTATCCGACAATCCGTACCATATCTTCCTGCTGATCAATGTGACGGTACTGATTGCCGGCATGTTCCTCGATGCTTCTTCCATTATGGTGATTCTCGCCCCCCTGTTTTACACGGTTGGCATCCGTGTTGGTATTGATCCTGTCCATCTGGGGGCAGTGTTGACGGTGAATGGGGCGATTGGCATGTTTACGCCGCCATTTGGCCTCAACCTGTTTGTGGCGGGCACTATCAGCGGAGTCGATTACGTCCAGGCGGTTCGTGGTGCCTTGCCCTTTATTGGCATTGCGCTGTTTGCCTTGATACTGCTGACCTATATTCCCGCGATCAGTATGTGGCTACCCAATATGGTGTATAGCAGCTAAACAGCCAGAATAAGGATGGTAGCAATGGCTTCTAGTATAACTTCATCAGCGCTGGCGCATTCCCATGAGGGGGTTGTAACCAGTCCACATACTCTGGCAACAGAAGCGGGTCTTGAGGTACTTCGTAAAGGTGGAAATGCGGTTGAGGCTGCGATCACCATGGGGGCCTGTCTGTCAGTGACTTGCCCGCACTTTACCGGTCTTGGCGGCGATGCCTTCATGATCATTGCGGATGCAAACGGTGGTGTGCAAACCCTGTCAGGCATTGGCCAGGCGCCACAGGCTAAGTTGGAACTGTCTGGCCAATTGCCTGCGAGAGGGCCTGGTTCCATGTTAACGACGGCTGCCACGGTCGATACCTGGGGGCAGGCGCATAAGATTTCCCGCCAGAACTGTGGTGGCCAAATGGGCTGGGCAGCGCTCATTGAACCAGCGATACAGCTAGCGAGAGAGGGTTTTCCAGTGACGCCATCGCAGCGCTTCTGGCTTGATTTTCGTCGCGATGACATGGCGATGATGCCCGGCGTGCGAGAGCACTTTATGTCAGGCGGGAAGATTCCCCATGAGGGTGAAAAACTGTACCAGCCACAGCTGGCCGCTTCACTGCAGTCCATTGCGACCCACGGCTACCGTGATTTTTATGAAGGGCAGTTGGGGGCGAAAATCGCCGCTGGGCTGGCAGCGGCGGGGTCTCCCCTCACAGGCGCTGATCTGGCGGCTACCCGAGCACGAATAGAAACGCCGCTGTCGGTGCCCTATCGGGGTGGCGAGCTGCTGGCCCATCGCCCCCCAACCCAAGGCATGACGACACTGGAGATAATGGGTATCCTGGCGCGTTTTGACCTCTCCAGGATCAAAGAAGGCAGCGCCGATTATTACCACCTGCTGGTGGAGGCGGTAAAGCGTGCTTTCCTCGATCGTAATAGCTACCTGGCTGATCCCGACTTCGCGTCGGTACCTTGTGAAAGGTTGCTATCGCCTGCCCATCTTGATGCTGAAGCGGCAAAAGTGGAGGCGGGGAAAGCATTGGATTGGCCTTTTGCTTACCAGCATGGTGATACGGTGTATCTGGCGGCTGCTGATCGTTTCGGTAATGCCGTCTCCATGCTGCAGACGATTTATTACGACTGGGGCAGCGGGGTTAGTGTCGGTGATACGGGGATTTTGTGGCATAACCGTGGTGCCGCGTTCAGTCTTGATCCTGCTCATCCGAATGTGCTTGCCCCCGGAAAGCGCCCTTTCCATACCCTTAACCCGGGGATGTATCGTGTCGGTGGAAAGCCGCGTTTACTTTATGGTACGCAAGGCGCTGATGGACAAC
The DNA here is from genome assembly GCF_052379125.1 of Halomonas sp. AOP13-D3-9. NCBI lineage: Bacteria > Pseudomonadati > Pseudomonadota > Gammaproteobacteria > Oceanospirillales > Halomonadaceae > Halomonas > Halomonas sp. AOP13-D3-9. Next base: position 20,441 of record NZ_JBQSYH010000029.1, on the reverse strand, counting down.
CGCAAACCCTCGCTGCCGTGCTGACGCGCTTGATAGACTATGGCATGGATCCGCTCAGTGCGCTGAAAGCACCGCGCTTTCTACTGGGGCGAACCTTTTCCGATGGCCGTGACACGTTAAAACTGGAGCAGGATGCGGGAGAGGCTGTCTTCACTGAATTGACCCGGCGTGGTCATCAGGTGAGCCCGCTACCCGCACAGAGCGCCTTGGCTGGCCACCCGGGCGCGGTCGTGATCGACCCGACGAAAGGCTTTTACGCGGCCCATGACCCCCGCAGCGATGGCATCGCGTTAGGGCTCTAGCACCGATAGGAACAAGGATGTATACATGACAAAAAGCGATACGCCCGATGTAAAAGTGAGTGCCCGCACCCGGGAAAAACCCCGCCGTAATGGTCATGAAACACGCGAGCGCCTGCTTCAAGCGGCGACTCAAGAGTTTTGCGAACGTGGCTACGATGGCGCTCGCATGGAGCGTATCGTGCGTGCAGCCGATTGTAATGTGCGCATGGTGTATCACTATTTCGATGACAAGGAAGGTCTTTACCTGACTGTTCTCGAACGAGTCTATGAGGAGTTGCGCGCCAAGGAGCAGGCACTCAATCTAAGCTATCTCGAGCCCGTTGCAGGTATGCGCGCGCTGGTCGAATTCACCTTCGATCATATGGCCGAGCATCCCGAGTTCACCAGCTTGGTGCGCAATGAGAACTTGCTGGGTGGGCGCATGCTGCGCAAATCGAGCAAAGTCGTCCAGCAAACGACGCCGCTCGTAGGCATGATCAGGGATACCCTAAAGCGAGGGGAGGAGGCAGGGGTATTTCGCTCGGCTGTAGACCCTACCCAGCTCTACATTTCGATTCTTTCGCTATCCATCATTCACATCAATCAACGCGACACGCTATCGATCATCTTCGAGCAGGATCTGGCTGACCCGGATTGGTTGGCTGAGCGGCGTGCCCATGCGGTCGAGGTAATACTTTCCTATCTATGCGTTAAGCCCCAGATGATTAAATGAGCGATAACATAAGCATATGTTCCGCTTGAAGGTTTTTCTTGGCTTGTTGCTAGCTAGGCGTGCAAGAAAAGCCTGTAGCTTGCCCCGGATTGTGATATTGACTACGGGGGCCATCAATTCGACGTAAAAGCACTTTGGTAGCAGGGTAACCGTTTGCCCTCAATGGTTGTGTTAAATGTGAGGCTGGAGGCTTGCTTTGGTAATCACATTAATCAACGTTGATGAGATTTGGATGGGAGCGGTTTGCGAACTGGATGGTGGGACCCTGTTGCTACCGGTTATGGGAGGGTCGGCGCCGGCGGAAAACAGAATCGATATTATTCGCCCGTACGCCCTCTTCGCTTTTCTCGATTATGACAAGACGACCCTAACAAAGCCTCTGAATCCGGCCAGGAAGGAGGCAAGGATAGCCGCAGTGGGGGGCGGAATAGCTAATGTTTGAATACCCGATGTTTTGAATGTATTCGAGAATGCTCCGGAGCGCTGCCATCAATCACTGTTGGCAGCGCTCTTTTTGGTTATTCCTGCCGACTGAGAATGCAGCAAAGGCGAAGATGATCTGAATGATATTTATAAATAAATAACGATCTTTTCATAGTGATTTGGAAGAAGAGAATAGCAGGCTTCAACACATAAATTATGTCAAGCGACCCTTTACAGGGTCGAGAATGTCTACTTTGATTAAGTAAGACGGCGCTTGATTTTATAAAGGCATTGTTAGTGGGTTTGCCAAGCGCTCTTGATAGCAGTAAACCACGAACAACGGAGGTACTTGGTTTGGCTACCGATAAAGCATCTCGGGGTGTGGGCGGTTGGTTTCTGCTCGTGTTCGCCATCATTCTGGTTATCCTCGGCCTGATTCTTGCAGCCGGGGGGCTCTGGCTGGTGACGCTGGGAGGCTCCTGGTATTACCTCATTGCCGGGCTGGGGCTGATCATTTCGGGTGGCCTAATGGCCAGAGATTCGCTCACGGGAGTCTGGGTCTATTTCCTGGTCCTGTTAGGCACGCTGATTTGGGCTTTATGGGAGGTTGGCTTGTCGCCATGGGAGCTGCTGCCCCGGGTATTCGGTTACATCGTCCTGGGTGTCATCGTCTTGGCGCTCCTGCCCACTCTCAAACGCCGCCAAGCCACAATATGAGGAGCGCTGCCATGTTCACGTCACTGCGAGTGCTGGCCTATGCCGTCAGCCTGTCACTGGCGACGCATGCCGTTGCCCAGAATACCGAGGGTGAAACCGAAGGCCCAGAGGAGCCCACCTCAAGCGAGGCCCAGACACCGACCTTCTCGGCGACACCGCAGCCCAGCGATGACCCAGCGCCCGGCGATTGGCCCGCCTGGGGACGAGAGAGCGGCGCCTCACGTCATTCGCCGCTGGATGAAATCACGCCCGACAATGTCAGCCATTTGGAGGTTGCCTGGACCTATCGAACTGGCGATATGCCGGAAGAAGGGGAGGGCAAATACGCGCCTGAAACTACACCGCTCAAGGTTGGTGACAATCTGTATCTCTGCTCGGCCATGAACATCATGGTCTCCCTCGATGCACGGACCGGCGAGGAGCAGTGGCGCCATGATCCCCAGGTCGATCCAGGTGCCATTCCCTATAGCGCCAGCTGCCGCGGTGTGACCTATTACGAAGTCCCGGATGCCGCAGATGACGAGCTCTGTGCAACCCGCATCATCGAGGGGACGTTGGACGCCCGATTGATTGCCGTCGATGCGCAAACGGGCGAGCTGTGCCAGGAGTTTGGTGACGGCGGTACGGTAGATCTATGGGCAGGCATCGGCGAGAAGGTTCCCGGTTGGTACTCCGTCACCGCGCCACCGGTCGTCGTCCAGGGCGTCCTGGTGACCGGTGCCCAGGTCAAGGACGGACAAGCGGAGGATGCGCCATCCGGCGTGATTCGCGGCTATGATGCCGTTACCGGCGAATTGGAGTGGGCCTGGGATATGGGCAAGCCCAATCTGGATGGGCTGCCACCCGAGGGCGAGACCTATACCCGAGGCACACCCAACATGTGGACCACTGCTTCCTCCGATGAGGCGTTGGGTTACGTCTACCTGCCGATGGGCAACTCATCGGTCGACTACTGGGGCGGAAACCGCAGCGAGGAAGAAAACGAATTCTCGACTTCCCTCGTCGCCCTGGATGTCAATACTGGAGAGCCGGCCTGGCACTTCCAGACCGTCCATTACGATGTCTGGGACTATGATCTCGGTTCGCAACCGACCCTGGTCGATTTCCCACGAGATGACGGCAGCACGGTGCCGGCGATTATTCTGCCCTCCAAACAGGGCGACATTTACGTGCTCAACCGTGAAACCGGCGAATCGCTATTCCCTGTGGAAGAGGTCGAGGCGCCTACCGGTGGAGTCGAGCCCGATAACCTTTCCACGACACAGCCTAGCTCAGGCTATCACTCCCTCGCTTTTCCGAATCTAGAAGAGAAGGACATGTGGGGGATGACGCCCATCGACCAGTTGTGGTGTCGTATTCAATTCCGCCGAGCCTCCTATAAAGGCATGTACACGCCGCCGACCGTGGATCAGCGCTTCATTCAGTACCCCGGCTACAATGGCGGCAACGACTGGGGCAGTGCAGCGGTAGACGCAGAGCGCGGCATCATCATTGCTAATTACAATGACATTCCCAACTTCAACCGTCTCATCCCCCGTGAAGAAGCCGAGGAACGTAATCTTCGACCCATCTATGCAGGAGGTGACAACACCGATAGCGAGACTCAGGGGGCCGCTGAAGGTGCCGGCGATCCGCAAGTGGGTTCTCCTTATGCAATCGACGTCAATGCCGGCTGGCGAGCTCCGGTCACCGGCATGCCATGTACCGCGCCTCCCTATGGTGGCATTCGGGCCATTGATCTGGCGACCGGGGAAACGCTCTGGGACGAGCCATTGGGCACGGCACGCAAGAATGGCCCCTTCGGCATACCTTCATATATGCCTTTCAAGATCGGCACACCCAACAACGGTGGTCCTCTGTTGACGGCCAGCGGTCTGATATTCATCGCTGCCGCCACCGACGATCTGATTCGTGCCATCGACACGGAAACCGGTGAGGTGCTTTGGAAAGATGTGCTGCCGGCCGGTGGGCAGGCCAACCCCATAACCTATGAGGCGGATGGTCGCCAATACGTAGTCATCGGGGCCGGCGGGCATCACTTCATGGAAACACCGATAGGCGATTATGTAATTGCCTACGCGCTACCGGAAGACGGGAACTAAGATCGCTGTCTTGGCTGAGCCAGTATTCGACTGGCTCAGCTATAAGACTGGGAGGCTCATTCGCTAGGCTGCAGGGTTGTACGACTCACTCGCTCGCCAGTATGCCGAGCTGGCTGTAACAGCCAGCACTAACAGAAGGCGTGAATAAGAAGCGGGCGACCTACGTCGATAAAACGTCAGGCCTAGGCTTTCGCTGCCTGTTCAAGCTGCCCACCGAGTTTTTCCACATAGCCTTGCATGGTTTCCTCGCCTAAATCGACCGCCTTTGCCCCGCCCCCAGCCACCAACGTTACGTCACTAATGCCGATCACGTTGAGTATTAGGCGAAGGTACTGGGAGGCGATATCGCGATCCTGAATGGGGTAGCCTTCGGTATAGACTCCGCCTGATGCAATCAGTACCGTTGCCTTCCTGCCCGTCACAAGTTGTGCGGATGCAGGCGGTGGTAGCCCCTGGGCATCCGCTGGCTAAGCTCGGACGAACAGCAACGCCAATCGATCTGGAGCCCCATGTTCAGCTCGTTCTGTCCGACCCCATTGATCCCGGCGGTGCAAACTTTGGGGTTTCAAGTGCGAGATGTTGGCGCTTTGTGGATCTGGCTCGACGTCTTGACTTTTTGCTTGGCGGTTTCGGGTGGTGCCGTATGCCTGAACATCTTGTAGCCGAGCTGATATCTGCGGGAAGCCTGGTTCCGCTTCATATTGAGAACGATCCAACGCCTGATGAAGGGCTAACGATTTATGCCGCGCATGCGCGCAATCAACCCCTCGGGAAGGCTGGCCAGTGGTTGCTGGATGACCTCAGGCGGCGTTTGCACTCTTAATACAATCCTTTAAGGGGCAACGGTTAATGGCATGGGATATTGAGATTTTAAGCTGTATAAATGAACAGTTTTTATGCTAAGGTTTACTTAATCTCTAATGATAAGCGCGCTTGAGTATTTGCTCTGGTATGCAAAGGTGAATGTTGCTGCATTAAGTGATGCTTGCTTTAGGGATGCATAAGACTTGATGTAAACCTGGAGGCAACACTGATGAATAACCAGCAAATACAGATATTCACCACCGAAGATGGGCAAGCACACCTAGAGGTGACGCTGGAGCAGGAGACCGTTTGGTTGAGCCAAGCGCAGATGGGGAGCTTGTTCGCTACCACATCCGAAAACGTTCTCATGCACTTGCAGAATATTTTTAAAGACGAGGAACTGGGTGAGCAGGCAACTACTAAGGATTTCTTAGTAGTTCGCCAAGAGGGCAAGCGACAGGTTCGACGTCGCATAAAGCACTACAATCTGGATGCGATTATTTCGGTGGGTTATCGGGTCAGTTCAAAGCGGGCTACCCAGTTCCGTAAGTGGGCTACTCAGGTGCTAAAAGACCACTTAGTTCAAGGCTATACTCTGAATCAGCGACGCTTATCCGAGCGTGGTATAGAGTTCGAACAGGCGTTAACACTGCTCAGCCGAACCTTGACCAATCAAGGCTTGGTATCCTCGGAAGGCGAGGCCGTAGCGCGTGTGATTAGCGATTACGCACGTTCCTGGAGCTTGCTGCAGGGCTACGATGAGCAGCAATTAACCGAGCTAAGTATTAAGCAGCCTGGTATGCACTCGCTGGAATTGGAAGAAGCCTTGAGAGCCATTGGTGAGTTAAAGCAAACCTTAATCGCCAAAGGCGAGGCAACCGAGCTGTTTGGGCAGGTGCGGGGCGACGGTTTGACATCAGCCTTGGCCACTATTGAGCAGGGCTTTGGCGATGAACTGTTTTACCCCAATGTGGCCACCCGATCTGCGCACCTGCTTTATTTTGTGATCAAGAATCACCCTCTTGCCGATGGAAATAAGCGTTGTGGTTCGTTTCTGTTTCTATGGTACCTGCGCCGCAACGCAGCCCTACTGGACCGGCCCGTGGAGCAACTGATCAACGACAATACGCTTGTAGCATTAGCGCTGTTAGTGGCTGAAAGCTTGCCTGATCAGAAAACGTTAATGATACGGTTGATTGAGCATTTTATACTGCTGAAGGAAGATTGATTTTGGCAGTTGATGTGTTTAGAGCCGCCCCCGAAGTGACCTCTGAAGTGAGAAAAGGCTATCTGTGATGAACATTGATCTTTACCAAGTAGATGCGTTTGCCTCTAAGCCCTTTGAAGGCAATCCCGCGGCGGTTTGCCCGCTGGAAGCGTGGCTGGATGATGCGCTGTTACAGGCCATTGCCACGGAAAATAACCTGTCTGAAACGGCCTTTTTTGTGCCCACTGAATCCGGCTATCACCTGCGCTGGTTTACCCCTTCAGTGGAAGTGGATTTGTGTGGCCATGCCACGCTGGCGGCGGCGTGGGTAATTTCTAATGCGCTAGGCGATAGCGCAGTAACCCTGCAATTCCAAACTCGCAGTGGGCAGTTATCAGTAAAGCGTGAGGGCGATGAGCTGGCGATGGACTTTCCCGCAAAAACGCTAGAACCCTTGGCAATGCACGCTGAGGTAGCGGCGGCGTTTGGCGGCATCGACATTGAGGAACTGCTGATCTCTGACGATATCGTGGTGGTGGTTAAGGATGCGCGATTGATTGAGGCATTAGCGCCGGATATGCAACAGCTTAAACAGCTGCCGGGGCGGGGTGTGGTAGTCACCGCTAAAGGCGATGAGGTGGACATTGTTTCCCGCTGGTTTGGCCCCAAAGTGGGCGTAGAAGAAGACCCGGTGACAGGCTCGGCCCATACGTCGCTTGCACCTTATTGGGCGATACGCTTAGGCAAGCAAACGCTAACCGCAAGCCAGGGCGGTGCCCGTAAAGGCGCGCTTGGCTGCACCGTGGAAGGCGAGCGCGTGATTATCAAAGGCCGCGTGGCGCCTTATCTGAAAGGGGTTATCACCTTGCCGAAGAGTAACTGAAAAAGCTAGGTATGTTGGGGCAGTTATTCCTTTTGGCGGCTAGCCGATTGGACGAAGGCCGTCGGGGATTGACCGAGTACTTTGCGAAACATGCTGGAGAAAGCGGCTGGGCTGTCGTAGCCCAGTTCCAGCGCGGTTCGAGTAACGGAACTGCCGGCCAGCAGTCTGGGAATTGCCGCCATCAGGCAGGCCTGCTGGCGCCATACGCCAAAGGAGAGTCCAGTCTGCTGACGGAACAGGCGATTGAAGGTGCGCTGACTGCAATGTAACTGCCGCGCCCACTCCTCCGGAAGAGTGTGAATGCTTGGATGGACAAGAAACTCTCTGCACAGGCGGGCGAGTAGAAGATCTTGGGGCAGGGGCGCAAATAGAGGCAAGGCCTGAGCCTGTTCCAGTTCGTATAGGAGTAGTTTAGCCAGGGCACCGTCGCGGCCGTTTTCGTTATAGAGCGCGGGGATGTGGACGGAAGCCAGCAGTAAGTGATGCAGGAGAGGCATCACGACCAGCACCTCGCAGTTGGGCGAAGCGCGTGGTGAAACGTAGGGCTCGATATACAGGCTTCGTGTGCTAACCCCGTTCATACGCACCTGGTGGCGCTTGCCCGCAGGCAGCCAGACGCCGCTGAACGGGGGCACCATCCAGGTGCCGTCATCCGTGTCGACTTCCATAAGACCTGTCATCCCATACAGAAACTGGGCGCGGCGATGAGTATGAAAGTCGAGCAGTGTGCCAGGGCGGTAGTCAGTGCCGATGGCTACCAGGGGCCGTGCTACATCGTCTACGTCTGACAGGGGTGTATTGAGCATTGGCGTCAACTTGGCCGAAACACAATGATTATTGTCCAAATGGCGAATGTCGGCCAGCCCTCACCGGAATATTGTTTCTCCTATTGAGTTCATTAGGAGAGAGCCGGTGTATAGCGTATTGCTAATTTGTGGCGGGTTGGCCGGAGTGACCACCGTGTTGTTCGGTTTCGGTGGTGGGTTTGTGGTGGTTCCTCTGCTGTATACCTTACTGATTTCTGTTCATGGGCCGGATAGTGGTATCAGTCAGGCGGCCATGCATATCGCGGTGGCCACCTCGACGGCGCTGATGGTATTTGCAGCTTCCCTTTCGACATGGCGCCACCACCAACGGCAGACCGTGCAATGGCATCTGGTGCGTCCACTGGTCGGCTATATCGCAATGGGTGCTGTGCTCGGTGCTGCAGCCGCGGTGTCGTTAAGTGGCGAGTGGGTGCGCTGGGCGTTTATCGGCTATCTGGGTATTACGATTGCGGATGCCGTTCTGCGGCCCGGTTTTCTGCATCAGGCGGAGAGTGATGTGCTTCCTATGGGTCGTGGGGTAACGGCGATGACGGGGACATTGATTGGTGCGATGGCCGCCTTGCTGGGCGTTGGCGGTAGTGTAATGACCGTACCGCTGATGCGCCGGAGAGGCGCAAGTATGACGGCAGCCACTGCCATGGCCAATCCGTTGTCGTTGCCGATGGCGGTAAGTGGCACCGCAACGTATGTGTTGCTGTCAGCAAGTAATACCGCTTTGGGGACTTGGTATGCGGGCTATGTGGATCTGCGCGCGTTGCTGGTGTTAGCGATAGGCTCATGGCTCGGTATCCGCCTGGCGTCGATATGGATCGGACGCATCCCTGATCGTATTCATGCCAGGGTGTACCTGTTACTGCTGTCGTTGGTGCTAGCGGTGATGGTTTTTGTGCGTTGAAGCGCCCGCTTTTACTTGACAGAATCACGACAATGTTTTGCTGTGTAAATGAACAGCGTTTATGGTTATGTTTACTTAGCCTCTGATGACGGGCGCGCTTGAGCCTCTCCTTTGTTGTAAGAGGCCGGTGGGCCGCCTGTTTGATCAGGCCAAATCCGCATGAAGTGACGAAGGGCCTATTAATAATGAAGAGCAGGCGGCCTTCAAGCAGGCAGCTCAGTATATCCTCGGCCTGTCAGAAGAGCATTTGTCTGAGATGATTCGAAGGGGCCAGTTTGCGGAGGTGAAAGATAATGACTAAGGAATACCGTAGTGAGGCGATGGCCGCGATCCATGAAACTATGGAAGCGTTGCATGAGGTGGGCGCGGTCAATAAGAAGACGATGCGCACTTTTGATGATACTTGCCTGACAAATGCACAATCGATCCCACCTGAAGCGATCCGGGCACTTCGTGAGCGTGAGCACCTTTCTCAGCCTGTTTTTGCCCGTTATCTCAACGTCAGCAAGAATTTGGTTTCTGATTGGGAGCGAGGCGTAAAACGGCCTGGTGGGCCCGCGCTGCGCCTTCTCGCGATAATAGAAAAAAACGGTATTCAGGCTATCGCTTAACGCCATTTTTATGTGCTTGAAGGCAATATATCTCAGCGTGAAAGGTTTAGATAAAGCGTAGCGAAACTAAAAGGACAGTTCATTTGAGCGGCCCTTTTTTGATATATCACTGACTTACCCAATACGTAGGGCATACGCCTGCGAAGAATTTTACCCCCACAGCTCCGCTAGTGAACCACCTACCGGAGAATCCTCGGGTAAGGCCACGGCAGCCACTCGTTCTTGTGCCGCCGCAAGCTGTGCGGGGTCACCGCGCTCTATTTCCGGCTTTTGGCCGGGTGGATAGGCGCCTACCATGCAGAAATCGTCGTCTGCCTCCAGGCTGGCATGCCCAACCCCCGCTGGCAGCACCAGCACATCGCCTGGGTAAAGCATCAGCTCCTGGCCGTTTGGGCCACCCAGTCGCGCTTTGGCTTGGCCTTGAAAAATGCCTAGCGCCTCGTGGGCGGTGGAGTGAAAGTGGTCGAAGTCATACAGGTGGTAGCGCCACGCTGGCGGCCAGCCGTGGCGTTTGAATATGCTTTCAAAGGCATCGGCTCGCTCCTCTGCATTGCTGATGTCGAGAACTTGGCGATAAATCAGTACGGGCAGTGGGGAGTTGGGATAGCCGGTCACTTCATCGCTATCTAGGTGGAGCCGTTCTGGCTGGGGGGTAGACATCCTTGCCTCCTCGTTCCTCGTTGGGTGTGCTGTCAGTTGGGTTTTAAAATCGGTTTTAAGCATGTTTTTAGAATAGTTTTTAATGCAAAACCGAGCAAACCGATAACAAACTGGTGAGGTGTTTAGTCGATTCCCGCCCAACAGGCTACCCCTTCATTCTCTATTGGATTGCCTTGATGGCATCAGTCGGTATCATATCGTGGGTGTTGTCTATCATTACGCCTTTTTACCGTGAGCTTCTATGACCCAATCTAAAACGCCCTTCATTGTGGTACTGAGCCTGGCAATGACCATGATGCTGGGCCCGTTTTCCATGGATACGTATCTGCCGGCCTTTCCGGTCATCGGCGAATCGCTGGGGATTTCTCAGCAAGCGGTATCGTTGAGTGTTTCGGTGTATGTCTTTGCGTTGGCGTTGGGTCAGTTGATCGGCGGTGCGCTTTCGGATCGCTTCGGCCGCCAGCGGGTGCTGATGAGCGGACTGGCGATTTTTGCGCTCTCAAGCCTTGTCATTGGTATGGCGGATTCCTTGAACACCCTGCTCAGCGGGCGGGCAATTCAAGCCATTGGCGCTGGCTTGACCCTGGTCTCGGTACCGGCGTTAGTGCGCGACCGGGTGGCGGGCCGCGACGCTGCGAAACTGTTCTCCATGATGGGCTTTATCATGGTGTTGGCGCCGGGCATTGCCCCGAGTGTAGGTAGCGCGATTCTGTTGTTGGGCTCCTGGCACACTATCTTCTTCGCCTTGGCGGTATACGCGCTGCTGCTGGTACCGCTGTTGGTGCGGGTGCTGTTTACCGGCACGGGCAAGGTGTCGCGAGCGAAAAGCCCTCAAATGAGCCTGCTGGCGCGCTACAAACTGGTGCTGTCGACAAAGCCTGCTCTGCCGTTCATCGTTTGGCAGGCTGCCTCTTTTTCCACCCTGATGATGTTTATCACCTACGCCTCACTGATCTATCAGGGGCACTTCGGCCAGTCGCCCTCGAGCTTTTCGTTGTTGTTTGCGGCGAACATCGTTGCGATGCTGATATTCAATATTCTCAATCGTGTGCTACTTTCCAGGCTGCCGTCGCTGCGTATTCTGCAGTTGGCGACCGGGTGTCAGGCAGTCGGCATACTCTTGCTGTTGATGGCTGCCTTTATGGAGTGGCCGCTGTACGCCTTCCTGCCTGCCATGATGCTGACCATCGGTGCAGTGGGGGCGATCTCACCGAATATTCAGGCCTGCTTTTTGGAATTCTTTCCCACCAGCAGTGGAACGGCCGCAGCGCTGCTGGGCGCAGCCCAGTTCGGCATCGCTGGGATTCTGAGCGCATTGTCTGCCTTGCTGCCGCATACGCTTGAAGCGATTATCCTGGCCATGGCTGCCTGTGGTTCGGTGGCGTATCTAATGCTTGTCCGCTCAATCATCAAGGGGCGCGCCGCTGTCGAGGCACGCTGAGTCAGGCCTCCCATGCCGCCCAAGCGGTATCATCATCGGCTTGCCGGTAACGGGGTCTTCGATAACCCGGCTCTCAAGGCCAAATACGTCGCGCACCATCTGTTCGGTCAGAATTGTTTCCGGCGGGCCTACCGCGTAAACCTTGCCATTGGCCATGGCGACCAGCCGGTCGGCGTAGCGGGCGGCCAGGTTGAGTTCGTGGAGCACCATCACGATGGTGGTGCCGCGTTCCCGGTTGAGATCGGTAAGAAGATCAAGCACCTCAACCTGGTGGTTGATATCCAGAAAAGTGGTGGGCTCATCAAGCAGTAGCACGTCGGTTTGCTGGGCAAGGGCCATGGCGATCCAGGCGCGCTGGCGCTGCCCGCCGGAGAGTTCTTCCACCGCGCACTCGGCCAGTTCGGTCATATGCGTGGCGGCCAGCGCCTCGGCGACGGCTGCTTCGTCGGCGCTGCTCCAGCGTTTGAACATTCCTTGATGCGGGTGACGGCCACGGCTGACCAGTTCAAGTACGCTAATGCCTTCCGGCGCGATGGGCGATTGGGGAAGAAAGCCCAATTGTTGCGCCAGGCGTCGGGTATTGAGTCGGTGAATGGCGTTACCGTCGAGCAACACCTCACCTTGCTCCGGGGCGAGCAGCCGCGAAAGCACGCGCAGCAGTGTCGATTTTCCGCAGGCATTGGCGCCTACGATGGCGGTGGTATGGCCCGCTGACACTGTCAGGCTGACGTCATTGAGTACCGTACGCTCCCCGTAGCCTGCCACCAGGCTCTGGGCGAGTAGTGAGGAAGCGCTCATAGGGAGCCTCTGCTTTTGTTGTCGCGGATAATCAGATAAATCAGATAGGGAGCCCCCAGTACGCCGGTCACGATCCCCACTGGGTAGCGGGCGGGCAGTAGGAATTGTCCGGCATAATCACCCAGTAAAACGAGCAGGGCGCCCACCAGCGCTGAGGGAATGAGCAGCGAGCCGTTACGCCCCATCAGCCGTGATGCAATGGGGCCGGAAAGAAATGCCACGAAAGCGATGGGGCCGGAAACCGCTGTGGCAAATGCCACCAGCGCGACCGCGGAGATAACAATGGTCATGCGCGTGGCGGCTAACCGCACGCCCAATCCCGCTGCAATGTCATCACCCATGCGCAGGGTTTCCAGGTCGCGGCGACGGCTTAACAGCAGCCCGCCAAACAGGATAAGGGCGACCAACAGCGGCAGCGCCTGATCCAACTGAACGCCGTTGACGCTGCCGGTGATCCAGCGCAGAGCCTCTTGCAGCGTCCAGCTGGGGGCGCGCATAAGCAGATAGGCGGTCACGCTTTGCAGCATCGCAGCCAGGCCGATGCCGATCAGAATCAGCCGCCCGCCGGTGACCCCCTGGCGCCAGGAGAGCGCATAGATCAGCAGGGCGACGCCCAGCCCTGAGCCAATGGCCGCCAGTGAAACCGCCGGGCCGCTTAGCGAGAGCACCACAATGGCGAATACTGCGCCGGTACTGGCGCCAGTGCTAATGCCAATGATGTCCGGGCTTGCCAGCGGGTTGCGCAGCAGGGTTTGAAAGGCGATGCCGCCCAGGCCAAAGCAGGCGCCCACCAGTATTGATACCACCGCCCTGGGCAGGCGCAGCTCGCGCACGGTGAAGCCAACGCCCGGTACCTCAGCACCGCCCAGTACGCGTAGCACCGTGGAAAGCGGCGTGAAGGATTGCCCCAACATGAGCGTTAACACCACGCCCGCGAGCAGGCAGGCGGCCAGGAGCGTGATGATGCGAGCACGGCGCTTGGCGCTCGCCCGGCGAACGTGGCTAAAGTGACTGATCGCGTTGAGGGGCGGCTGGTTCATAGCGAACCTACCTTGCGATTGCGCACAATCCAGATAAACACCGGCGCGCCGATAAAGGCCGTCACGATGCCCACGTCCAGCTCGGATGGGTGGGCTACTAGCCGCCCGGCAACGTCAGAAAATGTCAGCAGTGCCGCGCCGCCCAGGGCGGAGAAGGGCAGCAGCCAGCGATAGTCGCCACCCACCAGCAGACGGCAGGCATGGGGCACCACCAGACCAACAAAGCCAATCGGGCCGCACACGGCAGTGATCGGCCCGCATAGCAGGACTGCACCCACCGCCGACATGGCCCTGGCCACGGCCACTTTTTCACCCAGCCCGGCGGCGGTATCGTCCCCCAGCGCGAGCAGGTTGAGCTTACGGGCTGCTAATAGCGTGATAACAAAGCCGACAAGCAGAAAGGGCAGTACGGGAAGGATTTGATCATAGGTGGCGCCGCCGACGCCGCCCACCAGCCAGGATTGCACCAGCCCGGCGATATCGCCGCGGGGGAGGATGACAGCGGTAACCAGCGAGCTTAGCGCTGCGGTGGTGGCAGCACCTGCAAGTGCCAGCCTAAGCGGCGTGGCTCCGCCCCGCGCCAGGCTGGCAATCGCGTAAACCGTGACGGCGGTGAGTCCGGCCCCAACAATGGCTGTCCAGATATAGTGGGTCGTCTCGTCGATGCCGAACCAGGCAATGCCAACCACCACCGCCAGCGCCGCCCCAGCGTTGACGCCTAAAAGGCCGGGGTCAGCCAGCGGGTTGCGGGTCAGGCCCTGCATGACGCCGCCGGAAATGCCAAGTGCTGCACCGGCGAGAATGGCTAGCAGGGTACGCGGCAGGCGGCTGGCCACGGCGGCGTCGCCAATGGTTTCAACCTGCCCACTCAGCGCGGCGGCTATTTCCGGCCAACCCACCTCGCGGGCGCCAAACGCGACAGAGAGCATTAACGCAAGGATCAGCAAAACCAACAGTAGTAAGCCGCCAGCAAAACGCGTAGCCAATGTTTTACGTGGTTTGCTGGGCCTAAGTTCAGCTGCGGTAACGCTATTACTCTGACTTACGTGCGGCTTCGGAGAGCAGGTCTGCATAATCGTCCAGCAACCATGAAATCGACATGGGGGTAGGGTTGGCTGCCGTGCCTAGCGGGCTATTGCCGAGCAGGACAATGGCGCCGTTTTCTACCACCGGCAGGCGGGAAGTGAGCGGGTGGGCAGAAAGCTGATCAATGAGCGGCTGGCCGCCGTAGGTGACGAGAATATCCACATCGTTGAGTTCATCGATCAGTTCAGAACTTATCTCACCAGCAAATTTACCAGGGGTTGAGTTCTGTTTGACGACCTCCGGTGAGACTAACCCTAGATCGTGAAAAAAGCCTACCCGCGCGTCGTTGTCGGTATAGAACGCAATGCGCCCCAGGTTGGTGGGATCAAGGTGGGTGACGAACATCGCCGTCTTGCCCGCAAGGTCAGGGTGGTTGGCAGCGGTGTCGGCAATCTTCGCTTCAAGCTGTTCAATAAGCGCCTGACCCTCTTCGGCCATGCCCAGGCCTGTACTGTTAATCCGGATCATATCCCGCCAGCCGGTTGCCCAGGGGCCTTCGGTGTAGGCGACCACCGGGGCAATCTGGCTCAAGGTGTCATAGTCGGACTGGCTAAGCCCTGAGTAGGCGGCAAGAATCACGTCGGGCTGACGTGCAGCGACGGCTTCAAAATCGATGCCGTCGCCTTCATCGAACAGGGCAGGAGGTACCGCCTCAAGTTCTTCAAGGCGGGCCTCCACCCAGGGCAGTAGCCCATTGCCATTGTCGTCGCCAAAGTTGGCGGCGGCAAAGCCCACCGGCACCACGCCAAGCGCCAGCGGCACTTCGTGATTGGCCCAGGCCACGGTGGCGACCCGCTCGGGCTTTTCGGGTAGCACGGTGGTGCCCAGTGCGTGCTCGATCTCAAGGGGATATTGCTGGGCGCCGACCGGTGCCGCGCTAAGGCTGCACGCAGCGATAAGCGCCACGCAAACGCCCAGACTTCTATGGAACAGTGCCATAGCCTTCTCCAAAAGCTTAAGACGTAAATAACGGATAATTCTCACCGCGTGGTTAGCACGCAGTGTTTAGATAGATGACGGGTAGTCCGGGTGGTGCATGGCGTCACTGTGTATTGCAATTATTACCAAAAGTTCAACTAAATGATTGTGATTGACATTATCACTCTTGACTCGGGGATGCTAGCTTCGGATACTCTTCCGGCCTT
This sequence comes from Halomonas sp. AOP13-D3-9, assembly GCF_052379125.1. NCBI lineage: Bacteria > Pseudomonadati > Pseudomonadota > Gammaproteobacteria > Oceanospirillales > Halomonadaceae > Halomonas > Halomonas sp. AOP13-D3-9. The sequence continues at coordinate 4,788 of NZ_JBQSYH010000029.1, read as the reverse complement.
TTAAAAGAGAACCACAAGGCGCGAGGGTAGGTTTATTCATTTCAAGGGATCTTCAACATGACTGATAGCAGTAGCACAGTCCGGCGCAACGCAAGTCGGTTACGGTGGCAGCAGACCACTACCTCCATCCTGTGCGGCACCACGCTGGTGACTATTCCCATGCTCGGGAACGCACAGGAAACCGGCGAAGGCAGTGACGATAATGAGGGCTATCGGCTTGCTCCTATTATCGTCAACGCCACGGCCTACGCCGATGATGATGCCAACTCGATAGTAGCCCAGGAGCTGTGGGTGGGTGGCAAGGTTGCCACCAGTCTTCTCGATACGCCCGCCTCCGTATCGGTCATCACTGAGAAAGAGATCGAACAGCGCAACGCCTCGACCACCGAGGAAGTCCTGCAATATACCCCCGGGATTCTCACCGATTATTACGGCACCGATGACCGTAACGACTATTTCAAAATCCGCGGATTTCAGGCCACCACTTACCGTGACGGGCTGACGCTAGGCTCAATGCGCGGTGTTCGCGAGGAGCCCTACGCCTACGAACGCGTTGAGGTTCTGCGTGGGGCTAACTCCACATTGTTCGGCCCGGCGGATCCAGGTGGCTCGGTCAACTTTGTAAGCAAACGGCCAAGGTTTGAACGCTTTGGCGAAGGCTATCTCTCCTACGGTTCATTCGACGCCAAAGAAGCCGGTGTTGATGTGGGTGACACGCTGAACGCTGACGAGACCGTGGCCTACCGTTTCACCGGCACTATTCGGGACAGCGATCGGGAATACGATCACTCCAAAGACAACAATGGTTTCTTGATGGGCGGTCTGGCCTGGGAGCCAACGGCGTACACTTCAGCAAGCGTTATTTTCGACTACCTGAAGCGTGACGACACGCCCAATAGCGGTGGTTACCCACTTGATCGGGAGTACGATCGCAGCGACTTCTTTGGTGAGCCTGGTTTCAACTATCATGATGTCGAGCGTACCAGCCTCACCGGGCAGCTTACCCATGATTTCAACAACGGGCTGACGTTGCGCGGTAATCTACGCTACAGCGATCTGACCGATGACTTCGGTTACGTTTATATCACTGACTCTGCGGCGCGAGTAGGCAGCGTGGTGGATCGAGACTATTTTGGTACCGACAACGAAGCCCAGGAGCTGATCGGTAACGCTATCCTGCAGTACGACGCGCGCTTCGACCGGGTCGATAGCAGTACGTTGGTGGGGGTCGAGTATCGCGATGCCTCAACCGAAGACAGTTCGTTTTACGGGGATGCGACCTCAATTGATATCGCAAATCCCGTCTTTAGCGGGGCACCGAGTAGCCTCAACGTCTATAGCAGCAACAAGCAGGACTTCACTACCGAGTCGGTTTTCCTGACCCAGAATTTGTCCTTCTATGACCGATTCATTGTGACAGCGGGTGTGCGTAACGACTCGATGGATGTCTCCAGCACCAATATGGATGGCGTTCGCGATTCCGATGACTTCTCTGAGACCTCACTTCGCGGTGCGCTGACCTATCGCGTCACCGATGAAATTTCGACCTATATCAGCATGGTAGAGTCGGTCGCACCGCCCACGATTGGCGTCGATCCCGAACGGGGAGAACAGTACGAAATTGGCGCAAAATATGCCCCCTTTGGCACTAATGCGCTGTTCTCGGCGGCCATCTACGACCTGACCCGGGATGATGTGACTATCTCGGTGGTTCAGGATAATGGCGTTATCGAGCGGGAAACCGTGGGTGAGTCCCGCGTACGGGGTCTTGATCTGGAGGCCAAGGCTGAGTTGACCGATAGCTTTAGCGTGGCCGGTGGTTACTCCTATATGGAGTCGGAAGTGGTACGCGACAGTAACGCAGCCAGAGAGGGTAACGAGTTCACCGCAGCACCTAAACATACGGCGTCGCTGTGGGGCTACTATACCTTGCCTAGCCAGGATATGAGTGTTGGTCTCGGTGCCCGTTACATCGGCTCCTACTACTTTGATGCCGCCAATACGTCCAAGAGCAGTGCAGCAACGCTGTTTGACGCAGCCTTCAGCTACCAGCTCACCAAAGATGCTGACCTAGCCGTTAATGTCAGTAACTTGCTCGACGAGCAGCACGTGGTCGGCTCAAGCACGGCTGATTACTATAATCCGGGGCGTGAAATCAGCGCTAAAGTGAGCTATCGCTGGTGATGTCATATCGCCACGATAGCTGATGGATTTGGCTATCAAGGCAGCAAACGCAAACCCCCGCTTTTAAACGGGGGGTTTTGCGCTTTACGCCTCTTCAATCCCATCTACGATAAACACCCGGTAATCGGCACCTTGAAAACGGTGCTTGCGAGCTTCCTGGTAGGCGGGGCTTTCATACCAGGCGCGGGCGGCAGCCATATCCGGGAAGCGCAGAATCACGGCCCCTTCCATGGCGCTGCCCTCGAGTACTTCAAAATCACCGTAGAAGGCGAGCGGTTGCGGATCGTGGCCTTCGCGAGCGGCTTTCGCCTTCTCGCCGTAGTGCTCCATTTCCTTGGCGTCGTGGGTGTGTTCTCGGGTCATTACGACATAAGCGGGCATTAAATTCTCCTGATGTCATCGTTTAGCAGTCAGCTAGAGCATATCACCGCCGATCAGCGGAGCCTCATTAGAAAGCCTGTTATTCAGCTTTAATGAGTATCTTGGCAGTGAGAGGCAGGTTATATGTCAGGCTCTGACCCAATCACGATTTCATGTTCCCGCCGCTCATTCTCCAGTGTTGCCAAGGCAATTTGGTAACAATCTTCGATATGGCGGCTGCCCATGTACTTCATCGCGCTGAAGCTAATACCACCAGCGACGGCGCTACCGACAAAAGGAACGAACTTAGCAACACCTTTGGACGCTACTTTGACGCCCATCTTGCTTAAAAGCATGACGATAAGTTTTTTCGTGATGTATTTACCGGCCATTTTGCTGCCGGTATTCGAGATGGCCGTCATCACAAAGAGCTTGGATTCTGTATCCAGGCTTTCGATTTGTTCAGGCGTTAAACCAAATTTCTGGTTAATTCTGGGAATTAGCCGCATCAATATGGCAACGTCTGAGCCTACATCCACCCCTGGAATGGGTATAACCGCCGCGCCCGCAGAGAGGCTTGAACTCTTGGTGACCATCGAATGGCACGATTTTCTAATCGCTTCGAGTTCTTCTATTGATTCAATCATGATGAGATCCTTTTCATTTGCTATCTGATTGATCCAGCGGTCACCTACACCACTGCCGGATTCTCTCAATCCTTTAGATACTAGTATTACTGAACGTACATTGACGTCGTTGGCGAGGGGTTGGTCGTCAGGCCGTTAGCGACGGAGCTAAACGAACAGGACATCGTTATGGGTCTGCTTTTAATCCAACCACTGCCAGGGCGGTGCGTCCAGCCACCCCTGGCCCAGGATAGTCGTCTCGCCAAACGCTTTATCCAGCGCAATAGAGTGGCAGGCCTCATCTTGTTCCAGTGTTGCTACCAAGCGTGGGGCGTGGGAGACCACCCAAACTTGGGTGTCCCGCGATGCACGGATTATTAGGCGGCCCAGGGCGGGTAGCAAATCTGGGTGGAGACTGGTTTCTGGCTCATTTAATACCAGCAGGGAAGGCGGCCTGGGGGTGAGCAACGCCGCCACTAACAGCAGATAGCGCAGTGTACCGTCGGATAATTCCGACTGGTTTAAAGGGCGTAATAATCCTTCCTGCAGAAACTGCAGCACAAAACGGTTACCCGCGTCGGCCTCAAAATTGATGGTGCTCCCTGGAAAGGCGTCTTCAATTGCTGCATACAGTGCCTCACGATCACCGATTTCGTGAATGGTTCTTAAGGCGGCCACTAGGTCACGGCCGTCGTGATCCAGCACTGGCGTGCGGGTGCCGATTTGCGGTGTACGAATGATGGATTGCGGATCGGTTCGGAACTGATCGTAGAAGCGCCAGTGGCGGATTGTTTGTCGAACCGCATGGACTTCAGGCACGGCAACCGGGTCACTGATTTCATTCAGAATGCTTTCGTAGCTATTGAGGTGGGCGTTGTAAACCTCCCACTTTCGACCAGAACGAACTTTGACCACGGGGCCAACGCGGTCGATAAGGCAACTGCTGGGTCGGCAAACATCGCCTGCCCAAATGCATTCACGCTTTATCTCGGGGTCGAACTGAAACATGGACGGATCCCCGTAGCCCGCAAACCCCTGAGGCGCAGGCATCCCCAATGAAATGGCGTAACCAAAGTCCTCTCCGACGAACCCCAGCCTAAGGCGGGTATTGCTTTTTTTGGCGGCGCCCTCAATGGGGGCAGATCCGTCTCTCATGCTGTTGGTGAGTTTTTCCGGGCCAGCCCAGAAGGTGTAATCAAGTCCACCTTCCTGAGCAATTGAAGCGATCAGGTTGCCTTTGGCGGTGTCTGCCAGTAACCGTAGCGATTTGTACAGATTGGATTTGCCACACCCGTTGGGCCCGGTCACTACATTGAGACCGGACAGGGGCGAAACAACGTTTTTCAGACTGCGGTAGTTGGAAACGGCAAAAGCGTTGATCATAAGCTCTAGGTGGTTGAGGGCGAGCCGCTTCGAGCAGCATGGAAATGCCAGTTTAGCGTTGAGTACACCCGGCATGGAAACGGTAGCGGCGACCACTATTGTCCGCGAGGGAATCGACGGTGGCTCATCAATAAGGTTGCGTATCGAATCGATGGCGCGCCTAACCTGCAGATGTTTGCCTTCTTCCCGTACGAGTTTTCTGAAGAGAGTGTTTTTACGGGGTCACTTCTTCACA
>NZ_JBQSYH010000028.1:0-46069 GCF_052379125.1 Halomonas sp. AOP13-D3-9 | reverse complement strand
CTCTTACTCACTCCGCAGATTTCTTCAGTGCCAGCAAAGCACCTAAAAAATCCCGTCGGCTCCCTCTCGCACTTCAGAGATCGCATTATTGCCGCACTGGATCTCGCGGTCACTGGCATTTAACGCCGCGCTTTGCGGCTGCTTTGTAGCGCCAGCGGAAAAGCAGTTCGCTAACAACACCTTGTTACAATTTGCCACAATTGTGGCGCCTTTCTACAATTTAGCCAAATCTACGTTGGAGGTACAGATGGCTACTAACAGCATTCGCTTAGATCAAAACCTTATTGAAAAGGCCACGATTATAGCCAAAGCGCTTAATCGAACTCCTCCCAAGCAAATAGAGCACTGGGCGAAAATCGGCGAGATGATGGAAGATAACCCCGACTTACCCTATGAGTTTGTGAGGCAGGCCATCATCGCGCAGGCCGAACGGGATGCCGGAAAACTGGAGGCCTACGATTTTGGTTAAGGCCACGAGTGTATTACAAACCCCTACATTCAAAAAAGCGGTAAAGAAACTCAAGCCCAACCAGAAACAGGATCTTGATTTGGCCGTTAAGGAGCTTATGACCAACCCTAGCATCGGAGAACAAAAGAAAGGTAATTTGGCCTTTCTACGAGTCCATAAGTTCAAAATGAATAAGCAGTTCACACTGCTGGGTTACAGCTTTGACGATGGCGCTCTTGTCCTTGAATTGATGGCCCTGGCTCACACGAAAATTTCTACCGCGATCTCAAACGGAAGAAGTGACGTTGTAACGCCTAAGCGCATCGGTGGTCTTGTTGTAGCGGAACGGAGACATAACAATCCGTGTGACGCGCATTGTTATGGTCATTATTCCCTAAGCTCAACCTTTCTCCCATCAGGATCTCGAACGATGCAAACCTGTTTGCCATTGGATTCTTGCTGGGTTGCAGTTGCCATCTGGGAGAGAACCTGCGGTATGTGCTTTACCGAAAAACCAACTCTGGTATTTCCTACCGTCTCGTTCTCCGCCAAGGGATAAAGCTCAAATACGAAACCGGCATTTTGCGACGAATAGTGCGAAGGCCCGCCCCCGTGTTTTTCCTTGACGAAGGTAAACCCTAGTAGTTCATAAAACTGCTTACTCGTCTCCAATTCTTTGCACCGCAGGACAAGGAGATTAAGTTTCATAGCCCACCCGAAAACCATAACAGTTTATTTCTAAGCATGCGTATTTTTCTAGAAAGCCTAACACCATAAAAAACCTTCAAGGTATTGATAGAAATAAAAAAACCAATCTCCACTGCAACGCTTGCTAGAAAAATGCGCAAGCTCATAATCATTTCTGACTATCTTTTCGCATTGCCTGTAAACATGAACAGATTCTTCACAATTCACTGCTTTAAATTGGTTTTATAATAAATGCCAGAAAATTTGAGCACGCCTTTTGCTGAGCGTACCAGAAAAACACGCACCACAGACTCAAAATACTTCATATAATAGAACATATGCCTAAGCTCATGAGTTATCAAAATAGCCAGCAGCCCGCTCCTGAATTAGACCTCCCTGGGCACCACCCTTCCGCCAATAACACCTGTCGAATAACCCTTGCCCTGGATCAATAATCCACTCTCTGGATCTCGTTACACTTGCTTCATCGTTAAGCGGCTATCGAATAGCCACCCAACTTTTCAACGAGTCGTTTGAAGCTGACTGTTTTAACACCAGGAGTGACCCCATGCGTAAAGCCGCCCTGCCTACCCTACTTGTAACCACTGTTGCCGCTGCGGCAATCATGACCAGCAGCCAGGCATTCGCCTATGGCGCTGGCGACTTTTTCACCCGCGTCGGTGTGGCCAAAGTCGCCCCTAAAAGCGACAACGGTTCACTGGCCAACGGTGCATTGTCCGTGGATGTACAGGATAAAACCGATTTCGCGTTCACCTTGGGCTATCGCTTCCACGATAAAGTTGGTGTGGAACTGCTGGCGGCGTTACCGTTCGAGCACGATATTCATTTGAACGACGCTAATATCGCTTCCACCAAGCATCTACCGCCGACCTTAACGCTGCAGTACTACCCGCTGGGTGGCACTCAGTCCCGCGTACAGCCTTATGTCGGTGCGGGCATTAACTACACCCACTTCTCCGATGAAGAGCTGACGATTGGTGATTTAGACCTGGATGATTCCTGGGGTGCAGCGGGCCAGGTAGGCGTTGATCTACTGATTGATGATCACTGGGCGCTGAACGCCGCGGCTTGGTACATCGATATCGATACCGATGCCAGCGTTAATGGTGCGGGAGTTGGTACCGTTGAGATCGATCCTCTTGTGGTCATGGCAGGCCTCAGTTACCGCTTCTAAGCCGCCTGCAAAACCGCTAGCGGATGTTATCCACAAAGCCTGCCTCACGGCGGGCTTTGTGCGTTTAGTGGTATGCCGCTTTAAGTGCTTTCAGTGACGATTTGGTCGACCTTCTCTACCGCACGCACAATCAGCAGTTGGTGGTGGGCGGGTGTTTTTTCCTGCTGCAAGTAGGCTGCCACGGCGGGGGCTACCTCGCATTTAGCGGGCATGGCGGCACGCGCATCCATCAGGGCATTCAAGCGGGCAATAAACACAAAGCGTATCCATTGCGGCAGCGACATGGTGTCGATGCAAAACGGCTGCTGGCTGGCAAATGCCTCTGCATCGGGTGTTGGCATGCGCCATAGATCGGCGGCTTTCATCGACGCTTCTAGCTCTAAAAGCGCTGTCTGCAGCGGTTGGTAAGTACTCATAAAGTCGCTTGTCACTACCTTGAGAAATGAATAAGTGTATCGTCTACCCATTATCCCCACTCAGCGAGCGCCTTGCCAACTATCAACGCTTGCGAGAAGTTATCCATAGACTCACAGAAAACCTGCACGAGCCTGTGGATAAACTATGGAAAGGTGTCGCAGCGCCTGCTCTCATGGGGCTTTGGCAAAGTTGATTAATTTTTAACCGCATTGTCATTAATGCTAATGCCTTAAGGCACTGTCATTAACACCATGTTTTATCAGTCACTGCGGCTGACAGTGCCACATCAGCAAGGTAGAGTGCAGGCTTGCAACGCGGAAGGATGTCATGCAACCGATTCAAACCCTTGATGAGTTTTTTACCCGCAGCGGCGGCGAGGTTTCCCTTTACCATATGGGGCGCCATGTCGTGCCCTGCCCACGGGAGTCACTGGCGACTTTTGAAAGTGGCGAAATGGCCTGGCCAGAACCCTGGCAAGGCCAAGCGCGCTTAGCCATTGTGTTTCGGCTTGGCGATATGCCCGAACCGGCTATCTGGTTCTTAGCCTTGCCGTTGGATGAGCAGGGCATGATAGCCCCCGCCCAGCGCGATGCGTTTTTAAACCGGCTGCTGGAAACACTGGGGCGCGCGGTTTCTAACGTGGGTCGTGAAGAAACAGCGGACGTAGATCACTTAATGAAGGATAATCCCCTCGCCTTCACGCCTAGCGTCACTTTCCAAGCCATGCTCAATGCCCGTGCTACCCACGAGAGGGGGCTGTCGGCCAGCCAACATTTTGAGCCGGTTGAGGCCTACTTGAGTGGCCAACAAACGATTGATTGGCAGGCGCTGGGATTACAAGGGATTGCCGATTACGTCGTTCGTATGGAAACGCTTGACGCTGATTCGTTGGCGCCGCGTCTGCCTGAACTACCCACCGCCGTTATCCACTCCTTGTGCTACTGTTTAGAGCACCAGCCATTGCCACAGGCGTTAGTCGACGCACTGCAGCGTCGCGGCGAAGCCGCCGCACAAGCGGGCGACATTGAAACCCTGTGTGCCTGTCTGCGCGCAGTGGGTAATACGGACGCATCAGCGGTGGGCGATTGGTATACGGCCTTACTCAATGACACCGCGGCCTGTGTGCCGGATGTTCTGGCGGCCATCGCCGGTCGTGGCTGGGGCTATTTGGAAGACGCGCAGCGCCTGCCGCTTTTTCTGCAACGCTTAGCGGAAGAAGAGCGTAGCGACTTTGCCGCCGTGGTACGTGATATTGCGTTAATACCCAGGCTACGCTTACCGGTCATGATGGCACTGCGGGATGCGCCTACTGGCTCCCCTATTCAACGCCGTTTGACCCTGATGATGTCACAGAGGAATGCTTGATCCGATGTTGTCACTTTTAATTGCAAGGAGTGAGCCGTGAAGGAATTACCCTATCAGGCCAAAGCGGTCATTGGCCGCCGCGAGATGGTGACGCTACCTGAGCTAGGGCTTCACCTATGCTGCAAAGCAGACACCGGCGCACGCACTTCTGCGCTGCATGCAGAAGAGATAGAGACACATGAAGACGAACATGGTCAACTGTGGGTAAGTTTTATTACTCACAGCGGTGGCCCGGAGACGCCGGCCCACCGCTACAGTTTGCACTTGCATGACCGGCGCCAGGTCACCAGCTCCAACGGTCATAGCGAGTGGCGTTATGTGATACGTACTCCCATGCAGATGGGCGATTTGAATTTTCCTGTTGAACTGTCGCTTACTGACCGCAGCAATATGCGTCACCCGATGCTACTAGGACGCCGCGCCATGCGCCGCCTGCTGGTTGCTCCGGGTGCTGCATTTTTGCACGGTGAGCCTTAACCCCTTATTAGTCGCCTTAATCTAGGCTCGGAGTCTTCTATATGCATATCGCTCTGCTGTCACGTAATCGCAATTTGTACTCTACCCGCCGCTTGGTTGAAGCCGCAGAGCAGCGTGGGCACACCGCCCGCGTGGTGGACACGCTGCGCTGCTATATGAGCATTACCTCGCACCACCCTTCGATTCACTATAAAGGCCAAGAGATTGAGCCTTTCGATGCGGTGATTCCGCGCATTGGTGCCTCCGTCACCTTTTACGGCTGCGCGCTGTTGCGTCAGTTTGAAATGATGGGCACCTACGTTATCAACGATAACGTCTCTATTACCCGCTCACGGGATAAGCTGCGCTCACTGCAGTTGCTGTCGCGCAAAGGGTTGGGGTTGCCGATTACCGGCTTTGCCCACTCACCCGACGATATTCCTGATCTGATCACCATGGTCAAAGGAGCACCGCTGGTCATCAAGCTGCTTGAAGGCACCCAGGGGATTGGCGTGGTATTGGCGGAGACTAACCAGGCCGCAGAATCGGTGATTCAGGCGTTCATGGGCATGAAAGCCAATATCATGGTGCAGGAGTACATCAAAGAGGCGCGTGGCGCCGATATTCGCTGCTTTGTGATCGGCGATAAGGTCGTCGCCTCAATGAAGCGTCAGGCGGCGGATGGCGAGTTCCGCTCGAATCTACACCGCGGTGGCTCGGCCAGCGTGATCCGGATCACCCCTGAAGAGCGTTCAACGGCTATTCGCGCCGCCAAGGCCATGGGCCTGCGCGTCGCCGGTGTCGACTTGCTGCGCTCTAATCACGGCCCGGTGATCATGGAGGTCAATTCTTCGCCTGGTTTGTTCGGCATTGAGAACGCCACCGGCAAGGATATTGCGGGAATGATCATTGAGCATATTGAAAGAAACGCCACGCCAGCCCGTAAAGCGCCGCCCAAGCCTAAAGGCTAAGGCAAGATTGTAAAAATAATCCGATTCAGGGGTGGCAAATCGTCGCTGTCACCCCCACAATCTGCGTCACCGAAGGAGGTAGACGCTCATGTTTCTCGATAATCGCCAAGTGGCGATGGACAGCGTATTGGAAGCGCTGGCCGATAGCATTGATTATTTCCAAGACAATATTGAACGCCTGCGCCCCTCGCTGCGTGACGCTTTAAAGCCGCATTACACAGCACGGCTTAAGCAGATGCGCCAGTTGCAGGATCTTGCCCGTGCGCATCTAAAAATGCTGCCCAGGGACGCGGACGTTGAGCGCGATGATTTTTTATGGCTGTGGAGTCGCCTAAAAAGCTTCGTCGGCAACGATAGCCAAGTATTGATCAATGAGCTATTGGAGCAAGAGCGGGTGTTAATGCAGGCGCTCTCCTCGCTGTATACCCACCCACTACCCGATCCGATCGAACCGGTGGTAGAGGAGTGTATGCAGGGGTGCCGTAAGCTTATCCGCGAGCTTTATGCGCTGCAAAAGCGCAAAACGCACCGTTAAGGGGCTGCAAAGCGCTCGTTTAGCGAAGGCAGGATAAGATCGATGGGCGCCCGCCTAGGTAACTCGATGGGCTCGGGCGTACCGAGAAAATAGGGCTCCCTCCCCCATACATAGAGATCTCCCAGGGTGGCCACACGCGCTGCCCATTCGCGTAGCTTTAAACGCCACCCCACGGTTACCGTAGGGTCATCTGCCACGCAGCCAGTGACGTCGATACCTAGCGCACGACCAATATAGACCGCGCGGGGAAGATGCCAGCTCTGGGTGATCAGCAGGGCTTTCTCAAGTTGAAAGACATCCCGGGCACGCGCCAGCGTGTCATAGGTGCTAAAGCCCGCAAAATCCATGGTCAACTGCTCAGGCGCGACCCCACGTCGATACAGCTCACGCCACATTGCCCGTGGCTCGTTATACGCCTGAGTACGATTATCCCCTGAAAGCAACAGATGCTCGACCTGGGACTGTTCAATTAAGGTAGCAGCGGTTCGCATACGCGCATGGAAGTGCGGGTTTCGTCCCCCTCTGCGCGTCCAATGAGACGTGCCAAAGACAATCCCCACCTCTGCCGGGCGGCACTGCTGTGGCTGACGCTCAATATAAGCCGCAGTCGTCGCGAGCACCCAAAAATTACCACCTATAAACAGCAATGTCGCCAGCAGCAATAGTGCTCCTAGCGACATTAATAAACGCTTTAGCCATATTAACAAAACGTTATGCATCCAGCTCCCCAGCCGGGATTAGAACATGCCGAGTTCAAGCTTGGCCTCGTCACTCATCATGTCACGGCTCCAGGGTGGGCTGAAGACTATTTCGGTGTGCACTTTGCTGATCTGCGGCGCACCGAGAATCTTATTGCGCGCATCCGCCGCGATCACATCGCCCATCCCACAGCCGGGCGCCGTTAACGTCATGCGAATAGTGACCATCCGCTCACCACTGATTAAACGCTCAATGCGGCAGCCGTAGACCAAGCCCAGGTCAACGATATTAACCGGGATCTCTGGGTCAAAGCAGGTACGTAGCTGCTCCCACACGAACTGTTCTATGTCTTCCTCGGTAGCCGTTTCGGGCAGCGTAGGACGTGGTAGCGACTCAAGCCCCAAGGCATCCAGATTGCGCCCCTCTACCAAGTAGAGGCGCCCTTCAAAACCGACGCTTACCGTACTGCCTTTCGCCTGCATAACGCTAACAACGCTATCTTCAGCCAGTGTTTCCGTACTGCCAAACGGAATGGCAATGGCTTCCACATCGCGCTGGAGCGGTAACTGTTGGCCACGTTCCAGACTGGCAACTTGCTCAAGATCCATAACTGTCCTTAAATGACGATTCTTAAAGAACCGACCTTAACGCACCATACCAATGACACGTTGGAGTGCTTCTACAAAGCGATCCACTTCATCAAGGGTATTATACGCCGCAAATGAAGCACGGCACGTCGCGTCGACCCCGAAATGATGCAACAAGGGTTGCGCGCAGTGGTGACCGGTACGAATAGCGACGCCAAGCTGATCGATCAGTAGACCGATATCCTGGGAGTGGGCACCCTCAACGATAAAAGAGAGCACTGCCGCTTTATTTGGCGCCGTGCCTAGAATACGCAGGCCATCAATTTTACCCACCGCCTGGGTCACGTGGTTCAGCAGCTGGCCTTCCCAGGCTCCGATCGCCGCTATGCCAGTGCTCTCCATCCACTCCAGGGCGCGGCCCAGGGCGATCACCTCCGCGATAGCGGGCGTGCCCGCTTCAAACTTATGCGGAATAGCAGCAAAGGTGGTGCCCGCATCAAAAGAGACGGTGCTGATCATCTCGCCACCGCCCTGCCAGGGTGGCATGGCTTCAAGCAGTGCCTGCTTGCCGTAAAGCACGCCTACGCCGGTCGGCCCATACACTTTATGGCCTGAGAAAGCATAGAAGTCGGCATCGATGGCCTGCACATCAACCACTTGGTGCGGTGCTGCCTGAGCGCCATCGATCAGAATCAGCGCGCCCTGCTGGTGGGCAAGGGTTGCCATCTCTTGCACCGGGTTAACGGTACCCAACGCATTGGAGACATGGTTAACCGCCACCAGCTTGGTGCGCTCACTCAGCAGCTCGCGGTAAGCGGACATATCCAACGCGCCGTTGGCCTCAACGGGAATCACCTTAATGGTAAAGCCAATCTCGGCGGCCAGCAGTTGCCAGGGCACAATATTGGAGTGATGCTCCAACATCGAAATCAGCACTTCATCGCCAGGCGCTAGATTTGCGCGCCCCCAGCTATGAACAACCAAATTAATAGCTTCCGTGGTGCCGCGGGTAAAGATGATCTGACGCGCATCTTCCGCATTAAGAAACGCCTTAACCTGTTGGCGCGTGCCTTCAAACGCCGCCGTCGCCTCATCGGCGAGGGTATGCAGCCCGCGGTGAATATTGGCGTTATAGCGCGAGTAGTAATCGCTAAACACATCAATCACCTGCTGAGGTGTCTGGCTAGTGGCCGCATTGTCTAAATAGATTAGCGGCTTGCCGTGCACCTCACGGCTCAGCACCGGGAAGTCCTGACGTAGGCGCATAACATCAAAGGTCGCTTGCGCAGGGCTCGCTTGCTCAGGGCTGGGCGTTGGCTCAATAACGGGATGTGACATCAGACGCTCCTGATTGGGTAGTGGCGCTAGTCGTTAAGTGAGACAGCCGCTTCGACAAGCCCGGCAAGATTGAAGCGCTCTGGCAGCTTGCCAGCAACCGCTAATTCAACGCGCTCGGCAATCTCATCCAGAGTAACTTTGTCCAACACCTCGCCAGCAAAAGCGAGCGTGAGCAGCCCACGGGCAGTGGCTTCATCGATACCGCGCGTACGCAGCGCGTAGATTGCCTCTTCGTCTAACTGACCCGTGGTGGTGCCGTGTGAGCACTTGACGTCATCCGCATAGATCTCAAGCTCCGGCTTGGCATCAATGTGGGCGCGATCCGATAGCAGTAGGTTTTGGTTGCTCTGAAAACCTTCAATCTTCTGGCTATCGCGCTTGACGTAAACTTTGCCGTTAAACACCCCGTGGGCGCGGTCATCCAGAATGCCCTTGTAGTTCTCATTGGAGAACGTCAGCGGCGCATTGTGGTTGACCTTGGTGTGGTTGTCGACGTGCTGGCGACCCTGGCCAAAGAACAGCCCCAGGAAGTTGGTTTCCGCACCCTGGCCGTTCAAATCGCTGATCAGGTCGTTGCGCACCAGCGCGCCGCCCAGGCTCAGGTTGTAGGAGGTGTAGCGGGTATCGCGGGCTTGCTCCACGTGAATGCTAGCCACGTGCATATCGCCCAGCGGCGCTTCTTGCAGCTTGTAGTGGGCCAGGATCGCGCCACGGTCAAGCATTAGCTCACCCACCACGTTGGTGAAGTTAGTCGCTTCGCTTTCGCCGGTATAGTGCTCGATCAGCGTCGCTTCGCTGCGCCCGCCTGCTTCTACCAATACACGCGGGTGGCACATTACTGGCTGGCCCGCACGGGACAGAAACTGCAGCAGGATGGGTTTATCAACCACGGTTCCCGGGGCAATGCGAACCACGGCGCCCTCTTCCATAAACGCCGTGTTGAGCGCGGCGAAGGGCGAGAAATCAACCCCGGTTAAGCGCCCCAGCGGGCCACCCACGGCTTCGTGGTTCTCTGCTAGCGCCTTGGAGAGCGGTAACACCTGAACGCTCGAAGGTAATGAATCCACATCCGAGAGCGCCGATGAGAAAACGCCATCCACAAACGTCAGCCGGTAAGCATCAATCGGCAGCGTTAGCGCCGCGGCACTGGCCGGTGAGAACTCGGCGTTGTCGGCGAGGGCAAAGTTGCCCTGGGCGATTGAGCGCACATCGGTGTATTTCCACTCTTCATCACGGCGAGTAGGAAAACCCAGCGCTTCAAAACGCGCAGCACCCGCTTGACGACGCGCGGCGATCCAGGTGGGTTCCGCCGTGTAGTTCGAGCTGCGCGCCTTCAGCGTATCTAAAAAGGTTTGCGTATCGCTCATGCCACAGACTCCTCAATACCTTCGTACCCGTTGGCTTCCAGCTGTTTGGCCAGCTCGGCGTCGCCGGTTTTAACAATACGGCCATCGACCAGGACGTGAACCTTGTCCGGCACGATGTAATCCAGCAGCCGCTGGTAGTGAGTGACCAGCAGAATGGCGCGGTCTTCAGCGCGTAGGCTGTTAACACCATCGGCGACCACTTTCATGGCGTCGATATCCAGGCCGGAATCGATCTCATCCAGCATCGCAAGCTTCGGCTGAAGCACCAGCATTTGCAGGATCTCGTTGCGCTTTTTCTCGCCGCCGGAGAAACCTTCGTTAACGGCGCGCTGGAGGAAGCTGGCGTCCATTTTCATATAGCCCAGCTTCTCTTTGACCAGCTTCATAAACTCCGGCGCGGGCATTTCGCCTTCGCCGCGGGCTACCCGCTGGGCATTAAGCGCTGATTTCAGCAGGTAGATGTTTTTAACCCCTGGAATCTCCACCGGGTACTGGAAACCCAGCAGCAAGCCGGCCTGGGCGCGCTCTTCAATCTCCATCTCCAGCACGTCTTTGCCTTCAAAGGTAATCGTGCCCTGTGTGACTTCGTAGCCATCTTTACCGGCAATCACCGCGGATAGAGTCGATTTACCCGCGCCGTTCGGCCCCATAATGGCGTGCACTTCACCCGCCTTGATGGTCAGGGTCAGGCCTTTGAGGATTTCATTACCTTCGACGGAGACGTGTAAATCATTCACTTGCAACATATTGATTACCTTCTGATTCTGGCGAGTCGCCACGGCGACACTACTATAATTAAGTGGAATAAATAACCAGCGGTTTAGCCGACCGCGCCTTCCAGGGTCACGTTGAGCAGTGCTTCTGCTTCAACGGCGAACTCCATGGGTAGCTCTTGGAAGACGTCTTTACAGAAACCGTTAACGATCATGCTGACAGCGTCTTCTTCCGAGATACCGCGGCTCTGGCAGTAGAACAACTGGTCTTCACCGATTTTCGAGGTGGTCGCCTCGTGCTCAATGGTCGCCGTGCTGTTGCCAATTTCCTGATAAGGGAAGGTATGCGCACCGCACTTATCACCGATTAGCAGGGAGTCGCACTGGGTAAAGTTACGCGCCCCTTTCGCCCGCGGGCCGATTTTCACCAGGCCACGGTAGGATTGGTCACTCCTGCCCGCTGAGATACCTTTGGCGACAATATACGAACGCGTGCCTTCGCCAATGTGAATCATCTTGGTGCCGGTATCGGCCTGCTGACGTCCATTGGTAACGGCGACGGAGTAGAACTCGCCGATACTGTCTTTGCCGCGCAGTACGCAGGAGGGGTACTTCCAGGTAATCGCCGAGCCGGTCTCCACCTGGGTCCAGCTAATCCGTGAACGGTCGCCGCGGCAGTCGCCACGCTTGGTCACAAAGTTGTAGATACCACCGACGCCATTCTCGTCACCGGGGTACCAGTTCTGCACGGTGGAGTACTTGATGTAAGCGTCGTCTAAGGCGACAAGCTCGACCACGGCGGCGTGGAGCTGGTTCTCGTCGCGCATCGGCGCGGTACAGCCTTCCAGGTAAGAGACCTGGGCACGGCTTTCGCAAATAATTAGCGTGCGCTCAAACTGGCCGGTGTTGGCCGCGTTAATCCGGAAGTACGTAGACAGCTCCATCGGGCAGGTCACGCCTTCCGGCACAAACACAAAGGAGCCATCGGTAAACACCGCTGAGTTCAGTGCGGCAAAGTAGTTGTCCGCCACGGGGACCACGGTGCCCAAGTACTGCTTGATCAGTTCCGGGTAGTCGCGAATAGCTTCAGAAATCGAGCAGAAAATAACGCCCGCTTCGCCCAGTTGCTTCTTAAAGGTAGTGGCGACAGAAACGGAGTCAAACACCGCATCTACCGCAACGCCTGCCAGTGCTGCACGCTCATGCAGAGGAATACCCAATTTTTCATAGGTTTCCAGCAGCTTGGGATCAACTTCATCCAGGCTCTGAGGACGGTCTTCCGGGCGTTTCGGCGCACTAAAATAGGAGATCGATTGATAATCAATCGGAGGATAGTCGAGATGCGCCCAGGAAGGGGCTTTCATCTTCAGCCACTGGCGGTAGGCATCCAGACGCCACTCAAGCATCCACTCCGGCTCGCCCTTCTTTTTGGAGATAAAGGCGATGGTGTTTTCATCCAGGCCAGGTGGCAGGGTGTCGCTCTCAATATCGGTTACAAAGCCATCTTTGTATTCGCGACGAACCAACTGTTCCATTTCTTCGCTTGCCATGGTGATACCCTCCGGGCAGTTGGGTGGCGAGGTCATCGCCTTTAATAATAAATAGGGCCTGCTGTGCTTGCGCCGCTGTTAGGCAGACGCTGCCGACAGGCTGATCGTTTGAATAGGCAGCTGTACTGGCAGCTTAATCGGCGCTGTATCGGCCAGATGCGCCAGCGTTACGCTCTCTAGCAGCGTACGCATGGCCAATGAGACCCGCTGCCAGTTGTCGGCCACACCGCAGGTAGCCACAAGCTCACAATCACCTTCTGCTTGGCTGCACTCGGTCATGGCGACAGGGCCTTCAATTGCCGCAATAATATCGGCGGCGGTAATCTGCGATGCAGGCCGGGCAAGGCGGTAACCGCCTTGGGCGCCACGCTGGGAAACCAGCAGCCCTGCCCGCACCAGCATTTTGAGCGTCTTACTCACCGTCGGATGGGGCAACTGCACGGCCTCAGCTAACTCTGTCGCTGCATGCGACGCCTGGGGGTGGCGGGCAATTTGCGCCATGACCACCGCGGCATAGTCTGTCAGCCGAGAAAGCTTAAGCATGTCGACTCCCTTTATGTCATCAGTACGCAGCGAATCAAATGGTCACCACGTCAATTGAGTACCATTTTAGTCCTGTATAAATTTGATGTGAAGCCCTAGAGCAAAATGGATAGCAATTTACGCATAATATCGGCACGTTCGCCGCTAATCGCATCAAAAACAACAATCATTATCATTTAAAAAAGCTATCACTTCTGCATTTATTGCTTTGCATTGACTAGTCGTCTCTGCTAGCGTCGAGGCGTATTAGGTGCCCCTACTGTATGGTGCATCGCGATATTTGGATGAGGTGGACTATGGATGCAGCAGTTAACAACATGGTAAATGCAACGCTGGATATGAGGCATGCACAAGCCGTCCAAGAGGCGCAGTTCAGCGTTTTTAAAGAAGCGCTAGATGGTCAAGCTGCGCAGATAACGGCACTAATGGACGGCGCTGTAGAGGCTCAGTTGGCCACAAGCGGCAGCGTTGGCACTCAGATTAATACCACTGCGTAACGAATCTGACGGTAGATAAGCAAATAGCCCCCTGACTAACGCCAGGGGGCTATTTTTTCGGCTATCTGTACGGGTTTTAAGTTTTAAGCTTTCTTAACAAACTCAGATTTAAGCTTCATTGGGCCGATACCGTCAATTTTACAATCGATATCGTGATCGCCGTCCACCAAGCGAATACTTTTCACTTTGGTGCCTACTTTAACCACCAGTGAACTGCCTTTAACCTTCAAATCCTTGATCACCGTGACGCTATCGCCGTCAGCTAACATATTGCCATTGGCGTCGCGTACGCCTGATGCGTCATCTGTGCCCTCCTCTTCTGCCACCTTTGACCACTCGTGGCCGCACTCTGGGCAGACATACTGAAGACCATCGTCGTAGCTAAACTCAGAGGCACAGGCAGGACAGTTAGGCAGATCACTCATCAGAAGGCTCCATCACCAACAGTAAGAAAGCGATGGAGCCTACACGGATTACGCAAAATGTCCAGCCAACTGCCAGATCAATCCCGCTGGTAAGTGCCGACCAAGCGGTTCATACCCAACAAATTCGGTTCAACCTCTTTGAGTAGCTCAGCCAGCGTAAGTCCTTCAGGCAGCGAGGTTTGGTGATCCAGCGCCAGCACCCAAAAGTAGTAAAGATGCTTACCATGCCCTTCTGGAGGCATCGGGCCACAATAACCTGTACCGCCTTTATCATTAGCGCCGACGGTGCCCGCAGCGCTCTTTTCGGCTAATTCCTGAAGATCGCCAGGCAGGTTATAAAGCACCCAGTGGACAAAGCCGTAGCTGCCTTCCTTGACCAGTGGTGCGTCAGGATCGTGACAGATCACCGCAAACCCCTTGGCTCCTTCAGGCGCGCCCTGCCAAGCAAGCGCTGGCGAAACATCTTCGCCCTCCCCTGTGTGCTTAGCAGGGATCGCTTGATGGTCAGCAAACGCCGAGCTGGTAACCTTCATTGATGAAAGTGCAAATGCCATGCTTTTATCTCCTTGGTTTATCTGATGAGTATTTCGCACAAAGTCTAGGCTTTGTACGAACACTTTTTTGTACGAAAACTAGGTGGGCCACCGGCCTTGTTTCTTCAAGCGGCGCTTAACCCAACTATCATAAAGCGCTCGCAGTCCTGATTTAATGCCCGGCAGGCCAATGATCCAGGCGACCGGCACCAGTAAGGGGATACGCGCCATTAACAGGCGGTAAGCATCAATACCTTCAATCAGTTGGCCCTGCGCGGTTTCGACATGTAGAGATCGCAGCGCCGTGTCAGGGTCAACGCCCTTTTTCCTCAATGCCTGATGATGTTCGCTCACATCTAGCCAGCCAATGTCATCTGCGTGGCGGCCCGACCAGCGCTCATAGCGGCGCCGCTCTTGCCGGCATAGCGGGCACTGGGCATCGTAAAAGACATTGATCGATGGCTCATTGGGCATATAGGCTCTCTACTTAGCGTCACTGAAGCAGTGTGGCATTTTCAACGTTGGGTGCAACCTTTCTGATATTGACCGCTTATTCAGGCAACTGTTATGACATCTGAGTTCAAAAAACAGCTATTGGTTGTGGCCCACGCCCCTTCAGCAAATACGCAATCTCTACGCGAGGCTGCGAACAGAGGCGCTTGCCATCTTGATCTCGAACAGATGCACTGCGTGGTCAAGGCTCCCTTGGAAGCAGGCCCAGACGATGTGCTGGCCTGCGATGCCATTCTGCTCGGCACCACGGAAAACCTGGGCTATATGAGCGGCGCGCTCAAGGATTTTTTTGATCGCAGCTACTACTCTGTGCTTGAAGAGAAGCAGGGACTGCCCTGCGCGCTTTATATCCGCGCCGGCCATGATGGCACTGGCACCCAGCGCGCAGTGGAAAGCATCATTACCGGCCTGCGTTGGCGGTGGGTACAGCCACCGCTCATTTTGCGCGGCGAGTGGCAGCCTTCGTTTGCAGATCAAGTAGAAGAACTCAGTATGACCCTGGCGTTTAGTGTTGAGAGTGGCATTGTTTGAAATGTGACATTGTATAACGCTGCCTAGCCTGCCTTACTGTAGCTAAGCATTTCGTGCCCGTTGTGCGATTAAAAGACGGCAGCGCCTTGCTTACATTACTGCGGTGACTCAACGCACATACACTAGGTAGCCATTATGCATAACGTCATTGCCTTCTATGATGATCGCGTTCTCGCTCACGAGCCCAACATTGATGCCGACTTTTTACCCCAACGGATCGATAAGCGCATTCGACACCTGCTGGCAGGGCTACCGGTGCCGTGGAAATATCCCGAACATCCCGGCCGTCTGAAAGCCATTCAACAACTGCTCGAGCGAGCACCCATTGCGGGGCTGCAAACTGAAGGGGGCAAAGCGGCCACCCATGAACAACTCGCCCGGGTGCATACCACCTCTTATCTAAGCGATATTTTCAGTTTGCGCGGCAAAAATGCCTGGTTGGATGTCGACACCACGGCGGTCTCACCGGGCAGCGTAGATGCTGCAGAAGTCGCCGCAGGAACGGCCATTGCCGCGGTAGAAGCGGTAATGGAGAAGCGTACTAAAAGCGCCTTTGCCCTCGTTCGGCCACCGGGTCACCACGCAGAACCCGTTCGGGCTCGCGGCTTCTGCTTATTCAATAACGTTGCGGTGGCAGCGGCCCATGCACGCAGCGCGCTGGGCTGCGAACGAGTACTGATCGTCGATTGGGACGCCCACCACGGCAACGGCACCCAGGATATCTTTTGGGCAGAGCCCGACGTGATGTTCTTTGATATACACCGCGCCGCGCCCTTCTACCCTGGCTCAGGTCACTTGGAAGAAGTGGGCGCTGGTTTAGCTGAAGGCACCACCATCAACGTACCGTTACCGGCGGGCGCTGGCGATGAGGCATTTCTAAAGGCATTTCGCGATATCCTCGCCCCGGCTGCGGCGTGGTTTAAGCCCGATATTATTTTAGTTTCCGCCGGCTTTGACCCGCACTGGCACGATTTAGCGCTGAATGTTTCCTATGAAGGGTTTGGCGCGCTAACCGGTTTTTTACAGCAGCTAGCTGAACAGCATTGCGATGGTCGTTTGGTGTTCGTATTAGAGGGCGGCTACAACCTGGAGTCCCTGGCCAATGGCACTAGAGCGGTACTCTCCGTGCTGGCAGGCAACACGGTGCCGGTACCTGATACCTGCGGTATTGCGGAAGTCCAAGCCGCGGCGGATTTCCACCGCACGGCGTTTCAATCTGAATAGTCACTCTTTAAGCCCTCCGCTACTTAACAGCACATAACGGCACCGCAAGGGTACCGTTATGTGTGTTGCCATGCCACGCAGGCGATATCCAACATTCGACACATCAAGCGATTCACCAATACATGATGTCAAGTGGATGTAATGCCCGTGAAATTAAGGAAGGACTCAATATTGGGTTCTGTAACCATTTCCACCGTGCGCTTTACAGTAGCGCTCACTCGAACAACCATTCGCCGTCAAGTGTTGTTAACGGTAAGCTGACGCAAACAATTGACTATATGCGTATTCTCCTGGTGGCCGGATACCTCATCAAGGGCAGAATTCAGGAAATTGTCATAGTCTTTTCCAGCCTCGGCCTGTATCTGACAGCCACGATTAGTAATGACAGTATAAACGCCACGCTTATCGTTTGGACAGACATCTCGAAACGTATACCCGTTTCGCTCCATGCGTTCGACCAAACGCGTCACAGAACTCTGATTCAATCCTAGCTTCAGGGCCAGCTCTTGCATACGTAGCTCGGCATCGGGTGCTATTGAGAGCAATTGCAATGCTCTGTACTCGGTAAGTCCGAGCCCATGCTCCCTTTGCAACGCTTTGGCAACCTGACTCTCTACCGACTCAAAGACATTCCTCAATTGCTGCCAAACTACAGACTGGGGGATCATAGCGGTTCTCATCTAGGCAAGTGACGGCATTGTCACCCTTCTTTCTGCAATACTTGTGCATGCATATATTAGCCAAGATTTGGGCAATTTTTCAACCACAGCGTTTTACACAGTTACCCACCGAGCAATATTTACAACAGCTAACCACCCATTTTTCCTGTCGCACCCCCACTCATACTTCATATTTATTCCGTCCAATTGTCGCTAACCCCGCCTCTTCTCAGAAAGCGGCACTAAATATTCAAAATATTTGCATGCACAAGCATGTTGACATCGAAGGGCATCCTGCTATCCTTATGATGCTTGCACATACAAACATATTATCAAGTATCTTCAAGAACGGGCCACACGATGAAATTACCCTTACTACTCATCTCGGTTACTACCATCCAACATCTCAACGATGTCGATATCTGCACAGACGCGACAGGTTGGGCTTATGCCCCATGCTGGTCGCGGATAGAACGATTTAAATCGACACTGGCAAATCTCACCCTGAACACTGGCATGACAGTTAACACCTATAAAATGGTCGAAAATCAGAGACCAACCGCTGACCTTGTCAATATAGCCTCGCGAGATTTAACCTGGATAAAAACCATCTTATTGTTTCGAGTGATTCAGTTTCCGATATTGCAATGGCTAGCAGAACTAAAGCCAACTCAGTTGGAGTGCAATGGAGAGACTAAACAAACTTAGGCTTTGCATGGACAAATTTCATCAATATTTCGAAAAGTTGGGAAGGCCTAACTAATCAGCTGGATAAATTCTTTATGCATACCACAGGAGGTTGGGATGAACACTATAAATAATCATAGCGAGACATTAAGAAAAAAATCAAAAATTATCCTTTTAATCATTTCATTTGCACAATTTATAATTGCGCTTGATTACTCCATTGTATATATAGCCCTACCAAGTATTGCTGAAAGTTTCGAACTCAGCCCCGCCATTGGGCAATGGATAGTAACATCATACGGATTATTGTTCGCTGGATTTTTACTTCTAGGTGGAAGATTAAGTGACCGTTATGGTGATGGTAAAGTATTTATCATATCAACATCGGCGTTTGGTATTGCATCGTTATTAGGCGGCTTATCATACAATGCAGAGCTGCTATTGCTTTCACGAGGAATTCAGGGGTTAAGCGCAGCCGCTATGCAACCAGCTATAATTTCGTTGATTTCAAGCCACTTCAAGGAAGGTGATGAGCGAACGAAATCTCTATCAATATGGGGAGCAGTAGGAGCCTCTGGTCTCGTCATGGGGGTTGTATTTGGAGGTATTTTCACAGAGATTTCATGGCGTATCATTTTCCTTATCAATGTCCCGCTAATTGTAGTCTGCATCATTTTTGGAAAAAAATACTTAAAAAACCATAGCATTGAGAAATCAAGCTCCATACCCGTCGCTTCCTCTATTATTGGAACGACGATGGTACTTAGCCTAGTGCTATCAATGACACTTTTTGCTGAGAACCAGAACCCCAATCTAAATATTCTCACTTTCGCTACTGCAGGGTTAGTCCTTTTGTTCTTTTTGACAGAGAAACATTCAAATCGTCCACTTATTGATCGCAACATTAGAAGCATACCTAATCTGCGTATTGGATGTGCCGCGAGTGCATTATACATGGCTGGAGTGGGCACTGAATTTTATGCAGTAACTACTTCACTCCAAAGCTTGCATGGAATGTCTCCATTGTCGACTTCAGTAATGTTCTTGCCTCTCTCAATTTTCATTATAATCGGCAACATTTTGGCTGGGAAATTAAGCAGCAAATACTCTTCAGGCAAAGTTCTTTTCTGGGGTTTCGGCACGGCATTCATTGGCATTCTCTTGATTGCTCACACCCTAGATCATAAAAATTGGTTATTTTACTTTGTAGCCGGACTGATTGTGAGCGGACTAGGCCATGGAATGATTTATACGTCAAAATTTGCTTTGGGTATTCGAGGGATACCAGAAAGCCAAAAAGGTGCCGCTAGTTCACTTATGGTGACTAGTCAGTATACCAGTGGCGCTATCGCGCTAGCCCTATTAGTCATCGTGTTGAACTCAAACGATGAAACTGAAGCTTTATCCTATCAGACGGGCTTTGTTTTACTTGCACTTTTTTGCATCATTGGGTGCGTAGTTTCATTATTCGATGATAAATTGAACGTTAAAGATTCTTAGATCGATGAAAAACAATCATTATCGCAAATTTCCGATAGCCTCATCGCCCACCCCAGGTTTGGCATCATAGTCATTCATAATGATCCTACCCCAGAGATAGACTCAGACTTGAGCCACAATTTAGTCACAAATACATGCATGTACAACCATAGGAAAATATATGGCAAAGCAAATCACCCTCTACACCGATTACGTCTGCCCGTATTGCCTTCTGGCGGAGCACTTCGTCGAAGAAGTGATCCAGGGACAGGACATCGGGATCACATGGCGACCCTACGAGCTGCGGCCCGCACCGGTAGCGACTCTGCGCGTCGAAGATCCTTATTTGCCACAGGTCTGGAAGCAGTCTGTCTATCCAATGGCCAAGCGCTTAGGGGTGCCGATTAAGTTACCGGCTATCTCGCCTCAGCCACGTACCGACAAAGCATTTGAAGTTTTCGCCATGGCAGACGAGCGAGATTTGGGTCATGCGTTTTCGATGCGCGCTTTAAAAGCTTTCTTCCAGGAGGAGAAAGATATCAGCAACCCGGAAGTACTTGCCGATCTGGGGGCAGAGGTAGGCCTCGAGCGGAAGTCTGTACTTACCGTACTGGCCAAGGGTACCTACAGGGAGCGTCATCGCGAGGCCTTACGTCATGCCCAGGAAGACATGGCCATCACGTCCGTGCCCACCATTGTAGTTGGCACGCAGGTTTTCCGTGGTGTGCCGTCACTGGAAGCGCTGCGCCAGGCCATCGATCAGTTCACGACCGAAACCGACCACGAGCAGCAACCCGACACCTCGGACGCAGGTAATGCCTGCTAGTCCATGACAACCGGGCTAAACACACGCTTCAACACCCCAGGAGTAAACATCATGATCAGTTGGCTATATCTCGGCATCGCCGTCCTTTTTGAAATTGCCGTCGCCTTCTCGGCAGGGAACGCACAGGGGTTCACACGCCTATGGTGGACCATCGCCACCCTTGTCAGCGGGGCAATCGCCACTTTCTTCCTCAGCCTCGCTCTGCTTGAGTTCGATGTCGGGGTAGGTTACGCCATTTGGACATCTGCCGCAGGTGCCGGGATCGTCATCCTGGGGGCGATATTCTTCCAGGAACGGCTCAACCTGAGAAAACTGTCGGGTATTGCCATGGTTATTGGCGGTGTTATCGGGCTTCGGCTGAGTGGCGCAGCGTAAGGACACATCAAGCAGTGACCGCAATCGCGGTACCAATGAAATCAGCACTAAACCAAAGGGAAACGACATGACTAACCAATCCAAGCCCCAAGCCAATAACGGGCGTGCATGGATCGCGCTACTGCTCGCCAGCACTTTCGAAATCGTTTATGCCTTGAGCGTCGCCGGTAGCGAAGCCTTTAGCGTTCTGAGTTGGTCGATATCAGCTATCGTCTTCTTCCTGCTCACGCTGTATGCCCTAAGCGTCGCCCTGAAAACAATTGATGTCGGCATTGGCTATGCCGTATGGGCAGGCATCGGCTCAATAGGTGCGGTCGTGTTTGGCAGCATTTTGTTCGATCAATCATTCACATTGGTTCAGGGATTCTGGCTTACCGTCATTATTGCTGGTGTTATCTGGCTGAAACTGGCCAGCAGTGAAAAACTGCAAACCGATGAGCCAAGTACCTTATCGTCTTAAACACATAAAAACTCCCGAAAGGGCAAGCTGCCGTCATCCGCTTGTCCTTTCAGGGATTTTCCACTAAGTCGGGGGGACAAGTGATGCCCATTAGCCCTACTGTACGCTTCTCGAAGCTTATGGAAGAGGTGGTTACCTACTCCTGTGAGCATGTTCGCAATGGCGGCATACCTTTCACTGCCTTTGTCGTCGATGCCGCCGGAACGGTTCTGGGGCATGGCGTAAACCGCGTTCTTGAACATAATGATCCGACCGCCCATGCGGAGGTCGAGGCCATCAGAGACGCGTGTCGTAACATCGGCGTCAGCCAATTGCGTGCGAAGACGCTCCTGGCGTCGGGCGAGCCCTGTGCCATGTGCTACTTGAACGCACTGTTTGCAGGTATCAACGAGGTGATTTATGCGGTCGATCGCGATGGCGCCGCCAAGGCGGGCTTCGATTACCGCGGCTCCTACCAGATGCTGGCGCATTTCCCCGACCAATGGCCGATGAAGGTACACAAGCACGCCACCACTCAGGCACTTGAGCCGTTCAACCTTTGGAGAAGAAAAAGGAGTTTGCAGTGAGTGTCCCACTAGACCTGGTTCAGGCCGGGAAACTGCCTCACCCTGTTACGCTGAGAGAATGGTGCCGTTCGATCCGCACCGGCCCGGCGGTTCAAGAAGGTAAGTTCCGAGTCGCGCCCCAAATAAAAACGGCACCTTGCAGTTTATAACCACAAGAGTGCCGTTTTAGTACCTAAGCACTACGGTTATTTCAAGCGTTCAAACACCGTCGCAACGCCCTGCCCCATACCAATGCACATGGTCGCCAAGCCCAGGGTGGTATCGCGCTGCTGCATCACGTTCAGCAGCGTGGTGCAGATACGCGAACCGGAGCAGCCCAGCGGGTGCCCGAGGGCAATCGCGCCGCCGTTCAGGTTCACTTTGTCATCCATTGCATCCAGGAAGCCGAGATCTTTCAGCACCGGGATACCCTGAGCGGCAAAAGCTTCGTTGAGCTCAACGGTTTGAATATCCGCCGCGGAGAGGCCGGCGATTTTCAGCGCTTTTTTAGACGCGGGCACCGGGCCA
Source organism: Halomonas sp. AOP13-D3-9 (assembly GCF_052379125.1). NCBI lineage: Bacteria > Pseudomonadati > Pseudomonadota > Gammaproteobacteria > Oceanospirillales > Halomonadaceae > Halomonas > Halomonas sp. AOP13-D3-9. The sequence goes on along the minus strand of NZ_JBQSYH010000028.1, from coordinate 23,916 downwards.
TAGCCCATGATGGACGCATCGCAGCCTGCCACGCCGGTAGAGAGCACTTTCGCGATGGGCTCTAGGCCCAGCGCTTGAGCACGCTCATAGCTCATTACCGCCATCGCCGAAGCACCCACAGAGAGCGCCGATGAGGTGCCCGCCGTGACAGTACCGTTGCGCGGATCAAATACCGGCTTCAGATTCGCCATGGACTCAAGGGTGGAGTCGCCACGAATAACCTCGTCGCGCTGAACCATGACTCTAAAACCGCGCTGGTCGTGGCCTTCGACGCCGATAATTTCGTTATCGAAGTAGCCCTTCTCCATCGCCGCCTGAGCGCGCTGGTGAGAGCGCACGCCAAACTTATCCTGCTCTTCCCGGGAAACGCCGTGCATTTTGCCCAGCAACTCGGCGGTCAGGCCCATCATCATCGCCGCTTTGGCCGCATACTTGCTAGCCGCCGGGTTTACATCAACGCCGTGGGCCATGGGTACGTGCTCCATATGCTCCACACCGCCGATGATAAAGAAGTCGCCCATGCCCGCTTTGATATTGGCAGCGGCGATATGCAGTGCCGTCATTGAAGAGCCACACAAACGGTTAACGGTTTGCGCGGGCACCGAGCGCGGAATGCCGGTCATAATCGCCGCATTACGAGCAATGTTCATCGACTGCTCAAGCGTCTGGTTTACACAGCCCCAGATCACATCATCGACCTCAGAAGGATCTAGATTAGGATTACGGGCAAACAGCGCCTGCATAGCCGCAGCAGAAAGGTTCTCTGCACGAACATTGCGAAAAGCGCCGTTTTTGGCTTTCGCCATGGCGGTACGAACACCGTCTACCACCACAATATCTCTCGGATTCAAACTCATCATATATCTCCTGCGCGTGGTGGTTAGGCTTGGTTGGCAGAGCTGGCAGCGCTGTCACTGGAATAGAATTGCTCGTTGTTCTGAGCCATCTGACGCAGCTTGTCAGTGGGTGCATAAAGCGGCCCCAGCTCGTCGGCCAAGCCTTCTGCCAGCTTTACGAACTTTGCAACGCCCATGGCGTCGATGTAGCGCAATGCACCACCACGGAACGGCGGGAAGCCGATACCATAGATCAACGCCATATCGGCTTCGGCGGGCGTGGCCACGATGCCATCTTCCAAACAGCGCACGGTTTCCAAACACAGCGGTACCATCATGCGCGCGATGATGTCCTCATCGGAAAACTCTTTATGCTCTTTCACCACCTCTTTAACCAAGGCGTAAGCGGCTTCGTCGGTGACTTTCTTCGGCTTACCCTTCTTGTCCTCTTCGTAGGCGTAGAAGCCCTTGTCGTTCTTCTGGCCTAAACGGTCATTGTCGTACATGACCTGAATGGCGGTTTTACCGTCGCGTGCCATACGGTCAGGGAAGCCTTCCGCCATGACGTCATTGGCGTGAACCGCGGTATCCAGACCGACCACATCCAGCAAGTAGGCCGGGCCCATGGGCCAACCGAACTTCTCCATGACTTTATCAACGTGCTGGAAGTCAGCGCCCTGCTCAACCAGGAAGCTAAAGCCGCCAAAGTAAGGGAACAGTACCCGGTTGACCAGGAAGCCCGGGCAGTCGTTAACCACAATCGGGGTTTTACCCATTGCCCGCGCGTAGGCCACGGTAGCGGCAACGGCGGCATCCGAGGTTTTCTCGCCACGAATCACTTCCACCAGCGGCATACGGTGCACGGGGTTAAAGAAGTGCATACCACAGAAGTTTTCCGGCCGCTTGAGGTTTTGCGCCAAGCGGTTAATGGAAATCGTCGAGGTATTAGAGGTCAGAATGGTGTTGTCGCTCACCTTCTCTTCTACTTCCGCTAACACAGCGCCTTTAACCTTGGGATTTTCAACCACCGCTTCGACGACGAGATCAACATTTCCAAAATCACCGTAGGAGAGCGTTGGGCGAATATTGCTGAGTTTTTCAGCCATTTGCTCGGTGGTCAGCTTGTTTCGCTCTACCTGCTTGGCAAATAGCTTACGGGCTTCTTTAAGCCCCAGCTCTATGGCGTCGTCCTTGATATCTTTCATCAGGATCGGGGTGCCTTTGGATGCGCTCTGGTAAGCGATACCGCCGCCCATGATACCCGCACCCAGCACCGCCGTTTGCTTAACTGGCTGCGCCTGCTTCTCATACTTGCTGGCTTTCTTCTTGACCACTTGGTCGTTGAGGAACAGGCCCACCAAGTTAAACGCTACGCTGCTTAGCGCCAGTTTGGCGAAAGCTTTGGCTTCAATCGCCTGGGCACGGCCACGCTCTTCACCTGCGCCTTTTTGGATCACTTTGATCGCTTCAACCGGCGCCGGATAATGGGGCCCCGCTTTACCGGCGACATAACCTTTAGCGGTTTCAAAGGCCATCATCTGCTCAATGGGGTTGAGCTTCAGCGGGCTGGTCTTTTCAGCGCGACGGGCTTGATAATCCAGCTCACCAGCGTTGGCACGATCCAGAATATCCAGCGCAGCCTCTTCCAGCTGTTCGGCCGTCACCACCGCATCCACGGCACCTACTTTTAGCGCGGCATCGGCGCGGTTTTCGGTGCCACCGGCAATCCACTCGATGGCATTATCGGCGCCGATAATGCGCGGCAGGCGAACACAGCCACCCCAACCGGGTAGAATGCCGAGTTTGGTTTCTGGTAGGCCAATCTTGGCTTTCTCACCCATCACACGAAAATCGGTGGTCAGCAATACTTCACAGCCACCACCCAGCGCCAATCCATTAATCGCCGTAACGGTGGGGAACGGCAGATCTTCGATAGCGTTAAAGATAGCGTGCACCTTGAGGTTCATCTCCTCCAGGTAGGCTTCGCCTTTATCAAACAGGCTGTGAAACTCGGTGATATCGGCGCCCACGATAAACACATCTTTCCCGCTAGCAATCAGTAAGCCTTTTAAGCCGTTTTCAGCTTGAATGGCCTTCACCGCCTCATCCAGCTCTGCTATCACAGCGCTGGAGAGCTTATTAACGGACTCATCTTTCAGATCGAAAGTGAGCATTGCGATATCATTGCCACTCGGGGTGTCACGACGTGTCACCGTGATGGCGTTGCCTTGATAAATCATCCGCGCTCTCTCCACATTTTCGGGCTGGCTCTGAAAAGAGAACCCGCCACGTTTTTCATACGGCTTCTATAGACTTTCATACGGTCGTTTGATTGCCTTAGCTTGGTTGAGTTGCCTGATAACGTCAAGCCCAGACTTTTGGCTAATTTACTCATTTTGTGAGACCAGCTCTCTCCGGCATCCGTTCATAGAGCGTCGTCTGAGTGAATGTAACCGATCCCGCCATAAACATGGATTTGCAGTAGATCAGCGTTAATCCTGACAGCCTGTTAGAATCGCGCTTCCTTTTACTTTGCAGGTTATCTTGTTATGGGCGCACTGCTCACGCCTTCACGTATTGAAGCCATTCAGCAGCGAATTGAACGCATTGTCGAACGCCTCAAGCCCTGGAGCTGGCTTTGGCCACCAATGGCCTTTGCTGCCGGGCTAAGCAGTTTCTTTTTAGTTGATCGCCAACAGTGGTTAGGCGCAGCGCTGGCGCTGGGATTACTGTTTGCCTGGACGCTACTGCTTTCCGAAGGCTTGATCAGCCGCTGGTTGTCGCGCCGGGGTCACCCCACGCCACCCCGGGGCGTAACCACTTTTATTGCCCAGATGATTCACCAGGAGACACTTTTCTTCACCCTGCCGTTTATCTTAGTCACCACGGTGTGGAATAGCGGGCAAACGCTGTTTGCGCTGCTGGTGGGCGGTATGGCACTACTGTCGATTATCGATCCACTCTACTTCAAAGTCGCGGAGCGCTGGCGCAGCCTGTATTTCGTCTTTCATGCCCAGTGCGTCTTTCTGGTACTGCTGGTCACGCTACCCATCATGGTGCATCTAACCACTGGCCAAAGTCTGCTACTGGCCCTGGGAATCACCATTTTGGTAGCTCTGCCAAGCTTTTGGCACTTGCTTAAGCAGCGCTCGCTCAAACGCTGGTGCGCTTTTTTTGCGTTGACGCTGCTACTTGCCTATGGAGCTTGGCTTGGACGCATCTGGGTGCCACCCGCTAGCCTATGGATGACCAGCAGCGCGCTGTCTCCCGGTTTTGATGTGGAACAGCGCCTACCTCAGGGCTCTATGGCATTAACGCCGCAAGCGATTAGCGAGAATGGCCTGTATGTTTATACCGCTATTCGGGCACCACGCGGCTTAAGTGAAACCATTACCCATACTTGGCATCATAATGGTGAGCCCATGGACGTTGTGGAACTTAATATCGACGGTGGACGTGAGCAGGGCTATCGCGCCTGGAGTCACAAACAAAACTTCCCCGAAGACCCTACTGGAGATTGGCGTATCGACATAATGACTGGGACTGGCCAACGCTTAGGGTTGATACGCTTTGAAGTGTCGGCAGATACTCAGCATGCCTCGTTGGCAGATGGCGAAATACGCGCCAGTGGCCTAAGTGGATTAAACTTACGGCGATTTGTGCCTGGTCGTCCTAACGATGAAGAGGCGCGACCAGAAGATTGAAGGGTTAAGCACCTTGCATTCAGCGGCGCAGCTTATGACAATTCCTATACTCAAACTTATTGGCAGCTAGTTACCTATGGCTTCAACGATTGGATTTCGCATCGCACGTTTGCCTCATTTATGGCGCTCCATCCTGGATCGCCGCTTGGCGCCGTTGGGCTTAACCCAAACACGCTGGGTGACGCTGTATCACCTGTGGCGCCTGGGCGAAGGCCATCCGCAGTGCGATCTTGCCCGTGTCATTGGTGTTGAGGCGCCCTCGCTGGTGCGCACCCTCGGTCAGCTTGAGGAGCAAGGCCTGGTTGAGCGACGCGCCTGCGACAATGACCGTCGTAGTAAGCGTATTTATCTTACTCCTGCCGCTATGCCGCTGTTGGAACAGATCGACAGCGTTGCCCAACAGGCGCGCAAGGAGATGTTCGCTGGCTTAAGCGAGGAGAACCTTGAGCAACTCAACGATTGGTTGGCGGTAATTGAAGCGAATGGACTGGCGATACAAGCACGGGATCAAGACAGCCCGGCTTCTTGATCACTGGCTTTAAGCGACACCTGTTCAGTGCCCTTCAGTGGTTGGCTGAAAGGCTGGTCGGCATGACCACGCAGTGCATCCCGCAGTTGATGAAAGTCGGGTAGATAGGTCGCGAATCGCTCCGCAGTTTGCGACTCCCACCACCAAAGCGTCAGCGCATAAGGCGTTGATTGCACCACCAGCGCGTCCTGGGGTAAGCGTTCAAGCAACGCTTTCAAAGGTGCCTCCGCATCGAAGGGCAATGGTCGCAGGGGGGCTATCCGCCAGCGCCAGCCTGCGTAATAGGGAGCTAAGGCCTCACTGGCATTGCTGTCTCTTACCAGCAGAAAATCCGGGCCGGGCCCTTCCTGGGGATAGAACCAGCGGTAGGCGGGCATGGTGCCTCTAAAATGGTGCAGCGGCGGCTTTTCCAGTTTGATGCTGACACCCTGCTTTGAGGCTTGCGAACGCAGCGACTGTTGACGCTTTTGCCGCGGGCTGGGCTTTAGCCACATCACTGGTGCAATGACGAGCATCAAAATAAACACAATAATAAACCAATCCATCTCTACATTTCCTCCTACATAAGCCACACTGTATTACACTACTCTAAAAGCCAAGGCTCAGGTCGCTGTTTTGACTCAAGTCATTGTTAAAACGCTTGCTATTGTTAAAAACGGACACGCCATCTAAAGTAAAGGTCATTGAACAAAGAGCTTTTTTCTTTGTTAACTAGTGCTATCCATGCCAAGGAGATACGCCATGAGCTATCACCACATTTTAGTTGCCGTTGACCTAACCAAAGACTCTCACAAGATTCTGGAACGTGCCGTTGCGATCGCTGAACGTAACGAGCAAGCCAAAATCTCCATTATGCATACCCTGGAACCGCTTGGATTTGCTTACGGTGGCGATATCCCCATGGACTTGACCAGCATCCAAGACCAGTTGGATGAACACGCTAAAAAACGCTTGGCCGAAATTGCCGCCCCACACATTGCCGAGCCTGATCAGCACGTTGTCGTTGGTATGCCCGATACCGAAATCCACCGTTTTGCCGAAGAGCACGATGTGGACTTGATCGTGGTGGGCTCCCACGGCCGCCACGGCTTCGCCCTGCTGTTGGGCTCAACCTCTACCGGTGTGCTGCACGGCGCCCGGTGCGATGTCCTTGCGGTACGCGTGGGTAAAAAAGGCGAAGAAAGCGACGAGTGATCAACGACGCTACACCGCTGACAAAAAAGGCGCCCACACGGCGCCTTTTAACGTTACTGAGCTTATTCCCCAGCAGCCATCGCTTCCAGTTCCATCCAGCGCTCCATGGCGACTTCTAATGCATTTTGCACTTTCTCAAGTGTTTGCAGCTTAGCTGTAACGGCATCCGCGTCCTGCTGATAGAAAGCAGGATCACCGATCTCACTCTCTAACGCCTCGATTTCCCCCTCAAGACGCTCGATTTCAGCGGGCAATGCATCTAGCTCACGCTGCAGATTATACGAGAGCTTGACGCTTTTCTTAGCCGCTGAGGCAGGTGCTTCAGCGACTTTTTTGGGCGCTTCTGAAGTAGGCTCGGTATGCTGCCGCGCCGCGCCTTCCCAAGGCGCCGGTGGCAGCTTGCCACCTTGGCGAATCCAGTCGGTGTAGCCGCCCACGTATTCACGCACCACGCCGTCACCCTCAAAGGCGAGCATGCTGGTGACCACGTTATCCATAAAGGTTCGGTCGTGGGAGACCAGCAGCAGCGTGCCATCGAAATCGAGCAGCAGCTCTTCAAGCAGCTCCAAGGTTTCCATATCGAGATCGTTGGTCGGCTCATCGAGCACCAGCACATTGGCTGGCTGGGTGAACAGCTTGGCTAACAGCAGGCGGTTGGACTCACCGCCAGAGAGCGCTTTTACCGGCTGGCGAACTCGCTCGGGCGTGAATAGAAAGTCCTGCAAGTAGCTCATTACATGGCGGTCTTTGCCGCCTACGCTAACGCGATCGCTGCCCTGGGCAACGTTGTCATAAACCGTTTTTTCCAGCTCAAGCCCGGCGCGCAGCTGGTCAAAATAGGCCACTTTTAGGTTGGTGCCCATCTGCACCTTGCCTTCACTGGGTTCCAACTCACCTAGCAAGATTTTCAGCAGTGTGGTTTTGCCCGCGCCGTTACGGCCCAGGAAGCCGATACGATCACCGCGCAGTACTTCAAGATTAATGTCGCGCAGGATCACCTCATCGCCAAACCGCTGGGTGACGCCTTGCAGCTCTACCACACGCTTGCCGGTACGCTCGCCGCGATCCACCGTTAGGTTGGCATTGCCCTGGCGTTCACGACGCTGGCTGCGCTCGTTGCGCATCGCTTCCAGCGCCCGCACCCGGCCCTCGTTGCGGGTACGTCGAGCCTTAACCCCCTGACGAATCCAGGCTTCTTCCTGGGCAAGCTTTTTATCAAACTCGGCGTTCTCCCGCGCTTCTACTTCCAGCTCATGCTGCTTGCGGGCCTGATACTCTTCGTATTTGCCGGGGTAGCGCCCTAGCTGGCCACGGTCCAGTTCAAGAATATTGGTCGCTAGCTTGGAAAGAAACGCCCTATCGTGGGTAATCAGCAGTACCGCGCCATTAAAGGCCAGCAGTTGCTCTTCCAACCAGGCAATGGTGTCTAGGTCCAAATGGTTGGTAGGCTCGTCGAGCAGCAGCAGATCAGGTTCGGCCACCAGCGCCCGCGCCAGCGCTACTCGGCGGCGCCAACCACCGGAGAGCGAGCTCATCTCAGCCGCGGGGGGTAGGCCTAAACGGGTAAGCACGGTGTCGATACGCTGGTGGAACGACCAGCCATCAATGGCTTCCAGGCGCGTTTGCAGGGTCGCCATGCGATTCATATCGGGGTCGGGATCATTAATAAGATGATCGTACTCCGACAACAGCTCCCCCGCTTCCGGCAGGCCTTGGGCCACCATATCAAAAATGGTTAGACCGGATGACTCAGGTAACTCTTGAGACAGTACGCCTATTTTCAGGCCAGGTGCGCGCCAGATAGAGCCGTCATCGGGCAGGATATCCCCCGCGACCAGCTTCAGCAGGGTGGACTTGCCGGTGCCGTTGCGCCCGACCAGCGCCAGCCGCTCGCCTTTTTCAACCGTCAGGTCGGCGCGATTGAGTAGTACATGGGTGCCGTAGGCGAGTTGCAGCTGTTCGAGTCGTAACAGGGTCACGCGGTGTCCTCCTTAATCGTGAGGCGCACAGTGTAACGCATGAGCGCGCCGGGAGGGGGAACGTTATAGCACTGAACCGTATGGAGCAGAGACCACCAGCGTGGTAACGTTTTCCCAGCAAATAAAGTAACCCTATTAAAAGACATTTTTTTAAAGGCGGGCTGACAGTGACGGTGACCGTCTCAATGCATTTTGTAAACGAGCTGTTTAAAGGTTTACCCAACAGCGATACGTCGCCCACCCGCTACCTGGAACGGGCGGGGATCTCGCCCTTTTTACTTTCGGCTCCCCATGGTCGCGTCACCGTTGAGCAGTTTGCCGAACTCTACCGCAGCTTAGTAAACGAACTGGATGACGAAACACCCGGTTTTTTCTCCCGCCCGCTGCGTGGTGGCACCCTAAAACTGCTCTGTTTAAGCATGCTGGATGCACCCAACCTGCAGGTGGCGCTGCATCGCTATACGCAGTTTTTTCGTATACTGCTTGATGACTTTGGCTATGCGTTTACCCTTGAAGATGACTTGGCCCGCATGGCGTTGGTGGAGCATGCGCCCTTGGTGGGCAGCCGCATCTTAATTCATGAGCTAATGCTCAAGCTGTTTCATGGCATCGCGTCGTGGATGATTGCGCGTAAAATTCCGCCTATTTTAATGGAGTGCGCTTACGCCCAGCCACCCCACAGTGCTGATTATCTTTACTTTTATCCTGGCACGGTGCGCTTTGAACAGCCGCAAACCGCTATCTATATTGATCGCAGTTTGCTTGATCACCCTATCCGACAAACCAAGAAGCACCTGGGCGCTTTTCTCAAACGTGCCCCGGCGGACTGGTTCTATGTATCATTTGCCGATCGCCTGCTCACTCACCGGGTGCGGGAACACCTTTCACGCCATTTGTTGACGGCAGGTTCAGTGCATAGCGCCGCTGATGCGCTACATATGTCAGCACGCACGTTGGCGCGGCATTTAAAAATGGAGGGCACCCACTTTCAAGCGGTCAAGGATGAGTACCGCCGCGATGTCGCTATTCAGGCACTCACCTGCAGTGAGAAGCCCCTTGTCAATATTGCAGAAGCATTGAGTTTCGAGGATCTAGCCTGCTTTAGCCGGGCTTTTAAAACCTGGACAGGCAACTCCCCCGCCGCGTATCGCAAAGCGCGCACGGCGGGCAGAGTTAATTGATACCTTTAGATCTCGGTACGGATACGTTTTTTATCCAGCTTACCTACGCTGGTTTTGGGTATCTCATCGACGAAACGGATCATGCTGGGAATCGCCCAGCGGTTGAGTTTACCTTGGGCGACAAACTGCTCTAGAAACGCCTGCACGGTTTCCGTCGTCGGTGGGTTGTTTAGATCAACAGGAACGGCTAGCGCGGCCGGTCGCTCCCCCCACTTATCGTCCGCCACCCCAATCACCGCCACTTCGGCAATGCCTGGGCACTGGCTGATATAGCTCTCCAGCTCTAACGACGAGAGCCACTCGCCGCCGGTTTTAATCACATCTTTAATGCGGTCGCTAATGGTCAGAAAGCCCCGCTCATCAAGCGAACCCACATCCCCGGTATGCAGCCAGCCGTCGCGCCATAGCTCCGCACTGCGTTTCTCCTCTTTGTAGTAAGCCTGGGTCAGCCAGGGCGCTTGAAGACGCACTTCCCCAACGCTTTTACCATCACTGGGGAGCGGCTCGCCGTCCGCGTCAACCACCTGCAACTTGACCAGCGGAATTGGCAGGCCCGCTTTACAGCGCCAGGGTAGCTGGGTCTCAAAATCAGCGTCACCAATATCCCGCGGTAGAATATCGGCGGTGAGCAGCGGGCAGGTTTCCGACATACCGTAAGCACTGCGGGTATCGATCCCCAATGCCCAGGCCTTGCTTGCCAGCGCTTGGGTTAACGCACTCCCGCCCACCAACACTTTCCAGCCGGAGAGATCGACCTGCTTTGACGCAATCGCTTCGGCGCTCACCACCATATTGAGCAACGTTGGCACGCAGTGGGAGAAATCAACTTTCTCGCTAACCAATAGCTTGACCAGCATTTCCGGCTCGTAGCGGCCTGGGTAAACCTGGGTAGCCCCCATCAACGTGGCGGTATACGGTACCCCCCAGGCATGAACGTGAAACATGGGGGTAATCGGCATATACACCTTGTCGCGATTGAGCAGCTCAAAACCGGGGGCCTGGAAAGCGCTGGCCTCGTTCAGGGTATGCAGCACCAACTGGCGATGGGTGAAGAAAACCCCTTTGGGGTTACCCGTAGTGCCGGTGGTATAGAACAGCGTGGCAACAGCATTTTCATCAAAGGTTGGGAAGTCGTAATGGGTGGGCTGCTGGCTTAGCAGTGCCTCAAACTCGCCTACCAGTGGCAGCGTGGTATCGACTGTTTGCGGAGCCTCCTGGCACAGCAGATAGCCACGCACCTGGGGAAGCTTATCGGCCAGCGGCTCAAGCAGCGGCACAAACTCTTCGTGCACGAACACAAATACGTCTTCGGCGTGCTCCATGGTGTAGAGAATTTGTTCCGGGGCTAGGCGTACATTCACCGTGTGGAGCACTGCGCCGATCATCGGAATGGCAAAGAAGCACTCCAGGTAGCGATGGCTATCCCAATCCAACACCGCCACCACGTCGCCTGCTTGTACGCCTTGAGACGTCAGCGTGTGGGCCAGTTGGTGTACCCGTTCGCGAAAGCGCTCGTAGCTGTGGCGGCTCTGATCCCGGTAGACAATCTGGTTATCGCCCGCCATGCGCACGCCCGCCTCCAGCAGGTCGCCAATCATCAAAGCAGGGTTTGTCGCCGAGGCCGCGGCGGGTAAAATTTTCGGGGTAACTGAAGACATAAACACTCCTGTGAGCTTGTTCTTGTTTAAATAAAGGCGTTTTAGCCGCGCTCGATCAGCAGGGCGATCCCCTGCCCGCCACCAATGCATAGCGTTATCAATCCGTAGCGACCGCGAATACGCTCCAATTCGTGAAGGGCTTTAAGAATCAGAATAGCCCCCGTGGCCCCTACCGGATGCCCCAAGGCAACCGCGCCGCCGTTAGGGTTTAGCTTCTCTAGGGGGAAGCCCAACGTTTCCGCCACCGCCATGGCTTGGGCAGCAAAGGCTTCATTCGATTCAATCACATCAATATCGTTGATACTAAGCCCCGCCTGCTGCAGGCAGCGTTTGACCGCAGGAATCGGCCCGAGGCCCATTAGCTTCGGATCAACGCCAGCAGTGGTGGCAACACGTAGATGCGCCCTGGGCGTTAGGCCGCGCTGTGCGGCTTCATCGCTATGGGCCAGCACTAACGTGGCCGCGCCATCGTTGATACCCGAAGCATTCCCTGCGGTCACCACGCCATCTTTTTGGAAGGCGGGTTTAAGCCGCACTAAATCGCTAAGTTGGACGCCATCGCGCACGTGTTCATCGCGGGAGAAAAGTACCGTTTGCTTACCTCGGCTGACTTCCACCGCTACAATTTGCTCGTCAAAGCGGCCTTCCGCGATGGCACGCGCCGCTTTTTGATGGCTCTCAAGGGCAAACTGATCCAACTGCTCACGGCTTAGGCCATACTGTTTAGCGATGTTCTCGGCGGTGCAGCCCATATGGCCGCTGCCAAAAGGATCACTCAAGATGCCTAGGGTTAAATCCTGGACGTTCACATCCCCCATACGCACACCGTTGCGCGCGTGGGGAGGCAGCAGATACGCCCCTCGCGACATCGACTCAGCGCCCCCTGCTAGCGCTAAGCGGCTATCCCTCATGGCGATCTGCTGGGCGGCGGACACAACCGCTTGCACGCCCGAACCACACAGCCGATTGACGTTGAATGCCCCCGCCTCTTTCGGCACGCCTGCTTCGAGCGCAATATGGCGCGCCAGATAGGCATCCTGGGGCCCGGTGGTAATAATGTGGCCGTATACCGAGTGGTCGATATCGCCGCCCTCAACGCCTGCCCGCCGCAACGCCTCTTTGGCGGTGATCGCCCCCAGCTCAAACGGCGCCATTGTTGACAGCGAACCGCCAAAACCACCGATCGCGGTACGCGCACCGCCTAAAATTACTACATCATCCAACCGCATGGTGCTCTCCTGTATTCAAGCGCTTCGCTATATCCAGGGCGCTTCGCTAGGCCACTTTGCCCAACAGCGAACGCGCGACGACTTCTTTCATAATCTCCGAGCTACCGGCGTAGATGGTCTGCACCCGAGCATCTAGATAGAAGCGTGAAATGGGGTAGTCGTGGGTGTAGCCATAACCGCCAAACAATTGCAGGCAGCGATCCACCGCTTGGCACTGCAGCTCGCTTAGCTGCAGTTTTAGAATCGCCGCATCCGTGCTGCTCATGGTGCCTTGGCGGTACTTTTCGACGCAGTGCTCAAAGTAGGCCCGAGCGACGTCCAACTGGGCTTTGATCTCGGCTAAGGTAAAGCGGGTATTTTGAAAATCCGCGACCCGCTGACCAAATGCTTGGCGCTGCTGCACGTACTCCAAGGTCAACGCCAGCGCGCCCTCTACGGCACCTAACGCCTGCGCTCCTACGCCCAGGCGTTCACGGGGTAGCTCCTGCATTAAGTAGCGAAACCCAGCACCCTCTTCACCCAGCAGCGCATCATGGGGTAGCTGCATCTGATCAAAGGCAAGCTCGGCGGTGTCGCTGGCGTGCTGACCGATCTTTTTAATCGGCTTACCCCGCGAGAAGCCAGATAAGTGGGTATCGACCAAAAACAGCGAGACCCCTTTGGCACCGGCGGCGGGATCCGTTTTGGCACACACAATGACTAAGTCGGCAAACTGGCCGTTGGTGATAAAGATTTTGCTGCCGCTTAACTCCCAGCCCTCGGCAGTGCGCTTTGCGCGGGTTCTCATTGACGCAAGATCACTCCCCGCATGGGGTTCGGTCATGGCGATGGCGCCAAGATATTCACCACGAGCCATGGCAGGCAGCCACTGCTCCCGCTGAGCAGCTGTTCCCAAATTTTGTAGGTAGGGCATCACGATATTGGCGTGAATATTATAAGCGCTGGCCAGGCCACCAAACCCTTGGCGGGACAACTCTTCCAGCGCCAGCTGGGTGATGGCAATATCAGCGCCCGATCCGCCATGCTGTTCGTCCAGGTCAATACCGAGCAGGCCCGCAGCGCCTAGCGCATGCCACAGTGAGCGGGGTATTTCGCCTGCGGCCTCCCACTCATCATAGTAAGGGGCGACCTCCTGGCTTAGGCAGCGTTTGATCATGGCGTGAAACAGTTCGGTCGTTTGCGCGTCCATGCTTACCCCTTAAGGTCTTGACGTAGATGGCGTTTGAGGATTTTGCCTGCGGTACTTTTGGGCAGCGCATCGGCAAAGAGGATGTATTTAGGCACTTTATAAGGCGCCATCAGCGTTTTGGCGTGATGGATCAGCTCCTCCTCGCTTGCCTCTTGGCCCTCTTTCAATACTACTACCGCCGTGATGGCTTCGATCCACTTCTCGTCGGGCTGACCGATCACCGCCACTTCGGATACCGCCGGGTGCTTAAACAGCCCCTCCTCTACCTCACGGCTAGCCACCAGTATGCCCCCGGTATTAATCACGTCTTTAATGCGATCGACGACATACAAGTAACCCGCTTCATCGAAGTAGCCCACGTCCCCCGAATGGAACCAGCCGCCTTGAAACGCCTCTTCGGTCATCGCCGCTTTATCCCAGTAGCCCCTCATAAGCTGGGGTGAGCGGTGGACGATTTCTCCATGTTCGCCAGGAGGGACATCGTTCATCTCAAGGTCAACAATGCGGGTTTCCACCGTCAAAATGGGCCGCCCGGCTGAAGCGGGCCGTTCGGCGTGCTCTTCAGGGCGCAGAACGGTCGCCAAGGGGGCGATTTCGCTCTGCCCATAGCAGTTATAGAGCCCTACGCCCGGTATCCGCTGCTGCATCTCTTCCAGTACCGGTACCGGCATAATCGAGGCGCCGTAATAGGCTTTATTGAGTGCACTTAGGTCAAAGCGCTCAAATTCAGCGTGGCGCAGCAGGCTAATCCAGACCGTGGGCGGGGCAAAAAATGATGCGATCTGGTGCTCAGCTATAGCGCTTAAGCACAGCTCGGGAAGCGGCGCCTCTAGCAAATACACGGGCGCGCCCAACAACAGCGCGGGCATTAAGAAAACGTGCATTTGCGCGGAGTGGTAAAGCGGCAGCGCGGCAAGCATGGACTCGCTGCCTTTGATATCCAGCTCGACCATGCAGGCCATATATTCGGCCATCAGTGCCTGATGGGTCATCATCGCGGCTTTTGGCGCAGCGGTAGTGCCCGAGGTATAGAGCAGTTGCGCAAGGCTTGCGCCATCAACCGTTACACTGGATTCTTCACTACTGTCTTCTTCACTACAGGGTTCTGACGTTGCATGAGCGAGGACATCGAAGCTGTTTGCACCCTGCCCCTGGCCCGCGTGCAGGGTTCCCATCAGGGCTAGATCCAAGTCTGCGGTGGCAACAGTTACTTTGTCGGCAAGACTCACATCGCTGAGTAAACCTGCTGCTCCCGACTGATCAAGGATGTAGCGCAGCTCATCACTACTTAAGGCGAAATTGATCGGCACATGCACCAATCCGGCCTTAGTCGCGGCCAGCCAGGCGATGACGTAGGCGTCGGAGTTTTTGCCATATACCGCTAGTCGATCTCCTGGGGTAAGCCCTGCTGCCAGCAGGCCGTTGGCAACGCGGTTAGCTGCTTGGTTGAGTGCTGAGTAGCGCCATTGACGTTCACCAAACACCAGCGCCAACTGATGTGAATATTTTCGAGCGCTGCGGTTTAGAGCAGCCCCAATGGTATTTTGCTGAATAACAGACGTTTCAGACATGCCAAATCCTCTGAATTGTTGTAGTGAATTGGCAGCGACTTAACTGTTGACCAGCGGACAGACACTTTCTGATAGCGGACGGAAGGCCTCTTCTGCCGGAATGGTACGGATGATGTGAAAGAGGTCATCTTCGTCTTGGGACTCTTCGGGGGTTTTAACTTCCACTAAATACATATCGTGGACCATACGGCCATCTTCACGAATATAGCCACCGGTGGCGAAGATATCGTTGATGGGGGTATCGGCCATTTGCTGACGCACGGTTTGCGTATCATCAGTTCCAGTGGCTTCAATCGCCTCAAGGTAGTGGCGCGTGCTGGAGTAAAGACCCGCATGTACCATGGTGGGCATGCTGCCGGTACGCTCACGGAAGCGCTCCGCCCAAGCGCGGGTTTCGTCGTTCAAGTCGTAGTACCACGCTTTGGTGAACTGCAGGCCTTGGGCGTTTTCCAGCCCGATGCTACGTATATCAGTGCTAAACAGCACCATGCCCGCCAGAATCTGCCCCGCTTGGGTAATGCCGAACTCACCTGCTGTCTGCACCGCGTTAATCGTATCGCCGCCAGCGTTATTCAGCGCAATAACATCAGCACCGGACGCCTGGGCCTGAAGCATAAACGAGGAGAAATCACTGCTGGGGAAAGGGTGGCGGGCGCTACCCACGATGGTACCGCCATTTTCAGTCACGACGCGAGTAACATCCGCTTCCAGCGCATGGCCAAAGGAGTAGTCGGCACTCAGCAGGTACCAGCTTTTATGCCCCTCATCGGTAATCGCTTTTGCGGTACCGTTGGACATCGCCCAGGTATCGTAAACCCAGTGAATATGGTTGGGTGAGCAGTGCTCATTGGTAATAGCTGAAGAGACAGCGCCATTCACCAGCCCAAGCTTATCTGCCTCTTCCAACAGGCTTACCGCGGCCAAGGTGACAGAAGATGCCACCAGCCCGGTGACCATATCGACGTTCCTCTCATCGATCCACTCACGTACGACGCTTGAGCCTACATCCGGGCTGTTGCGGTCATCGGCACTGAAGACCACGATATTAGCGCCGTTGACGCTGCCGCCCACATCTTCAATCGCCATATTGATGGCATCTTCACCCAAGGGGCCAATGGGGTCGCGATAAACGCCGGACATATCGGCTAAATAGCCAATGCGTATTTCGTTATCAGAAATATTCTCAGCGGCAACGGCAATAGGTGCATAGCTGGCCGTCAGAACGGCAGCAGCGAGAGTTGAAGTAGCAAAGCGGTAAGACGAACGATGAGATGAACGATAAGATAGTTGCATTGTTATGTGGCTCTCTTTTGTTGTTATTAAAGGTTGTCATTGAATCCATCGCAGTGACGTAGCACGCAATAGCTTGGGTTCATCTTAGGCGGTAATAAGCCATGGCTGTTTACCTATCAAGCCAGTTTTTTTGCAATTCGTGCCATATCTACACCCTTGCCAGTTTCAACACACCATTAGTCGATGCTTGCGCATACCGTTACAATGGTACTTTTGCCTATTGAACGGGAGACACCTTTGGCCACCGCTTATGCCGATGACTTTTTACCCGAAGCACTCCAGTTTCGTCCTGACACACCCTTGGTGGATATTGGCGCAAACCTGACTCATGAAAGCTTTGGTCGCGATCTTGAGGCGGTTATCCAGCGCGC
Source organism: Halomonas sp. AOP13-D3-9 (assembly GCF_052379125.1). NCBI lineage: Bacteria > Pseudomonadati > Pseudomonadota > Gammaproteobacteria > Oceanospirillales > Halomonadaceae > Halomonas > Halomonas sp. AOP13-D3-9. The sequence continues at coordinate 7,182 of NZ_JBQSYH010000028.1, read as the reverse complement.
CCAGGCGGCGCAGGTAACGACCATGATCGTCACCGGCACCGACCTTGCCCACGCCGAGCAAGCGGTTGCGCTGGCCAAGCAGTACCCTGGCCTGTACGCCACAGCAGGCGTTCACCCCCATGACGCTAGCCAGTGGGACAAACCCCTTGAGCGCGCCATGGGGGCTCTGCATGCCATGCCGGAAGTCGTCGCGGTGGGTGAGTGCGGGCTGGATTTCAACCGCAATTTCTCAACGCCCCAGCAACAGGAGCGTGCCTTTGAAGCACAGTTGGCGCTTGCGGTGGAAAGCGGTTTGCCGCTGTTTTTACACGAGCGAGATGCGGGCCAGCGGATGCGTGAAATACTGCATGCGTGGCGAGATGATATCAGTCACGCAGTGGTGCACTGTTTTACCGCCGATCGCGATACGCTGTTTGGCTATCTCGACCTAGACTTGCATATAGGCCTAACTGGTTGGATTTGCGACGAGCGACGCGGACATCATCTACGCTCATTAGTAGGTGATATTCCATTAACGCGTTTGATGGTAGAAACCGACTGCCCGTACTTGCTGCCCCGCAACCTCCCGGCGAAGCTAAAGGGTCGTCGACACGAACCGGCGTTGCTGCCGTGGATTGTCCGCGAGATTGCCCAGTGGCACGGTATTAGCGAAGCTGAGTTAGGGGCGGCAACCACACAGACCGCCCAGCGTTTTTTCCGTCTACCCACGGAATCTTAACAGGAGTATTAGCGTGGCCGATTATCCAGGATTTATAGCCATTGAAACGGGCGAAGACGATGGCCTCCCGCTAGCCATTGCCTGGTCACTGCCCGATGGCCGAGTAAAGCAAACATTGATTCAGCCAGACGATAGCTGGATCAAAGAAGATACCAATGCCATGGGCGCCTACAGCATGGAAGAGCTGGAGAGCCTGGGGGTTAGCCCGCTAGAGGTCATCCGCGAGCTGGAGAACGATCACTTCTCCGCTACCCTGTATACCAGCGACAACGGCGACGACGAAGCGGCGCTGGCGCGGCTGTTTGACACCTATGGGTTAGACCCTTTCGTGGAGTTAGCCCCAGCCTCAGTGCTTTACCCTTCCCTCACCCCAGGCGAATGGCACCGCCAGCGGCGTGAAACGTTCAGCGAGCTAGGATTAGAGCCGATGCGCCCTGAACATGAGTTGGAAGTGATGCTATCGATGCATCAACGCTTAACAGAAGAGGACTAAACAGAGGACTAAGCACAGCGCTAAGCAAACGACTATGCAGTGACCGCAGAGTCCGTGTTATCCATTTTATCCATCGTGGCATGCGCCTGGGCCACCGCCTCTGCAAGCGTCTCCTGGTGACAGTAGAAGCGCTCAAGCGCCATCAGGAAGGCGTTGGCCCGGGCTGGCAAGCCATCTTCCCAGTAGCGCTGGGCGCGGGCCTCTACTCGCGCCGCAAAGGCCTCAACATCTACCTCTATATCGCCGCCTAAATTATCTACGCTGACATGAAAATCGCGACCACAGGCACGGGTGAAGATAGACTCTAACGCCTGTGGCGCAATCTCAGCCTGCTCAAACGCTTTTTGCTGTTCAGCATCTCGCCCATCAGGGCAATACCAGTAGCCGTAATCTTCGAGCTGACGCCGCTCTGCCCCTGCAATGCACCAATGGCTGATTTCGTGCAGCGCACTGGCATAGTAGCCACGAGCGAAAATTACCTGGTGATAGGGAGTTTCGCCGTTGGCGGGACGATAGAGTGGCTCATCGCCGCCGCGAATCAATCGAGTTTGATAACGCTCAGCAAAAACCCCATCAAAAAGCGCGGTAATATCGGCAAGCGTCCATCGATCCTGCGTGTCACTCACATTGACCTCATTTGTCATCGATTTTGGCGCATTATACCTGCCCTGTTGACGCAAGCTAACGTCTAGCCACCATAAGCGTGACGCACCTGCTAATATAACGACTTTTCGTGAATAACTTTCCCCATCAGGAGCCAACAAGTGGGCGGCTTTACTCAACAACTGAAATCGATCTACTGGCCAGAAACACGCTCTTTGATGTTCTTAGCGCTGCCTATTTGCGGCGCTCAGCTGGCTCAGGCCGGAATGAGTGTCGTCGATGTAATGATGACAGGCCGACATGATGCAACGTCACTCGCCGCCGTATCGGTAGGCTCTAGCCTATGGATGCCGTTGATGCTGTTTATAACCGGCACGCTGATGGGCCTTACGCCCATCGTTGCGCATTTACTGGGCGGCCAGCGCAACGCTGCTATTCGCCCGGCAGTTCATCAGGCGCTTTGGATTGCGCTACTGTTAGGTGCCGTAGCAGCAGTGCTGCTCTGGTCTGCCGTTATGCCCATATTCAAGGCAATGGACGTGCCTCCTGCGGTCGCGGATCAGTCTGCTGCCTACCTTTCTGCCGTCGCCTTTGGTATGCCGGGCATTGCCCTCTTTCAAGCGCTTAGGGCTTTTTCCGATGGTATGAACCATACCCGGCCAGCCCTTTGGATTAGCTTGGTCGGCTTAGCGGTCAATATTCCTGCCAACTACCTATTGATCTACGGCGGCGAGGGGTTAGTGAATCTCTTCGGCACCTGGATCCCTAGTAGCCTGCAACAACTGCCTGCCTTGGGGGCATTTGGCTGTGGTATTGCGACGGCCCTCTCAATGTGGACGATGGCACTCGCGATGGCCTACTACACGCGCCGAGGACGTACTTATAAAAGCGTCGCTATATGGCAACAGCTAACGCCTCCCCAATGGGTCGGCATTCGCGAGCTCATAGTGGTGGGTGTTCCCATTGGCGTGGCTATTTTTGTCGAAGTTACCCTGTTTACCTTTATTGCGCTGTTTATTGCCAGTTTTGGCGAAGTCACCGTGGGCGCTCACCAAATAGCGCTTAGCTTCACCACCATTTTGTTTATGCTGCCGATGTCGTTGAGCATGGCGCTGACCGTCAGGGTGGGTAATACACTTGGACAGCAGCGTCTGACGCTAGCCCGCCAAGTTGCCTGGAACGGCATTGTGGTCAGTGTTTGTGTCGCCGTATTTAACAGCATCCTGCTATGGGTAACCGCTGTGCCGGTCATTTCGCTTTACACTTCGAATGCCGAGATTCAAGCGCTAGCGCTGTCGATCATTGCCCTAGCGGTTATTTTTCAACTTTCTGACTCGCTGCAGGTCAATTTAGCGGGCGCATTGCGTGGCTATAAAGATACCCGCATTGTCATGGTAATTACGGTGCTCTCTTACTGGATTGTAGGCTTGGGTGGTGGACACTGGCTGGGCTCTCTTGGAGTGGGTGACCTAGCCCCACTCGGCGTTCATGGCTACTGGATTGGCTTGATTGCTGGCTTAAGCACTGCGGCACTGCTACTTGGCTGGCGTTTACAGCGCATTAGTATTCGGGGGTAGGCATGGCTCGATGGAGAATTTTTTCTCTAGCAATAGCGCTAAGCGCCCTGCTGGTTGGCTGTGGCGACAACCCCGCTGAGCAGCAGTGGCAGGCCTACCACCAACAACTCGCCGATGACCTCGCACAGCCAGGCATTGAACGAGCTGACCCAGTTAATATTGGTGACTTCCCTGAGCGCTCCGAGCGGCTTATTGACATTCCCGAAACGCGAGATAGCCTGCTGAATGTTTACGCACTGCGCGAATGTCAAATCACTTCGCTAGTCGCCGCACGTAACAACCAACTGGGGCGTGTAGCCCCGCCTAGCCAACAGTGGTTATATGAGCGCACGCTATGGCAGCGACTAAGCGCCTGCTTAAATAGCCAAGTTCCCGATCAGTTAAGCGATGCAGACCGAACCCGCCTAGAACAATTAACAGCGACTAAAACAGCCCAGCTGCCCGCGGTAAGTTGGAACGCTATTTTTGACTCCAGCGAGTGGATTAAAAGCTTTGCACGGGCAAGCCAGCCTTTAAGCAATGTTGATGAAGTCGCTCTTACCAGCCAGCTTGACGCCATCGAATACTTGCAACAAATGACTGACCACCAGTTTGATCTTGACTGGCAGCAAGACTCTGCAACGCTTGAGAACCATTTAAAAACCCTCCAAGAGCGGCCCCTAACCGCCGAAGTGCTGCGCACCCTGCTACTCGCCTCTCAACGCTTAACAGAAGCAAATGCATTGCTAACTCAGCACAGCGATGCCACACACTGTTTAAGGGGCTGGGAGACACCATCGGTTGAGCCCTTAGCAAGTACAGCCAAGCAGTGGTTAACAGCGATCAATCGTTTAATTGACGCGCAACAGGTAGACAAACCACTGGCGATCCAACGCTATCAAACACGCTGGCTCTCGCTGAATAATGCCCAAGCGCCCTGGGGCCAGTTTCAGCGAGCACTCACCGAACATCAAGCGCTACGAGCGCGCTTTGCACCTTGCTCAAACAATTAAAAATCGCAGAACCCTTAACCTTATGAGCAACATGTGCTATTGGTGAGTAATGAAGCTAGGTGAATAAAGACGCAAACTAAGCATCTGCTTCACCAATGTGATGACCACGCAGCACAAGGAGGGACACAATGGGCGCATCCCTGTCACCCCGCTCTGCCCAGGTCATCGACCTGGAAACTGTGCGCCAGCGTCAGCAGGCGCAAAAGTGCCTAGTCCGTTTAGCCCCTGAGCTAGATGGCCTAGAGATGGTGTACCAACTCGCTGCGAGTCCCGATACCTACTATGGCTTGCCTATTTTGGCCTGGGGATTAAGGGAGGATGGTAGCGTCATTGGCTTGGTGCCGTGGATGGAAACCCTGGCAGCCTGCCATGATCTGAATAGCCAGGAGAACGGCTATTTTGTGGGTTATCGTGATCCTGAAACAGAGGAAATTTTTGATACACCACCAGATCACAAATACCACGAGCTAGTCGCTGCAGCTGAATACTTTGATTATGAGGCTTCTGGCGAAGTGACCCTCATCCAGCAAATCCCTGATACCTTGGGCACCCACGCGCTGTGCATGAATCACCCCAACTCACCCTGGCATATGAAGCCCGTTTACGGCTGGCGCCTCTACAGCGACGGCAGCCTAGACGCGCTACTTGCAGATGAGAGTAAAGCGGCGATGACGCCGATTTTGTTAGGGGATAAGTGCCTGTACAGTGCCCACGCCCGCCATCAAACGGTTTACTTTTTCCAGCGCCATATCGCCAATCGTATACTGGAAGAAGATCCGGCAACGCTTGATGCGCTAGCCATGATGGTAGTGGCTAGTGATTAACTGGGCAAAATTAGTGCTATGACTGAGTGCTATGACTTAGCGCTGCGACCATCGGCGAGGCCAATATCAATCAGTTGATGTGGGCCTCGCTTGGGTTTTCGCGCTATTTTGATGAGCTATTTCTAAGAGCTGTTTAGAAAAGCTATCTCAAAGGGCTGACTCAAAGGGCTATCTCAAAGGGCTATGCCAAACGAATAAAGTAGAGGTAGTTATTCTCAGAGGAGGTGTTCTGCTCAAGCAGTTCATGCCCTAAAAACTGACAAAACTTGGGCACATCTCGCGTGGTAGCCGGGTCGGTGGCAATCACTTTGAGCACTTGGCCTGATGCCATATCGCGCACTTTGTTATGCATCAGCATAATCGGCTCTGGGCAGTAGAGCCCCGTGGTGTCTAATACCGCGTCAAAGCTGGGTAACGTACCCGTATTATCAGCCATCAATATCCTCGATGTAGGAAACAGAAAGTATGATTAAAGTTATCATCGAACGGCGAATTATGCCCGGTCTTGAAGAAGAATTTGAACAAGCAGCGCGGGAGGCAATGCGCGTTTCCCTAGGCGTAAGGGGCTTCATCGGTGGTGAAACACTGGTAGAACTGGGTCATACTGATCGTCGACTGATGATTACCAAATGGCGTGACATCCGCGCTTGGAAGGAGTGGCACTCAAGCGAAGCGCGGGCAATGGCCATGCAGCGTATTTTACCGCTGTTAACTGAAGATGAAACTATCCGGATTTACGAACCTGGCTATTAAATAGCGTTTGCTTAATCTATCAATTTCTTAACCGCACATGCACCGTCACCTCTTCACGGTCATGATAGAGGTGACGGCACGAGATACTGGCATGCACCCCTGCTTTTTCCAGCGACTCTTCCAGTGCCGTTAGGCAGCGTGTGACCTCATCCCAGCGCTTTTTCATGGGCAGTTTAAGGTTAAAGATCGCCTCTTTGCACCATTTCCGAATCAGCCAGCGCTCCACCATGGCCAATACCCGTACGGGTTTATCAACAATATCGCACACCAGCCAATCTAGGCGCTGCGGAGGCTCCCAGGTAAAGCCATCTTCTTTAAGATGATCTATCTGCCCAGTCTTCATCAACTGCGTGTCCATGGGGCCATTATCGATGGCGTACACGTACATGCCTCGCTGAACAAGTTGCCATGTCCAGCCGCCCGGGGCGGCGCCCAAGTCAGCTGCCTGCATATGCGGTGCAAGGCGCGTCTCCCACTCTTCTCTAGGGACAAACTCATGCCACGCCTCTTCCAATTTCAGCGTTGAGCGGCTGGGGGCGCGTGAGGGAAAGCGCAATCGACGAATACCATTAATTAAATCGCTGCGATTGCCTGGGAAGCTCATCGCCAGTTGAACCTGATCGCCATCAGTCCAGAAAATATGTAAGCGTCGTGCGCCCGCGCTGCGCCTTAACGCACCACGCTTTTTCAACATACTTTCCAGCGGCTTGGTAAGCGCCTTAATCAGCCCAGCCAGCGCTTTACCATCGTTGGTGTCCGGCGTTTCATGCCAAATCTCTTCAAAGCTCCAACGGCTGTTTTTTACCTGCTCCAGGATAGCGGTCAGACGGTCGTCACGTGATAGAGTGAGTGCAGGTAGAGCAGCCAAGCTTTGCCGCGCAAATATTAGCTTTTTAAACGCTGCCTGGCGGTGTAAATCATTCACTGCATCACCATCGACACGCGTTAAGCTTACCCATCCTTCACCGTAGGAAGCTTCACAGGCTACGTCGTTTAATGCTGCGTGATGCTGCATTTCTGCTAAGGCATCATTTTCAAACCCTGGACGGCAGTAGACGAGCCACGACGTAGGTACTATTTCACTCACCACTTCACCTCTATTCCGACCATCACTAACGGTGACGGCTAGCTAGTTAATTGGGTCGCATCATAGCATTTATTCAGCACTATTTATTTTCTTCCGCCCAACAAAAAACCCAGCCAATTGGCTGGGTTTCTTGTT
>NZ_JBQSYH010000027.1:0-59224 GCF_052379125.1 Halomonas sp. AOP13-D3-9 | reverse complement strand
ATGGGCTATCATTCACCTGGCTCATCTCCTGGAATAGTAAATCTCCTCAACAGCTGCCCTGTCCCGAGCGACGATGTTTATGAGGGCGGGAAAGCATGCTGGTTAATATAATAAAGGATAAGGGTTAGGGGAGGGGTAAAACAGGGTTACGGACTACCAATCACGTATTAGATGCTTGAAATAACAGGATAAACTTCCGAAAACCGATGCAACATCCCCACCGCTTGTTGTGCAACATCCCCACCGCTTGCAATGCAACATTCCCACCTAGGGCCCCAAGTTATCCTTGTGATGTCCACAGAAATCGCCTTTTTGTCCACATTTCACCCCTTTACGACGCCATCTGTGCAGCATTCCCACCTAGATGTTTCTGAAAATAGTGGGTTGACAGAGCTGCATCGATTCCACTCGTATAAAGTGTGCAACGTTCCCACCTACGAATATAGCTTGAACTGGTGGTCAAAAAATAACCTGTGCATCATCCCCACCGAAAGCGTGCAACATCCCCACCTAAGAAATGGCACTTTTCCACAGGTTTATCCACAGTAAATGTGGATACGTTGCTATGATATTGGGCTTAATATACCGTTATCATTTTGAAGAGCCCATATAAACGATTTGTCTCCAAGTCCAACAGATTAATACCCAATAAAAAACCATGCCAGGTAAGGGGCGGTATTTGTTACGTTAAGCGAGCTATATAGGGTGGGGGGAAGGCCTAATGGTGCAGCGTTCCCACCTATATTGCTGTCGATATAAGAGAGGAAGGGCCGTCAACTGTGCAGCGTTCCCACCTATATTGCTGCCGCGATCAAGGAGGAAGGGCCGTCAACTGTGCAGTGTTCCCACCTATATTGCTGCCGCGATCAGGAAGGAAGGGCCGTCAACTGTGCAGCGTTCCCACCTATATTGCTGCCGCGATCAGGGAGGAAGGGCTGCCAACTGTACAACATTCCCCCCTAAGCTGCCTGGTTATAAGTGTTGAGATTGAGGTTGACGGCCGTTGAAAGCGGCTCCAAGTTCGACAATAGCTTCAACAAGTCATCTAGCAGAGGTAGCGGTGACTTCGGAGAGTTAGCGGGCTTGATCGGCCGAGAAACAGCCCAACCAGCCCATGTGTGCAGCATTCCCCTACGCAGTTAATAAACACATCACCATGCTTCATTCCATCGCTTAAAGGAGAGGCCTGCTAACTGAGTTAAAGCCCCAGAATTGCCATAAACTCAGTAATGGAATAAATATTACAGCGGACTTTCACTTATAGAATGTAAGTCTTTTTGTAGCCGAATAGAGTTGCTTTTATAATTTGCACGCTTGACAGTTTTAACAAACTTATCCGTAGGATAAATCGTGTAATATACATCCATGAGCTTCTTGCCTTCTGTAATGCGCTTTGTTTTATAGCTAGCTATAACCTCATGCTCAACGAGAACGTCAAGAGCAATCTTCATGGCACGCACATTACTCCCCATGCGATCAGAGAGCCCTCGGGGGCTGCCTGAAAGGTACGAAACGAGGCGAGGGGTATAGGGGTCTTTGGCTGACGCCTGGCTCCAGTAGTGACTCATTCGCTTATGCATGTACCTAGCAAGAGGACTCTTAATTGACATCGAAGTGCTATAGTCATATAGGCGGAAAGTTTGTTTAAGAATGCTCTCTGTTACTAAAGGGTTAAACTGTACGTAGCATTTAGTATCACCTTCTCGCATCTGAATGTCTTTTCGTGTGGTCAAGCCTACCATCGGGAAAAAGCTTGAAGAAATAACAGTTTCATTATCATTTGTGACCGTTTCAAGCTGTGCGCCACGACAAACAAGAATTGCCTCTTTTATCTCGCTAAGTTTAAACTCATGCTTATTCCGGCGTAACTCTGCACGCAACTCGTAGAAAGTAAAAAGCACACCTACTTTACCATCGATCATGACGCTACCGCCATTAACTGCCAGCTTACGTAAAGCGTCTTCTATAATCTCTTCTCGCTCACCAGGGTAAACTAGCTCATGTTTACCTTTTTTATTCTCAATAATAGCTGGCTTAACTTTAACCTTTATAATGCGGTCGCCAATACGGCATTCGCGCTCTCTTACGGCGCTGTTAAGGTCGGTGAATCGCCGGCGCTTTTCCAAAGAGTATTTGGGCAATGCATCATAGATGTCGATGCTATTACTATAGTTTCTGTCCCTACTATCGTTCAGGCTGAACAGGTCAAGCTGAGGTGGTTTATTAACCGCAACCGCTTGTATGTCCTTGTCTTTATTGCTATCGCTGGCCATATCTAACCTCTGTCAGCCTACAGTATTAACCTGCTTTTTCTCTTCGATAAGCCAAGAATCAACGTCCTCGGCACCGTACTGATCCTTCCAGGCTCTCAAAGTCTTATGATTGCCGCCTCTTGTTTCGACAATCTCGCCATTATGAGGATTGCGATATACTTTTATCTTTCGGATCTTACGTCGAGCTGGGGGCGTATTTGTGCTTTTATCTGTATCAATTATCGCTATAACGTCCAAGGCCGATTTTTTATAAGCAGTCATAAGCGATTTTAAGTTATTAAAAAAAACGCTTTCACGCTTAAATTCCTCTCGACTCTCTAACAATCTTAGTTGCTCTCGAAGAGAATCAGATCGCTTCTGCAGCCGTTGATATTCGCGCAATAGGGACATGTGTATCCAAAGCCAGACAGATAGAAAGTGTGCAAAGCACATTTTGGGGCTTACTTGGCTGCATGTCAACGATATCGATTGATGACAATTGCTGATCGGCTTTCGCACTGCTTCTCTGGCCAGGTCGGCGCATAGGCATAAATAAGCGCCAATCTCGTAAAATCTGGGGGGAATGCCCCTCTAAAAAGCACAGATTTCGCGTACAGACTGACTGAAAATGCAATTTAAGGCCATTTTATACATATAAAACAGCAACATGTAGTCAAAACATCCTCTTGCGAGTGAGCATAAATTACCTCGTTATCACACCGTTGGGCTGGCGCTTGGTCTCTCTACTTATTAAAATAGTTATTTAAGAAAGTAGAGAAGGGTGGAGATGGTCAAAAGTCGGAATTCAAGCCAACCATGAGGATGAGCTGAATGATCTGGCAGACCGCATACAGCAACTCACTTGTCACCGACCCGCTCGTACTGGTTTTTGACCAGAATGGCACCGGATGGGAACGTTTAGTTCAAAGGGTTCGCGCCATGCACCTGCCGTCTGCAAGAGGCCTTCACCATTTTGCATCAGGGCTCAGCTTTGTCGGAAGTTAGGGGCAGCCCTGACCAGGGAAAGAATCACAACCACATTGGAGCTTATGGATGTTCGATCACTTAATTATGCCACCTCGCGCAGGATATGCTGTTCTCACTACCAATGACTTTATGGCCATTGTCCGTGACACGGGCGAAATAGTCAGCGTCCTAGAGGACGCCGATGCAGTGCTCGAGCACATGAGCTTAACCCTCCCGGGTGGACTGCGGCGCCAGCGAGTCTACGTTGAGTCGGCACCTGGCTCACTAGGCTTTCACGAGCTTGTGCATGTGGCCGGGGATCTGATTGATATTGTTGCGTGTTCAGATGATCAGGCTGATCATTTGCAGCAACAGGTTGCTACCGCAGAAGGGAGTCTCGGGAATGGCTGACTCACTGACGATCATCCCTCCCGCCGCCACTGGGAACCTTGCGGTTGCACCGGATGCTCTGACAGAGGCGAAAGGAAACCCAGCGCTGTCCTACCTTATGGGCTTAGGCTCTCGCCGAAGTAGGGTAACAATGCGATCGCACCTTCTGAATATTGCCCATCTTAGCGGTGGCCACGACATCAAAACCTGTCCGTGGCATCAGCTTCGACGTGAGCATGTGCGATCGATAATCGAGCTGTTGAGCGAGCTAGATAAGGCTCCCGCAACCATCAACACATCTCTCTCCGCAATGAAAGGTGTGGCCCGGGAGGCTTGGGTTGCCGGGGGTATGGATAGTGAAAGTTACCAACAGATAAACGATCTCAAGTCGGTTAAAGGGTCGAGGCTGCCTAAGGGTGTTCACCTGGATGATGCCACGATCAGTGCCCTTTGTTCCGCATGCGAAACAGACGAGACTCCAAAAGGTGAGCGTGATGCAGTGTTGCTTAATTTGTTGGTCAATACAGGGTTGCGTCGTTCGGAATCTGTATCGATAGACCTAGAGATGATTGACCACGGCCGGCAATCGATCAGGATCGTAGGCAAAGGGAATAAAGAACGTATCATATTCATGGCCAAGGATACTTTTCAGAGGGTCGTGGCATGGCAAAGTAAACTAGGGCGTGATACCGGCCCATTGTTCCCCAGGGTGCGCCGCCACGGGATTATCACTGACGCACGCATAACTGATCAGGCCGTGTACTTCATCATCAAAGAGAGGGCCGCTCAGGCAGGAATCGAGGTATGCGCACCACATGACTTCCGACGCACATTCGCCACTAACATGCTGGATCGAGGCGTTGACGTTCTCACTGTGCAGTACGCTTTAGGGCATAGCAATCTAGCCACTACACAACGTTATGACCGAAGCGCTGAAAGGCGCCTAGAGGAGGCGATGAAAGCGATATGACACAGCAAACCAAGGCATCACCCAAAGTTAGTGAAGTCATCCAGCGCCTGGCTGATAGTGGCATAGGGTTCACCGCCAGCCACGATGGCCCAGCTGGGATGGTTACCGTGACGCTAACGCCAGGTCAGCTCGAGATGTTCTGGAGCGATCCGCCAACGGCTTTTGCCAGCGTCTATGGTGTCAGCCGCGATGACTACATCGCCTGGCATGCAGCTGGGTACATGGCCCAGTGTGGAAATCTGACAGCCAGAGGAAGGCGGTGTCGCAATGCCGTTGTAGATGGGCATCTTGTAGGCTCTCCAGACCGCTGGTTAGCGATGAATGGAGGCTATTGTAACGTCCATGGTGAAGGATTTTCCTAATAAAAAAGGGAGCCCGTTAATGGGCTCCCTTGATTGCTGCAATGTCACTAACCAAAGTGCTTGTAGAAGGAGGCAGGGTCCAGAATTCCCCAGCTTTCAAGGGAGTAATAGCCCATGGCACCTTCTGGGGAGCTAGGGTCACGAATGAAGAGGATCTTCACCTTTAACTCTTCCCGGATCGAGGTCAGCTGACGCTTAACCGTACCGGCCGGGATATTCGTAGCTTCAGCAATGTCCTGAAGGCTCGGGCGATCCATGTGGTCAATGGCACGGATGATGTCGTATTTTCGCTGTGTGTCACGCGATAAGCTCGGCATAGAGGTCAGTCCTCACCCTCGACGCCAAGTAGTTTAACGTCCGAGACACTTACTCTAAGCGTGTGCATTTCATCATTATCGAGCCGGACCCAGCAATAGCCTGGCTCGTGATCGATGCGGTCAGTCTGGAGCAATCCGCTACTCCATGCGCCCTTAACTTTGACGCTTACCACAATCCGAGCCCTGGCAGGCTCCTTTGCCATAACTGGCGCTGGGGCTTCCGACTTTGCGCCAACCGTCTCCTTGGGTATGGGCTGCTCTTTGTTAGCGATCGGTTTTGGTGCCTGTGGCTCTATCGGTGCAACATCCCCCTTACCAGGAGTTGGGCTGTCGTCCTTGGGAGTATGTGTTGACTCTGCTGACTGGCTGCCTGCAGTTGTGCCACCCTCGCCCGACTGCGGCGCCGCGGGGGTCGAGTCGAGCCCGCTCAGCGGTGGCTGGTCATCGTGCGTCCCTTGAGCTGCTGGCGCCCCCTGGGGCTCTATGGGGGTTGTTACTGGGTCTTCAGCCAGGGTGCCATTCTTCGCCTGTTTCAGTAGCTCACGGCATGCTTTTCGGCTTATGCCGTCTACCAATGCCTTTTCGCAAATGCGTTCTGCCTTCTCTGGAGCAATCTGATATATCTGCCTAAGCGAATTCAAGGATTCTGGATCAGCCGTGACCTCTTCCTCATAAAGTTTCTGAACGCACTCCGGGAGCTTGAGCAGGGAAAGGTGCTGTGAGATGAAGCCACGTGACTTGCCTAGACGCTTAGCCACATCAACGGCCTTCCAGTCCTCATCAATGAATTTTTGAATCCCCTTGGCTATTTCCATCGGGGTCAGGTTCTCACGCTGGATGTTTTCGATCAGCTCTCCAGCTGTCTCGTCCAGCTCGTCCTGGTCCTTTTTGTTGACGATTGCCTCTACGGGTACGCCGGCCTGTTTACAGGCACGCCAGCGGCGTTCACCTTTCTGAATCCGATATTTACCATTGGCATCCTTGGGATATACGATGATCGGCTGTTCCTGGCCATGCGACTTTATAGAGTCAGCTAGCTCCTCAATACCGGCGAATTTCACGCGAACCTGCCCATCTTTCGGCACCACATCTGCTGTATCCAGCACCAATACTTCTTTGGCGCCTTTAGAGCGGCGTGAGAGGCTTTGCAGGTTGTCTAGTTGTCCTAATGCCATGTCAGCCCACCTTTTCCATGAGTTCTTCGATCACTGCACGGATCTCTTTGCCTGCCTCTCGTGCCGATGTCTTTTTTATGCTCCAAACGGGCACGCCGTTAAGGTTGGCCACGTCGAGTTGGCCTCGAACGCCAATTTCAGACTTGTAGACCAAATCCGGCACCGCCTTGCGAAGCTCATCCCGCGTGATCATATCCTCCTCGAAGCCGCGCTTGAGGTTATTGATCACCATCCCGGTATTTTCCAACGCGGGATTCAGCTCCTCCTGAACGCTTATGATCGTATTCAGCAGACCCTCTACACCATCCAGTGCAAAACCACTCACTTGCACCGGACAAATGACATGGGTGGACATGGTGAGGGCAGCAACCAGCTTACGGCCCAGACTAGGGGGACAGTCGACCAGCACATAATCGTAGTTGTCTAGTATGCCGCTAGCCTTGAGATTTGTGATTGGGTTCACTACACAGTTCAGCGGTAGGGACTCAATCTCGGATAGCTCTGGATCGTTTTTGGTGGTCCAGATCAGATCCATTCCTCTCACGCATTTCATCGGCTTGATTTCATGCATGTTCTCATCGAACAGCCTGACCGATGGAGTGCCTGTATAGGTTGCCTCATCGCTCTGGCTCAACCGGCTAGAGGTGTTGCCCTGAGGGTCGAAGTCAACTGCTAGCACGCGATAGCCCGCCTCCACGAGATAGAAGACAGCTTGAAGACAAATGGTCGATTTTCCGACCCCGCCTTTCTGATTGGAGAAACTGATAATTTTGGTCATGGTGTTCCCGGTAGCCGACCTGGAATTGACAGGTTGAGAATATCCTTGTGAAAACGGTGGCGATCCCTGCCAAGTTACGCATGCGAAACATGATAATCCACATAAAATGATACGGCAAATAGTATAAACCGCTCTATCAGGCGCATAAAAAAGGCCTGGACATTGCCAGGCCTAAATGCAGGGAAAAGAATGACGTTAGGCAGCTTCAGGTGCCTGGGCGGGTTTCTCCGGGGCATCCTCCAGCACTGGAATTTCTTCACCGCCCAGAAGCGTGATTAGCTCTTCGGCAACGGCCACAAGAGCTGGGATGTGAATATGGGCATCGACATCAAACTTGGATGCTTCGTCATCACCCGGCTCGCCTTGCTCTAGCAGTGCATCGTCGTACTGTATCTTTTTGAGAGCCAGGTCATCCTGAAGCTGCAGCGCCAGCTGACCAGTCCTAGTAATCGCAAGAGCAGAGCAAATTCGGCCACCCTCAAGGTGTTGCAGTATTTCTTCACTATCGAGATCGACCTCTGCGGCTTTGATCACACCCTCATTGCCAGAAGGTGATTCAAGCTGACAGGACTCCCCAAGGGCCCAGCCATCAGCACGCTCAGAAGGCGTGGACAGCCAGCGAGTCATCAAACCCGTTGCGCGATGGCGAGTTGCCAGCGGGGTCACCTTGAGCGAGCCTAGCGTCATGCGCAGTAGGTCAAGCGCCTCTTCGGCTTTCTTTCGGCTTGCAGTGTCAACGAGTATCCAGCTCCGCTTTGTGTCGATGGCCACCAGGAAGTGCCCGGTTCGCTTCAGTGCGGTGGGAAGTAGCTCTTCGTATATCTGCTCTTTGAGCAACTTTTTCTCCGCTCGACGCAGCGGACTTCCTGAGGCTTTCTCCATTTCAGCCGCCCTTTCTTCCACAAGCTCTTTGACCGCTGAAGCTGGGAGTAGTCGCTCCTGCCGGCGAAAGCGAAGAATGAGGTATTGAGACTGCATGCTGTACGCCAGCACATCACCACATACTGTTGACCACCCTACTCTTTTAGCTTCTATTGGTGCGCAGCTTCGGAAAAGATGCTCTTGAATGAGACCTGTCATCTCGTCAGGCCCAGGAACTGGGCTGTGAGCACGATATAGGAGTGCGTTATCAAACATTATGAAGCCCTTTTGGATATTTCTATTAGGTAGGGGGCAGGCTGTCATTTGTAGGTGTGGGCATTATGGATAACGGTATAAACCTCCCTCCCCTCCCTAGCTACCCCAATGAGCGGATGACTGCTCTGTTACCTTGCAGTGGCAGGAGCTTCAACGCCCAGGGCTTCACGTAGAAAGGTATTGGCTGCCCTCCTCCCCGCGTTATCTCGTTGAGGGCTGCTGGCAGACTCTGCCGCAGTAAGCCAGCACGTTTGGTACGTCGCCAGTACAGATGAGTGGTCGACAACGCCACCCACGCGCAGACAATGCAGGATAAAGCGCTGGTCTTCTTTGGTAAGGGGTAGCTCATGCAACTGGCTCAGTAGGATTTCATCACTGTTCATATTATATCTATACTGGACGATGATTTATATTATTGATTCTGTAAAACGGCTCAATTAGTGCTTGCCACTAGCTGAAGGGATGTATATTCGCCTACTGCCGCCGGCGCAGGCGGCGCTTATGGCCTCTCGCGCTGAATGCCCGTAGTCCACGACACCATGTACCGCATCCTCCATACGCCAGTGTTCTCCGACGCGGGGAGCAAGGCTAACCCTCGCGAAGCCTGGAGGGAGCTTTACGGTGAAGCAATGAAGGTGAAGGTCTTCCAGGCCTTCGATCATCTTGAGATTGATCTCATCTATCTGATCTGTCTCGACCGCAAATACTGTGTAGCTCCCATCTAAACCCAGCTGGTTTTGCGCTACGATCGTCAGCATTTCATCGAACATTGGTGACGATCGTGCAGAGGTCTTCGATTCAATCATTCTTCACCTACTTATCATGAGAGCTTCTGTTTGGGCCTCTTTTACGATGATCGGTGACCAAGCATAAACGCCGCCCATCGATCCATAGCTCTCTGAAAATGCCCTCGTGTGTATACATCCCTACCAGCACATCCAAAGGCTCTGCGTAATACGTGGATGATGGTGACTGGGTTTTGTCGGTGATGGGAGTTTCGCGGACCTGCAGCACCACAGCGGTTTGGCTATCCAGTGGTACGGCCTTGTTCTTCATTCCCCATTTCCAAGAGACATTATCTTTGGGTGAGAAACGTTCGTGCGATCGCCCCTCGTTCAGAAGATCCAGGGCTAGGGAAATCGTCATCTTTGTGATGGCGGGGTCATCTGGATCGACTTGGCTAGCCTTCAACGACTGCTTGCCCCGCCCAGTCAAAACCCGTCCAACAGAAACGAGCCAATGCTCGTTGCCTTGTGTCATGCATCTATCCTCGGCGTCTTTCTATTTCGCCCAACAGCCACGGCCACGACTATAAGGGTCCAGGCAGCAAAAAACGTAAAGCCCAAATGAACGAAAGCCCCGTAGGGTGGGCCTATTTTTACAGAGAGGAAAAGCGATGCGCCAAACGCTATGAACCAACGGAACCAATAGTCAATTGCCCGGTTAGCGACCCAGCGCACCTGCTCGAGCGTCAAGGGCCGGTGTAGCCACCGATAAGGGTAAACAATCTTCTCCCTGCTGCCACGGCCTACCTTGAGTGGCTGACGGGGGAATATGCGGTTTACGGCAAACTGCGGAAACATTCCTTCTATTACTCTTCGCATAAGGCTTGCAGAGCGTTCGTCTTGAAGAGACATGGGGAGCCCTCTAACTGGGCGCCCTGGCTGCCTGCGAAGGAACCAAGGCGCAATTATTCAAGTTGCAGTGAGGTTACAGGTTTCGGATATCTGCTGCACGAAGGGCACCACGCTTGATATGTGCTTCGCCGTTTTCATCCCTGTAGATAGTATTCGGTGTGGATTTGATACCCAGGCTTTGGATCAAGTTACTGTTCTCGGTCACGATATTCATTGCTTCGGTGCTCGGGGAGCCGGAAACACTGCCCCCTCGTTCAAACGTGGCCAGCACTTCAACAGGGTTCTCTGCATCAACAATTTGTGCTGCCTGGTGGAGCGACCCCTCACCCATGAAGCCCACCGGAACCCAGCGGATAGTCACTTCATCTAGTACCGCTCGAGACGCCTGATACATCTGCTGGCAGTAACCACATTGCGTATCGAAGACAACATAAAGAACCTTGTCACCCGTTCCTTCTTCAACGTAGAAGGCTTCTTCCTCAACCTGCGCGAGTGCTGCAGCTTCTTGCTCCTCTGAATAACCATTGTCCTTGGCGCCAGAGCGCTGCGGCAGATTGGCCAACTGACTCTCATCCATGTGTTGTTCCATGTGGGCCTGCGTCAAGTTTTCGCCGCCCTCTCCCAAGATCATGCCGATAAAGGCATGATTACCATCGTCAGTGGTATAAATCACATTAGTGTCATTCTCCACACTAATGACCCAGCCATTGATACCGTCCAGTCCTGTATCGAATGTCTTATCTACTTTGGCGCCGGGAATGCCCAGGTCAGCCACCGCCTTGGGAAGCTCCATGCTGGCGCCAGCATTGTCGTCATTGGCAGTAGTTGTGCCGGAGATGAGAGCAGAGGCAACAACAACGGCGGAAGCGATCAAAGTAAGGTTTTTCATCAATAAGCTCCTTGAGCAAGGTTAATCGCCAGCTACACTGGCGTAGTCTTCGCCATGCTGAGCATGGCCACATAAGGTTCTCGTCATCTGCTGCTTAGGGCAGCAGCTCTTCAATTCCCGCCTCGCTCTGCGAAGCGGAACGCTCACGCGCCTGCTGGTTGGCACGGCTGACCAGCTCACGAGCCTCTTCATAGAGACTTGAGGCGCTATAAGTGGTGTCTCCTTGACGATCAAGACTTGTCTCAATCGTGGGGGCGTCTGTTGGCAGACCTAAGCCATCCAGAACAGTGTCAGTTATATCGGGTATGGTGCCGTCCAAGACTGATGCTTGGCGGACGATGACGATGGAGCCATTTGCAGCCTCTAGGATCGCTGGGCGAACGCCATTATCGACACGAGCGAAAGTGGAAACGGCTGAATCCCGCGTTTCGGCGTCACCAAGTAGTTCACTAGCTACAGCACGTCTGGCATTAACGTATTTGGCGGTGTCGAAGGTCACCACGGTCGGTGTTCCAGCGTTTGACGAGGCCCATGGGAGGTCTATGGGAATGACGGTTATAGCGAACGCCATCGCGCCCAGCACGCCGCCAACCAAGGGCAGCACCCTCTCCAAGGGATGCTGAGAACGGGATCTGATTTTCTGGTCTGTCTCACTCATGTGCCTACCTATCGTCTACGCATGAAAAAGCCCCAGGAATAATCCAGGGGCTGTGAATAGAACATCAAAAGGGAAATTCCCCTCCTTCGTCTCCATTACCGGCAGCACCAGCGCTACGCGGCTCACGGAGAATGCGGCAAGTATCCACCATTAGGTTGGTGTACACGGGGCCGTTATCTGCCTTGCGAAAGGACAACTCGCCTTCGACAAAGACCAATTGACCGCGCTTTAAACGATCTTTCATCACCTCGGCAAAGCGGCCGCCAAGAATGCAGTTAAGCCACATCGGTTCGTCGCCAGCCTTCTTGGCCATGTTGATACCGAACCGAACGTATATTTTGCCATTGCCGTTGGTCCGCACTTCGGGCTCACCAATGTGACCAATCTGTAGAGTCTGTCCCCACATGCTCAAATCTCCTCTCTCTCTCTCACATTCCCAACGAAATGGGTCTCGTTGGGGGATAGGGGCGCTACTGACACTAAGAAGCCTGCCAGTCCTTTTTTTTTCATTACGCATGAAAAAACCCCCTGACTCAGAAAAGTCGAGGAGGCTTTGAAAGTGTCACCGCGGGAGGTGACGAACGATTCTTGCCCTGGGCTGGAGGAAACTCCAGTGCGCCAGGTTAAGAAGGAAGTTACCGAATGCTCTCTTGGTGAAGCTCACCACGAACATATCATCGGCACTCTCAATGGCCTGCAAGGTGCTTTGTCGATGTAATTCGCGATCAGGGCGGCGGACCTGGATGACGGTTCCATCCTCAGCCGAGAACGCAAAGCCCTCCAGCTCATCGAGCGAGAAGACCTCGAATGCCACATTCGCATCGGTTCCCAAGTCCGCCATTTGACGTGGCGTTGGCTGGCGCCAGCGGCGACCGGCCTGACGAGGCAAGATGAAACGTGAGCCTTGCGCTGAGTCGATGGCAAACGCCACCTGATCAGCACTGAGGTCATCTATTTGCAGCCCGCCGAACTCACGACCAAAAGCTATGGCATCCTCTTGATTTACAATCAGCTCAATATTCATGTCGCTCTCTCCTCTCATTCCTGCGATGCAGGTCTCAAAAGGAGATAGGGCGGGGACTGCCACAAGTGGACAGCTGGAGCGCCTGTGAAATGTTTCGCATGCGGAACATCAGGCTGTAGGGGTAGTCTGCTACGGGGGTAAGAGAGGGCCAGCGCCAGCATAAAAAAGCCCCTGACCGAAAGGTTCAGGGGCTAGTGAATCATGCAGGTCTAATTGAGCAGCGTGTCACGACAGTCTGGGGAATCCCCCGGTACTCGTCGTGTTTCTTAACACGCCCCTTCAATAAAACCTTTTTCTCCTCTATGGCTTTGCCTGTCTTCCAGACAATGTACCTGCCTTCGAGGTCGCAGAAGATGTGTTTCCACATAAGCCCCCATTTCGTATCTGAAGATAAGGACCGCTTGCGCACTACTTCCATCTCTAATTGATCGCCTGGATCACCAGCATAGCCAAGAGCCTTCATAGACTCACCGGTTACTGCTGACTCCTCATATCGATCGTAGGCAGTGACAGCCGCTGTCATAACACCAGCACCGCGTTTAAGGCCGACCATATCGAATCGAGCATGATGAACAATCATCGTCTCGAAATCATTTAGCTCAGCCTGCAGAGGGAGCACTTCCCGCGCCCACGCTATCACCGCGTCTGCCCGCGCCACGTCCTCAGAGACAAACGCCCTCATCCCCTTGCTGACCATCGGGGCTGAACGAGCCATTTCACCAACGATCTCTGCAGTGGCCAGGTCGCCGGTTTCCTCTGCTCGAGCACGAGACACGAAGCCTCGCTCCCGAATCTGCCTTACTGCCGCGGCCACTAGCCATCGCAGCTCGACAACAGCCTCTGGCGGGCGACCACCGCTCAAGCCAACCTCATCGATCTCTTCCATCATATTGATAACAGAGACCAGTAATTGAGCATGGGCCATCATAGACTCAGCGCCCTGATGGCCAATATAGTCCTTGAGGCATGTCTTTCCGACCTCGAGGACCACGCCAGTTGCCATCTCTTCCATCAGAAAGAGATAACGCCGCTCACGCCGTTTTTTGCAGTGGCTGCAGTCGCCCGTGGCGTCGCCTGATCTGTATGGCTCAGGCAATCGGCTATATGCCCACTCCAAGGGGGTGACCCGTGCTGCCTGGTTCGCTGCCATGTCGATTCGCGCCAGCAAACGATACCCATTTAGCTTCGGAGGTTCACCACTAATCGAGACTTTTACTGCAACGATATGCTCCACCCTAAACTGCGATAGTCGATCCTCGAGATCCACCGTCTCACGAGTCCAAGGCTTTACACCCTCTTCCAGAACGTTGATCTCGAAGGGCGCCATGCCGAGTTTCTTTGCCTTACGATCGAGTCGTTCTACCTTTACCCGCAGAGCGGGAAGGTGGCACTTCGGTATCCAGCAGGTGATCTTGTCTGCCTGTGTCGTCATGATTCTCACTCCTCTCTCATTCCTGCGTAATTGCAGGTCTCAAGAGGAGGTAGGGGAATGAATGACCGTAGGGTGTCCTTATGCAACTGCCTCTTTGAAGGGGTCACGCGGCATTTCTAGCCCTATGCCGGGAAAGGCTCAGCAATAGCCGTAGTCGAGAGGCATCCCGGTGCAAGCCTCGGGCTGTCGAAAAGTTGTCCCATCCTGATTGAATACTCCCTTCGCGATCCAGCTCCGCAATCTGGACCTCGGTGTCTTCCCATTGGTCAGGGGGAATGGTGTCTTCGATCCAGCGCCCCCGTTCGTAAAGATCAATGACTGCGCCATCACTATTGCAGATACGCATGCTTATAGGCCTGAACAAACCCTCATATACATCTTCAGCATCAAGCCACGCTTGGAAATATTCAGCAAAGCCAACGTCAGCCAACTCGCGCAGTTTGTGATACTCCGTGAATGGAGGAACAGCCACATGTCGCGAGGATTCCCTCTCAAAGAAGGCGAGTCCTGGCGCGTGATCGTACATATCCATCTGAACCTCACCCTCAATGGTGATCGACGCGCCAGTAGCCGGCAGTACATTGGTGCCGAACGTTTTATCAAAGTAACTGGCGGAACTGGCAGCGATTCTTTTCTGCAGCTGTCGAAGAAACAAGTGGTCTTCATGCGTTAGTGCAGACATAACGGCCTCCATGGGGCAAAGGTGAGTTTCAGTATCGGGGGGAACAGGGGGCTTTCATGAGGCGGATACGAACGCGGCCTAGGCCTCAGGAAGTGATAGGGGATTGTGTGTCAGGTGGTATAGCGCGGCTGGCGCCAGCGTGAAAAAGCCCCATGCTGAGAACAGCAGAGGGGGCTTGAAATACTATGCGAGCACTACGGCGTCATTCAGATTGCTGGCACGAAGCCTTACCAATCTGGATGAGCCTTCTGGCCTAAATACATTGCGTTTGCGCGGCAAGTCCACCTTGGTGCACGTGTCGCACTCTAGGCCTCCATCGAACCGTACTGGGTACGGCAGCTTTATGCGATCGCCATTTTTCAGGCGCGCACGCTTCTTCTTCGATTCAGCATGCTTTAGGCATTTATCACGCCATTCGCTGGCATACGACAGGCTGAGTCCCATCACTACCCCTAGCTGCTCAAGCTCCTCAAGAGGGGTTAGCAGTTTGAGAATGGATGCAGGGCACTGTGTAAAGTATGGCCCCATCGTTTCATCCATCGACTTGTAGAAAAACTCACCCTGCGAACAACTTGTCTTGACGACCGCCGCTATCGTGTACTCAATTGCCGCTTGATCCGGGGCTTTTCCCGCCTGCTGGATTTTGATCGCAGCGTAGTAGGTAGAGCCCACGAAGCTCGACTTCAGCACTTCGACAGAATGATCCTTCTTGGTGTATTCCTCGTCCAAGAAGGCTTTACGGTCAGACGGCATCCGTATGCTCGTTGTACCCATGATCTTTCTCCTCTCTCATTCCTGCGGAATTGCAGGTCTCATGAGGAGATAGGGCTGGTTCTGACAGAAAGTGTTACGTATGCGAAACATAGCGGCCGGGTCGCTTGGCCACTTAGCCACGAAGGGCCAAGTAGACTTGCTAGAGCTGAAACGCTGGCCATGCTTTGACAGCAGCAACATGCTCTGGCTCGACAATGAAAGGCGCGGAAACCATCCCCAGCAGCTTCATCATAGATACGATGCGATGACGCCCATCCTGCAGCGTTGGGCGGCCACCAGGCACAGCGGACATCCAGGGGTGGTAACACCAGCCCTCTGAGAGGTCTCGCGCCACCTTATTCCATCTTGCCGGGTTCAATGAATACTGATCTCCCTCTTCCATGGTCTCGAGTGCCGAGCGCAATGGTAGCTCGATGACATGGAAATCGTCTGTGCCAGGTGGGCGGCGAAACGAAATTGGATTGTCTATGTCCAGCTCGTATTTGCAGCTATACGGCGGCAAGTTGTCCAGTGATTGGAAGTCATACCACTCGCTTCCATCCTCGCAAAATGCATCTGTACACATGCGCATAAAAAAATACGCTGAAATGCCTTCTGGGACGGGCGGCAAAGGTCTCTGTGTCGTCATTTTTATCCTTTAATGGCTAAGCTGCCGAGTTGTTTGCTCCAAAGCCAACAAAGCATGACCCAGGCGCTAGGCATAGAAAACCCCCAGGCAGCACAATGCTGACTGGGGGCTTAGAATGAGGAGTGGTTACTGCGCGATCGCGTCAGTCCTCCTCGGGTAGAATGATCGTTATGACCGGCTCGGGAGTATCCCCGGGCCCGATGATCATAACGACATCTTTGGGCACAACGACTGGACCAGATTCCTCTTGCTCCATCACATCAACAATGAAGTTGATACAGCTCTCGTTGCGCTCTCTCGCAGCAGCTTCATGAGCGACAAGCAATACATCATCTAGCCGCTTCTTTTCTGCTATAAGCGCGTCTTGTGGGTTTGCACTGTCATGCCACGCCACTAACACCTCCCACGCTGCAGAAGTCATGGCAACAGGCACCTTAAAGCCCATCAAGTTGCCGGCAGCGTGCTTAGCACTTTCGCTGACATCTACCAAATTGCCATCTTCGATGGCATCCGCACGGGAATAGCTATGGATCATGTCAATTTCATCAAACATGAGTAGTAGCCCCCTGTTGGCGTGACGCCAATAATGCAGCCATTGGGATCGGTGTACTTTCCGGCCAAATCGGCAACTTCCAGGCGCCCTCACGTTTAACAACGCGAGCCAGGCGATCAGCAGCAAAGCATAGCCCCCAGCGCTCATTAGAGCGCTCAGACAAGCCGCTTGCTTCGTGCGTAACCTCCCACATCCAGTCAGCATCCACTTCAACGCATGAGCGAACCTTAAACACCTGATTGCTCATTCGCACCCTTCGACTCGAACCTTCAACGCCTAGGTATTCGCCGAAGTTACCGCCGCGACGGCTGTAGATGATCGTTTCCAAACGCTCGCCAAATGTTTCCATTGGGATTCTCTCTCTTCTCTCTCTCACATTCCTGCAAAGCAGGTCTCAAGAAGAGATAGGGGCGTTGCTGACGTTGGAAAATATGGTATTTGTAGCAATCCATCTGTTTCGCATGCGAAACAACCAATTCAGGAGATGCCCATGGTAGGTAACGCTACAGTCCAGGACAGCACAATAGAGGAAGCGCAGCGGGAGAACCTGCGTGTTATCCAGGTTCGCCACCGAGACACCCCCAACAGTGACTCCCCAGACGCCATCTTGATGATCCAGCGCATAGAGCAACCCATTGGCCAGAGCGTTAGGCTGACGCTTCGAGTCAAGCGTATCGATAGCCAGCGGCCACATGGAAGCAATGAATTTTGCTGGGCAGCTTGTTACTCGCAGGCTGGTTTTGGAAACGCTGAAAGGGTCAAGCTAACTGACGGGGAGTGCCGCAGCGGCGGGGATGTGCGTATGCGTTTAAGCGGGCTCCTTGGGAATCGTATTGGCACCTACCTGATGACAGAGATTGTCGCGTGGGCAAAACAGTGGCCAACCGCAGAGGTCATGCAAATAAAGCTCTCTTGGGAGGACGAAAAGCCCGGCGCATGGGACGGGATGAATGTGCCAAGGCGCAATCGATTCTATGAACAGTTCGGCATTGAATTCGTCCCTAGTGAAACCGAATCAAGTATCACCGCTCGTTCTCAACATATGCTGGCTAACGACCTGACCACTGAAGAAGCCGAGCGTGCTTGGCGATTGAATATCCAAGAGATGAATGCGAGTGACTGGCTCGTTGAACAGCAGCGCCAGCTAGAAGAGCAGGAAGGGCAACTAACTAAGATCAAGCGAATGGCAGCAAACCGCCAGACCACGATAGACCGCATCGAAGCTCATCCTTACCGCTATGCGGCATGTCGCCTACTTACCAACCCTCTGGCATGGGGCTGCTTAGCAGTGGCGGCAGTGGCCTTTTCCCTTGCCAAGGAAGTGGTTAGCTGAACTATCCGGCAGCTTCAGGTAACCGGAAATAAAAAAGCTCTTCGCGAAGGAAGAGCTTGTTGAATGTGAGATCAATGTCTCTTGTACTGACGAGAATGACAATCGCCAGAATTCAGCTAACTGCTGCTGCCGTTCTGATGGTGATGGTGCTTGCTGCGCTCAATTTGAACGAACGTGAATAAACTCACGGCCGCCATAAAGACTGCAAAAGCTGTAACTATCCATCCAAAAGGGCTCATAGATTCAATCCTTTTCTGCACTGTTGCGCTCGAATCTTGCGAGAAGCGCAATACCTGTTACCCAAATGATAGCACCTACGAAAAACAAGGCAACTGATGCCCCAAAAGTAATTTTCTCGGTGGGCGCGAAGAAACCCAGTACACCGGCACCCATGGCGCCAAGACCAAGCTTTCGTACATCGTCTGTCAGTGCCTGCAGGCTGTCCGGCCCCATCAGAGGCTGGCCATCCTGCATCCTTCGTCGCACGGTAGCGACCCATTGCTGAAACTTCTTGTTCATGATCCTACTCCTCTCATTCCTGCTGAATTGCAGGTCTCATGAGGGGATAGGGGGCAGGGTGACACTCAAACGGTATTGTAGAAACAATGTATCTACTAATCTTGCAATTTCTTATTGATGTGTCTACAGTGTAGATACACGATTGAGGAAGAAAACATGGAACTCAAAATTCAGAAATGGGGCAACAGCGCGGCGGTGCGGCTGCCAGTTGA
The DNA here is from genome assembly GCF_052379125.1 of Halomonas sp. AOP13-D3-9. Lineage (NCBI taxonomy): Bacteria > Pseudomonadati > Pseudomonadota > Gammaproteobacteria > Oceanospirillales > Halomonadaceae > Halomonas > Halomonas sp. AOP13-D3-9. The sequence goes on along the minus strand of NZ_JBQSYH010000027.1, from coordinate 40,536 downwards.
TCTACTGCGTAAATATGGTTTAAGCGATGGCGACTCGCTTGAGGTTGAGCAGGGCACTACTAAGTTTGTCCTAAAACCAATCCTGTCAAAACCGAAATACTCGCTCCAAGAGCTGTTGGATCAATGCGATCCCAATGCACCAGAACCGGAAGAGCTTTCTGCTTGGCATAACATGAAGCCAGTGGGGCGCGAGGAATGAGCCGAGCAAAGTTTAAGCGCGGTGACATAGTGCGAGTGAATCTTAACCCAACCGAAGGAAGGGAGCAGCAGGGCGATTTTCGGCCTGCGTTCGTCTTAACTCCTGCCGCCTTTAATCAGTTTGGTACTGTTGTCATCGCACCGATTACCCAGGGTGGCAATTTTGCGCGACATGCGGGCTTTGCAGTGCCGCTAACTGGATCAGGCACCAAGACACAAGGCGTTGTTCTAGTTAATCAACTCAGAAGCCTGGATCTGGAGGCACGCGGAGCGCGCAAGGTTGAGGCCGTCCCTGATTACATCATTGAAGACGTATTAGCGCGTGTTCAAACACTCTTTGAATAAAAGTAGGAATCCACGGCGATGAATATGCTTGAAACGATGGCTGCAAATGCTAGTGATCACAAAGATTGGGAAGCCGTCTACGCGAAACGTGCGGCGGTAGTGCAAGCAGTGGCAAGCACTGGCTCTATCAAGGTTAATGACCTTCCTGAATTGGACCGGCTTGGGCGCTTCACCGTGGCAATGGAACATTGGAGCATTTGCGACCAGGGGGCACGCGATGCCCTGCTGAACGATCAGCATCCCCATGTTAGAAGCTGCGCGCTTAATCGGTCACAGAAAGCCCAAAACTGATCAAGAAAAAGCAGGTGTTACGTATGAACACAATTTTAGTGATTTTCTTTGGCATTATTGCCTTAGTATTTGGGCTTTTTGTTGCTCTTCTAATTATTAGCGCTTTAACAAAAAAAGCCGAGAGTTTGCGAGAAGCCATGTGGGAAAACCCACCTAAAGTAATGGGGAAACTATTTGTCTGCTTCGCCATTTTCTACCTAATGGTTTTTGGAGCACTCAGTGTTATAGGTACGTCAGAAAATGATGTTTTTAAAGAGCCGTTTAATTTAGCGACTCTATTCGGTTATGGCGGCTATGTCGGTGTGGGCCTTTTGGTTTTTGGGGCAGTATTAGCTGGACTCGGCTACACGCTAGATAAAGCAATGAAAAGTTAAAGTAAAAGCCCCTTACAGGGCCTTCTCTAGCGGCTCGCCTGGGGCTGCCCCCGAAAGCAACCAACGCGGAATACTCAATGTCTAACCTCAACTCAAAATTTTTGTCAGTCGTTGATGCTGCAACTAAGCAGGCAATACTCGAATCTATTGCCTTTCAATACGGTATTACCCCCGCAGAAGCGTATAACGAAGTAGCGGACGAAGAAGCCGAACATTTGCTTGACTATATTGTTGAGCCTCAACGCTCCGCTACGTCTGTATTGATGCAGCGCCACGCTTTAGATTATTGAGCAATAGGTAAAGCAGATTTATGGTAGATCGTGTACCCAAGGTCGCAACATTAAAAGTAGGTGCCTTAGCCATTGCTTTCGGACTGTTTCTTTCTGTTAAGTCGCCCGATGCATTGCTAAATGAGCTAATGTGGTTTTCGCTACGCTGAATATTGCCGCAGGAATAATATTGCTGGTTTGGCAGCGCCAGGGTAAGCAATGGCTGGGTATGTTAATTAAATGAATAAGTTATAGGAAATCTAATGACCAGCAGCGTTGAACCGCCAGATAGGCTCACTATAGTTCTGGATCGGGATGCCCAGCGTTTAGTAAAGCGCTTCCGTGAGGCCTACTATAAAGCTCTAGAAACTCCCGAAGACAAGCGTGGCTCCAAGAACGGCTATAAGAAGCGCGTAGCTGATGAGGCAGCCGCTGCTAAGGATCTGGCGTTATGGATCGATGTGATTACGCAACAGGCCGAGCAAGCTAAGAGTTAAAGGAAAAGCCATTCAATGAGCAAAATCAGGCACGACGCAGAAATGTTCGCAAATGTAATAGCGTCAAGAATCGAGGACGAATCAGTCACAGACGCGATCGATGTCATAACACGCGACGGTGAGCCAGAGACGCTTCTAGCTGTTGTGCGCAGCGAACTGGACTTTAACCTTTACTACTCAAGTGGCAAGACTTACACCAAGTACCAGCACGCTTATGCTGCTATTGGCGCTGCCATTGACAAGGCCAATCCCGAGCATAAACCGCTTAACGACCGCTGGGTCGATTAATGGCACTAGCTAGACGTTTTGGGTAGATAAAATGAAAGAATTATTGTTCGTATGTATTGGCTCATTACTTCTATTTTTTATCGTTAAAGATGGGCGAAAGGCTTCCAGTTGGAAAGCTGGGAAAAAGATAAAACCTGATGAGTTTAAGAATAGGCCATCACTAACGTGGACGAGGCGCGACCCAAAGAATCCAATTGATACCGATTTTTAAAAAAGCATGAGAAACCTCCCACAGCAGAGCTGAAGGAGGCGTGAAGTCAACGATCTGGACGAACCACAAGACCGTATAGCCCATGTCTTACAGGGTAGGTTCGCCGCTTACCATCGATTGATAGCCTGACTGAGGCAGCGTAGGGCCAGTCCCGCGAAAGGAACGTTACCTTCGCTTTTCGCCGCTCAATCCCAAAGTCCGCAGGGTCAACATCTGCAAAAGGCTGACCCTCCATCGCTCGCCAGTAGCAACGAAGCTCAGCATCGCCGCGAACGATCAGCACTTCATCATGGTTTTTCATTCCTCTCTCCTCATTCCCGGTATGTCAGGTCTCAAGGAGAGGTAGGGGGCGGTGTGACTGAAAAAGTAACCTCAGTTACGGGTTGGAGGCTTTGTCGATAGGCAGCCTTCCATCCTGATAAGGTGATGCCTGTTTAGCTGAACAGCTTGGGCACCCCGCTTACTTCCGCCTTAGCTCCGCCAGGCTTTCCAGAACCTTTGCTCGTTTTCGCCTGGCCTGCCTGTTTACCTTGATCTGCTGGCGCGACATTGTTCGAGGCCTGTCGTGCTTGGCGACCAGCGGCTCCTCCACGCTTCTTCAGTCGTCGCTGAATGGGTGATGACGGTTCTGCATCATCCTGGCCAGACGCGGCCGCTTCCAGCTGCTCAGAAACGCTTGTAGCCGTTTCAGCCTTATCAGCGGGAGCTGCTTGAGGGCTACCCTGGGATTTACCCTCAACAGGGCCTGCGGGTTGAGGTGAGTTATTCGGCTCTTCACTTAATAGCCAGGAGCCATCTTCGGCGGCCGGCTGCGTTACTGGTGGCTTATGCTCAACTGCGGCCTGCTCCGTCTCCCCCTGGCCAGGGATAATATGAGCATCATTCGGTGCGTCTTCGACTTCTGGACTCCAGTCATCCAGCTCAGCCGAAACTTTACTATGGTTATCTGCGCCTGAGGCTGTCGCCACTTGCCCCCCATCTTCAGATACGCCCGTGTATTCGGATTGCTCCACAATCGGTGCAACATTCCCACCGTCTGCCTTGTGCGGGATTGGTTCCTGGGGCTCAACCCGTGCAATGTTCCCACCGGCTAGGTCAGCGCCATCATCCAAGAGCCAGGCTCCCTCTGAATCGCCTTCGCTGCCTCCGTAGGGCTTGTCTGAAGTGGCGTCATTCTTTCCATGCTGCTCGTCCCGTGCAACATTCCCACCGCCGTCATGGGCATCTTCCAACAGCCAGGCGCCAGCACCATCTGTCTGCTCGTCTGAATCGGCCTTGGCTAGGGCCTGCGGTTTCTGAGCGTGATTGTCCTTCTGTGCAACATCCCCACCGCCCGGGCTGTACTGGCGCGCCTCTTCCTGTGCAGCATCCCCACCTGCTGGCGCGGGGTCATCCAATAGCCACGCACCGGCCATGTCAGTCTTGTTGACTGATTTTTTGCTGGACTTGGAGGCGTTGTTTGCTGCCTCTGCGCTCTCCTGTGCAGCATTCCCACCGCTTGAGCCAGACTGCTGCTCTGCCTTCTGTGCAGCATTCCCACCGCTTGAGTCGGATTGCTGCTCTGCCTTCTGTGCAGCATTCCCCCCGGGTTTCGGTGCTGCTACAGCTGGCGCCGTAGCAAATAGGCTGACATCACATACATCGGACGCTGGAATACCTTTAGGCTTGGTCATGCGCTCTTCCCGCTTACCACTATCTTTTGTTGGTGCAACGCCAGCATTACCACTGTGCTTGCCCTGGGGGCCAAGGACGGTCACTTCATAAGCGGTTTCTCGTGGGTATAGGCCTTGGTGTTCCGCTGGCAGCTCTACCGCGATCATACCCCTGAACTCGATTATGCCGGAACGTACCCGCCATAACGCTTGGTCAGATGGCAACGTCCAGGTCTTCGCCGTTTCGCTCCCCTCTGGCAAGCCCTCGATTTCAGTGATGAGCCAGCCGCGATCGGCCAATGCTCCCAACAGCACCTGTGTAAACTCCCCCGACTTACCTCGGGCTCGAAAGTCACCACCAAAGGCCGCGGCAACGTCATCATCTAGCTTGGAAAGGGCTGTCTCCCGAACATGATGTTCTGACAGGTAAAGACGCTCACCAACGCGGAAGCCAGCTGCTTTGACACGCTTCGCCAAGCCTTTCACCTGATAGGGTACTTGGGGAACCACTCGCAAAAATGTATCGATCGCAAGCTCTTGAACATCCAGAGTCTCAAGCACCTTGCGCTTCTCGCCTCGTGTCGCTAGGCCATCTATTTCTCGCAACTGCTGGAGGAGGGTGACAGCGCGGCGCATCCCATTACTGCAAAGCCCTGGGAATGTCACTGGCATCAAGTTAGGTGAATGCTCATATTTGACTGCCAGTAAAAGGATAGATCGTTCATCTTCAGGAAGCGCCCACCAAGCGGGAAATTTCGCCAACAAGCGACCGCTCTGTTTATCGTGGTAGGAAAGGCGCACCCACTGTCCGTCCTGTTTCGCATGCGAAACAGTTTTGCCAATATCGTGAGCGGCCGCAGCAAGAGGGAGAAGTGAGTCGGCACCTTCATACTCGAAGGCCTCATCAATCACCCCGAGATGATGCTCGAGCAGCGTTGTGTTGTGTCCGTCTCCGCAATAAGCATCAGGGTGCGCCTGGAGGTAACCGAGGAGCTGATTAATTAACGGCATGTGGTGTGCCGGAACGTTACCCGCCAGCTCTGCTTTCACAGGCTTGTAGCTAATCGGATCAGGACTGGGCATATAAGTGATTGAGAGATCCATGCCCCGGAAATCACCGCGTGATTTAGCACGCCGTCGACGTGTTATTAATCCCACTCCCACCATTAGTAGAACGATCACAGTACCTGCAGCCATTCCACCGACTAACCATGGCCAGACTACACGCGACCTTGCCAGGACGACCTCTGTGGCCGCTGAAGCCGCGTTCGGGGGGGTTATCTCATCGTCACCCTCAACCCAAAAGCCGGCGCCAGCTAACCACTCCTGAAGCGTTTCCGGCCCCATAGAATAAAACACAGCAATCGCAGTGAGGCTGTAGAACAAGGTCAAAGCAATAACGGATCTAAGCAGTGTCGAGCGGTAACCCATCAAGCTCATGTCATACGCTCCAGGCGCTTGATACGCCGATAGGTCGGCGGATGTGTCGAGAAAAGCCCCCAACTCGGTTCGAGCCCCGTAGAGAGCCTACTGAGAAGCCGGCAGCCAGCAATTGGCGAGGCAACACGCGCTGCGTCACGATCGGCACGATATTCCATGAGACGCCCTAAGTGGCGATCCATAACTTTGAAAAGCCCTAATGCCAAGCGGAGCCCCAGGCTCGCCACAGAGAAGTACAAGCCGCTCAACAGGCCAATCAGGGGGATGGGACGCAGAACTGTATAGATCAACCGCGACAGCCAAAGAGCCACCCGCAAAATGCTGTGCTGCGTCCACCAGCAAAGGCTCGCAGACGCATCGCCGCGGCGAAGGTGTGACCTCTCGTGCGCCAGCAGCCACTCAAGCTCATCAGGAGGCAGATTGAGGGCGCCCCGGGATACGATTACAACGCCACCCGTAGGGCTCGGCATAGCATAGGCCTGAAGGGCAGGCGTCTCGTAAACCCAGACACGATCGGCAATCTCACGAGCCCCTGGGAATAGCCGGCCGATCCGAAAACTGGCTGGCGCCAGCCTAAGCCCTAGCCAGGCGAGGGCAGTTAGGCCCCCACCAGCTAGGAAGGTGGCTTTGGCCAGCCAAGTGACTGCCATAAGCTCACCAGGGGGACGCATGAACTCCAGGGGTAAGCCAACGAAGACCACCACCGGCAATACCACCATCACAGTATAACCAAGCGCCCCAGCGAAACAGGCCGACAAAGCAGACAGAAGCGCCAGCATAAGCCAAGCCTACCCTTGCCCCTCGGCCAGCATGCGGATGGCCTCCTGCGTGCTGTAGCCCGCTGAAGTGAGCTTCATCAAGCGCGCCTGGTCCTTGGGATTGGTCGAGTATAGGAAGTAGGAGTAAGGATCGACAACGAAGCGGAAAAGACCACCGCCGCTCTCGTGCTTGACGAAGACCTCCGAATATCCGGCACCGGGCTTCACACCGCGCAGCATGTCGAATAAGAATTCGTCTTCGCCACCCAGCTTTCCGTTTTTCTGTGCGTAGTCGAGCGAGGGCCCCGACTGCTTGAGCACAAACGTCCAAGGCGCATTGTCGAAGGCAGCCTGAGCGGCCGGCGAAAGGTCGGTATCCTTGAAGCCCTGGGTAATGAAACCGGCACTGCCGTAATACTTACGGATGCGCCGGAATGCCGTTTCGATAAACTTCCCGCTTTTGGGGTCCGCGAGCAGATCCCATGCCTCATCGATCAGCATCATTTTCGGGATGTTACGTGGGCGCAGATACATGTCCCGCGTTGTACGCGCCATCAGGAGGGTCATGACCACGTTGCGCAGCTCACGGTCAACGTTTAGCTCCTCCAGCTCGAGGATAGTGAACTCATTGGAGAGGTCCAACTGGGGCTCACCATTAAACCATTCAGCATGGCGACCCACCGCATACGGCTCCAGCTGCAACGCAATGCTCTTGGCCACCGGATCGCTGTCTGCCCGGGATTCAAGCCACTGATAGACATGCTTGGTTTCCATGACCTCGCCGTGTTTATCGTGCGCCTCGAGTATGCCTTTTTCGATCAATTGGTATTCGTAGTTGTCGGGCTCACCCAGCGGGAATGCCATCTGAGAAATGGCATCCTTCAGCACCGGGATCATTTCGGCGATCTCGCTGCCACCCTCGTCATCTTCATAACGCTGCTTGCCCTTGATACCCCAGAACGGGTTAAGCGAGACGGGATGATTCGGATCGAACCGCAATTCCTGGCCGCCTAGCAGCTCACACAGCTCCTTGTAGGAGCCCCCCACGTCAATGATTCGGACCACACCATCGCGACAACGCATGTCGGTAACGAACTCGTTGGCAAGGAATGACTTACCCGCACCAGAGGTCGCGATCACCGAGAAATTGTACGAGGTGGCCGAGTCGAAGATGTCAATGCACGACATTTGCCCGCGGCGAGAGACCAGCAACAGCCCATTTGCGTAGAGATAAGGGTTGCCCTGAGGGTCTTTGCGCACCACCGGCCCGTTACCGCCCCAGTCTCCCTGACAGATCGAGGCGCAGGCGCCGTTCAGGCTGGATACCATCTGTGCCCGCTGAAGGCCTGAAGTGGGCTTATCCATGCGGGGGTTATAGCCCCACGGCAAGGACGATAACCAGATAGGCAATGAGATATAGCGCTCACGCGAGGCTCTGAAGCCTGCTTTCCGCCATAGGGAGGAAACATAGTCCGCATCAGATGCTGCACGCTCGGGCTCGGTGATGATGTTGATCCCCGACCACATTCGCACCGGGCAGTAGTTTGAGCGAGTATCGTTGAGCAACTGCTGGGTATCTCTACGCCGTGTGAAGAGGTGGGGCATCATCCCCTTGTACCACTCCGAATCACTCATACACTGCTTTGAGATCATGCCCATGCGCATGGTGATGTCATCGCGTGCCTTTTCGGTGTTCGGCTTATAGATCGTGGTATACATCCAGTAGGCTGGCGCAATGCGATCGGTCGCTGACTTCAATTCCCCAAGCATGTCGCCGGTCATGTAAAGACGCAGGTAGTCCGGGTAGGTGTCGATGGTCAAAGGAACAACATCTACCTCCCGATCAGTGTCGCTAAACTGGATCGACCCCGAGGACTTCACGCGAACACGAGTGCGCTTATCGAAGATGGAGTCGACGAAGTGCCCACCTTCCTCCTCCAGACGTTGAAGCTCACCCGGCACCATTTGTGGGTTGGCTATGCGGCGCAGTACACGCCGGGTACCCAACTCGTTCATAAGGGCAGGGGACAGGCCCATAGAGCTGAACGTCCCCATCACCGACTGCCGGAATTCATCGCACATGTGTCGCCATGAGCGGATCTCTTCAGCGTGCTCTGGGTCGCCGCCAAATGTCATGGTAAAAAAGGCGAAGTAATGCACCTCCCTTGGATAAAGTCGCTCATTCGGCAGCAAGCTCTTGTTACTGGCCGCAGCGTCAAGCATGTGCTTGCTACGGCGCTCTACCAGCTCCTGGAGCATGGGGTCTTTGCAGTAACGTAGCCGCCGTGTCTGCCACGTATTAATTCGGTCTTCAATGGCCGGTGAGCTATGGGCGACAAACTGGATAACGGTGTCAGCTGGCGCTCGCGTGATCAACGACTCGATTTGCTCCTCGATGTCCTTGCCAGCCACCATCAATGGTGCAAACTGGACGCCGAAGCCAAGCTGCGGGTGTTTACCATCATCCCTGACACAGTAGTTATCTTCATAGTCGATGTAAGGGAGCAGGCTCGCTGGATCGTCCCGTTCAGTCAGCGCCTCGGCTGCCTGGAGGGGGAGGGCGCGATCACCATAATCGGGGGCGCCCTGCTGGATCATGCGGCGAACTTGGTGCCGCAGGCGAGTCATCGCGGTTATTTTCATATCAATTCTCCGGGACGATCTGCATTTGCGGCTGAATGCGATAAGGGTTCACGCTGTCTTCTTGCCCTCTAGGCGCGATGTGTTGAACGCCCGGAGAAGGGCCGATCATGCCTGCCCCAATGCCATCGTCACGCAGCTGGCCATAACTCCACTCATCGGGCAGAGTCACATACAGGTACTCGCCTGATCGTAGAATGCCGTCACCACCGCGCCATGGAGCAACCCAGATACGCACCGGTTTGCCTGGCTGGTAGACAGGCATATCGGTTAAGCCTCCCCCGCTGTAGGGTCGCCATTGCTCGATCTTTTCTTCTTCAGCTTCTGAGCCATCCTTGCGGCCCTCCATGACAGTTTCAGAGGAACCACTATTTGCCACCGCAGCTTCATAAACATCACCTGTACCGACACACTCGCTTCCAAGCTCACAATCATGCTGGACAGTGGCACAGCCGCCGAGGAACAGCAGCGCGGTCAAGGGAATCATCAACTTCAAGCTCATAGTATTAGCCCTCGCTCGGCATCTTGTCGGCCAGCTCGTAGGCTTCCCATTCGAGCTTCTGGCCTTCCTGAATTACAACAGTGCCGCGGCGCCCTGATGGAACCTCGATCACCGGGAACATTGATTCAGCCTCTTCGATGTAACGCTCTGCCAGGATCTCCATGGCCCGGCCAGCGCCGCCGTACATGCCAACCTCGGCGACACTATTCGGGTCGATGGTGGTGACAACTCCACTGCCAGTGACAGCCGATTCAGCACCTTGAGCTGCTGTTGAAGCGATACTGCTGGCGCCTTCTGCGAAGCCAGCAAGCATGGCCTTACCTAGCAGGGCGCCAGCACGACGTTCAACTTTGCCGCGAAGCCCCAGACGGCCATCCGAGTCGACGATGTAGCCATTGATCGGCGACTCAAGCATCATTCCAGTCCGCGTATCGACACAGGAAATACGAGAGACGTTGATATGCGCACGCTCGCTCGACAAATCTCCGTAACCACCGCCCATGCCAAAGCAGTCAGCGAGGCGATACCGCGCACTGCCAGGCAGAAAAGCATCGTTCTGAATGCGGAATAGCACCGGCTGAGGGTTGTTACGGGTACGCTCGGCAGCGCCAAAGTCAGCTCCAGTCAGCATTGCCACCTCTGAGAACGACCCCATGGGGAGGAATCCAGCTTTAGGTGGGCCCAGATTCTCTTCGTCGTCATCCTGCTGGGCTTCTTCATTACGTAAGATCCGAGCGCTGGACTCACCACTTGAGCCATTGAGCACGATCGGGTCAGCCGGTCCTTCTTCCTTTTGGAGCTGTGGAAGCTGTGAAGGAATGACGCCGCCCTGTGTAGACGATTGTTGCCTCGGGGGTAAACCGGCACGGCCAGAGTCACCATCACGACGCGCTACCGGGGGAGGGGGTACCACGCCAGCGTCGTCACCTCGGGGGGGGCGGAGATAGTCTGACGGGGAGCGGTTGGCGTCAGCACTTCTGTTTGAAGATGTGCCAATGCGAACTTCGCTGGAGCTATCAGAACCGCTAGAAATATCAGCTAGGCGTGTTCGCAGCGCCTCCATGGTTTCCCGCGTTTCTTCGCGTTCAGATTCCATGCCAGCCTGCATTTCTTCGAGCTGCTCCTGAAGCCGTTCATCCCTCTGCTCTTGGTTATGGCGCTGGTCTGCCAATTCCTCATGAGCTTCCCTCAACTGTTGCTGCAGTCGGGAAATAGTGACTTCCTCGCCATGCCGTGTGTCCGGCGTAGTGTCCATAAATTCCGGGGGAGGGGGCGCTTTGTTGCTACTGCTGTCTCGGGAGCTAATAGCGTTAGTTGCCACAAGCCAGATGACTAGACAGACCCCACCACCATATAGAAGCCACTTCCGGTGCTGCGCTCGCTCCAACAGGCTCTGAGAGACTACCTTTGACCTAGCTCGGGCCTGGGCCACCCTAGAAGGCTTGTCCTGGCCCGATCCTTTCGGTTGCTGGTTGTTCTTATCTTCAGCCACGATCAACCTCCACGACGATCATTCGGGGCTGATGACGCTCACTTACTGTGTCCCCTTCCAGGGAAACAGCAACGACGCCATCGCGGTAGAAGTCACGTGGCTCGACCTCAACGGACGAATCAGAGGACAGCCGGTAGATATTTACGACATGGCCTGAACCACGGTACTGGGTTTCCGCTGTGAGCATGAGCGTGCCGCCATTAGGCATTTCCAATCGGGCACTAGGCGGGGCACCAGCCGGCTCAAACCCGCTAGGGCGAGACCCTTGAAAAGCAGACAGGATAGTGTCAGCAATCCAGCGATCCTTGGGCCGGCTTTCCTTTTCGGGCTCTGCAGATAGATCAGGGGCGTTTCGATACCGGAACACCTGGGCATCGATGCCGCTTTCCGGCTCTAGCTTCACCGTGAAAGCCTCGCCGCTTCGCAACTGAATGAAGATTGAGAACGGCTCGGCTTCGTCTGAGGGCCGAATTAGGAGACCACGTTTGCCATCAGTGGGCACCGGGTTGTCGCGCAACTCGGCCTCGGGTGGGATAACAATCGTTGAGTACGGCTCTGGGAATACCAGCCGGTTATAAGCATCGGTGGATACAACCACCTTCTGGACATCATCGCTGGCGCCAGCAAACGTGGCGACGGCTAGCGCCGCCACCATTGCCAGCCCCTGCATCATGGGCTTTTTCATTCGTCCTCCAAAGAGAAACCAGCGACATACGGAACGCCACCGCTGAAGGAATAGCGGACACGGTAAGCAATCGGTTCGTCTTCAATCTGTTCGGTGCCATGCCAAGCCCGCAAGCGCCCATAAACCCGCACTGTGCCGTCTAAGGCTTCCGTCCCTTCAACGAACAATGCTTGGGTACGCTCGGATTTCTCCAAGTCTGGAATTCGGGCTTGTAGATCGTTGCCGACCTTGGCGTAGAGGGCCGGCGTCATCCGGTTTTGGAACCGAGCGTATTGCTTCTGCACGTTCCGAGGAGTCCAGTTGCTATGTAACTGAGCATCCGCGATCGCTATCTCGGTGAGGTAACTCGCATCGGTATAGTCAGCACTGGCTCCCACCTCCACCGGCCCATCCATGAGATGGAGGTTGTAGGGAACCAGCCGGGTTGGCATATTGGCACTTAGCTGGACATAGCTCTGCAAGACATAGATCAGCAGCCCCGTCAGGAGCAAGGTGCAGAACATCCAGCCCCTGGCAGCAATCCACTGATTTCGCAATGCATTGAGGTATTTCATCAGCGCATGTACTCCAATCGCATTGGCGGAGGGGCGTATTTACCGAGGAGCGAATCAAGCTTCAGCCCCATCCGCCACAAAACGTGCTGCACCTGTCCCCGCTTTTGACCAGCACGCATCCTCTTAGCCATCATCATGAGAAAAATGGCTACGAAAATGCTCGGGATGAAGAGCCGCATTATTAGGCCTACACCAATCACCATAATGGCTACGATCACCTCGGTGATTTCCCACATAAAGATTGGAATAGGCGCATCAACGTCTTGCGGAATTCGGTATGCATCTTGTGACATGATCCGTTTCCTCTACGCCTAGTTGTTTAAGCGAACCATTCAAAAATCTGAATGATTAGGTAGGGGCCTACAGCGAATGCGCCCGCAATGCCCAGCCCTAGGAAAGCAGGCGCTACGGACTGCTTAGCGAGGCCGAAGAGACAACCCATAATTAGGGCAAGCACCGAGATACCGATGGCAAAGTCACCACCTGCCAGTTCTTCGATTTTTTCACGAAAGGTACCGAAATCTTGGTCCTGAGCCCATGTCGGTAGGGAAAGGAAGAGGGTTCCACACCCGACAAGATACTTCTCTGATGCTCGTGTTTTAACTGCTGACACGCGCTTATGAAGGCCAGCGAATAATCCTAGCTTGGTGTCGGCTTGAGCTTCAGGGGTCTTGGTGTAAGCTTTCATTGGTACTGATCTCCTAGTGTCGCGAGGACTTCGTTTGCGTATTGCTGGCCTGCCGGACTATTCGGCGACCCAGCGTTGTAAGCGGCCAATGCCGCCTCCCATTCGCCGTAGCGCGTGATGTTGTCGTAGAGAATCCACGTCCCTACAGCGAAATTCGTACACTCATTTTCCAGCAACTCACGCTCGGTAATTCCCCATTGCTGGAGGTAATTCCGGTTGGTTTCCTGGTCGAGCCACCATGTATTGATTTGCATAGCGCCTAGGTCGTAAGTGCCATTCTTGTTCGGACCTATGCGACCCACTAATTGCCCTCGGCTGCCGCTCTCTTGAAGACGTACTGCCGCGACAATCTCGATGGGTACTTGGTAGTAATCAGCGATTTCAGGGACACAATCAGGTAGGGCAAACACTGACCACCTCCTAGCGTTTTTCTTCGGCCACGGCAGATACTTCCTCATCCCCAGCGCCAGCATCGTTGCTAGACTCCTCTGGGGCGTTCTTAGCTTCAGGCTTGGCCACATCAAACGGCGTCATCATGCGTTCAGCGACCATGGCAGTTGGACTGACGCGATCCATCACCAAGCCGACCTCAAGACTCTCCTCAAAGCCGCCTTCTGCACCTGGCTTGGGGATCTTCCGCAACAACCCGGTAACTCGCCCCTCGACATGTAAGGCGGTGCCTGCTTCGTACTCGACAAGACGGTCTACAACACGCCCATAGGAGGCCATGGCCACCACGCCTGTATGCTGAAATGAGCGGCCCAGGTCAGGCCGGTCAGGGCCAATCTGAAGGTAAGCTGTGGAGGGGGGGCCATCCTTTTCGGGGGTTTTCACTCCCCTTAGCAAGCCAATCGCAATAAAGCGATTGAAGAGGTGCTTCTCGATGTTGCCCTCAATCATCGGCGCAGCCGGCTGGATGTTGTTGGCCACCAGTTCAGCGCTAAGGTGCTGCTCGCCTGTGTGGTGGGCACGACGCACGATGCCACCCACATGGCCGAATATCTCGATGTAGGAATCAACTTCAAGCTTGGCTGCGCGATCAGACAGATGACTCGGGATGCGGACAATTATCTGATTCACTGATTGAATCAGCGCTTCTGTGCTTCTCTTGCTCTTACCAACCTTGAGCACCATCAGGCCTGAGCGACCGCGCTCCTTCGGCTCCTCTTTTCGTAGAATTTGGGCGTGGGCGATAAAAACGTTCATTGTTCTGCCTCCAGGAAAAAAATCTCGGCACGACGGTTTGCCGCCCGCGCCTCATCAGTCGTGTCGTCAACCAACTTGGGATAAATGCCATGCCCTTCCGTCAGGAACTGGGCATTTGGCCAAGCCATATGGAGCTGTCCTGCGATAGCGTCAGCACGACGCTGCGAAAGTGGGATGTTGTACGACTCGGTGCCGATGTGGTCGGTGTAACCAACTACGAGGATTCGGCCGGCCAAGTCTTCCCCTTCCAAGAAGGAATACATTTCACGCTGCGATGCAGGCGTCAGCTTTGTGGAGTCGAACTCGAAGTGGAAGCGCGCCAGAGGCACCGTATTCATGGCGTCCTTGTAGTCATTCGGCATCGAGGCATAGCGCTGCTGCCAATACGCCTCGTCGTAGGCGGTGCCTCCTGAAGCGTACCGATCAAGCCCCTGGCCCGCGCCGTAAAACCAGTTGGTGGTACGGGTCGCGTTGACCCCTTGAAGCTCATAGGCCGGGATCACCACAAAGCGGCTCGTCATCGTGTTGTACGAATCAGGAAGCGTCGTGGTACGTGCGTGCTCTTGCGCCGGGGGGTGAACTGCGCAGCCAGCAAGAACGGCTGTCAGCGCGACAGCAAGGACAGGGTTTCGCGGGGTCATTAAAGGTTCTCCAGGTACTTAATTACGGCCTCTGCCTTCTCGGAAACGTCTCCCGACAGGCTTAATAGCTTCACGTCAGAGAGAGACACAGCGACAAAGGCGGGGTACTCGCGAAGACCCGCCCGACCGGCAAGCCTCGCTGCTCGCTCAATCGCTTCGACAGAGCTGGGATCGCTTATATGATCGTCCGCAAACTCGTTCCATCGAACTTGGGGCACATACAGCTGGAGATGCGCCAGCACATCGTCATAGTCCTTGAGGGGGACGCCTGTTTCGCCAGCAGCGAGAAAAGCCTTACGTACCTCATTGGCGACCCCAGGAATGGAGCGTGATGCGTAGAAAGCGCGCTCTCTCCATGCTCGCTCAAGGCCGGTATGGGAAGGCAGGGGGGCGTAGCGGTACTCCAGGCCTGCCGCTTCGACGGCTGCCTGAATGGAAGGGTGGTGTTGCTCCATGGCCTGGCAGTGCGGGCAATCGAAGCTGGCAAACTCAACCAGCGCCACAGGTTGATCATTTGCGGCATACGCGCCAGCAGCGAGCCCCAAGGTGGTCACGGTGACACCGAGAATTTTACGGATAGGGTTTAGCAAGCGGGTGGGGGAGATCATTGCTCGCGCTCCCCGGACTCATCGCTAGATTCGTTCCCTTTGTGGGTTTCGATCCAGGCGTCCTCGTGCAGCAAGCGCCACACGGTAAAGCGACAAGCGTAGTCGGCTGATTCAAACGTCTCGTGAACCGTCTCCTGCTGCTTAGGAAAGGTCAGCTGCGTGAGAGAGGTTGCCACATTGCCGAACCACAGAACCGGCTGACAGGTACGCTCAATACGTTCTGATGAATCGGTCGCCAGAACAATCCATGCGACCCAAACTAATATAGCTACGCCAATAAGCGTGCTGCCTCGCATCGCCATCATCTCCATTCCGCCTCCCAGCGGTGCTCTCTCATAGGTGCCCTTGGTGGGCCTCGCAGGTAGATAGGGCAGCCACTGACACTTAACCGGAGGAGATGAGAATTTTTTTTGCGCGAGTTGCTTTGCTGGCGCAGGCCAAGGCTTAGGGGGAGATGAAAACGACTATTGGGGCGAGATCAGAACAGAGTGAGCTGGGTTTCTTTCGTGTGAGGTGAAGACGAAGGGCTGCTTTGCCCATCAACGGCTGCCGGGTAGTCCCCCGAGGCATCATCAGCGCCAGCGAGCCACGCCATATCCTCAGAGGACCAAGGACGATAGGGAGAGGGCTGATAGCGGCCCTGCTTTAGGTGAAGCTCATGTGACAGGCGGTAAGCCTCGTCGCGTACTTGATCCATTGCCTTTCCGTTAGGATGTGTTTTCGGGATGCTAACTCAAACACTAAAGCTGGCGCGATCGCATGGACCGCGCCAGCTTACTTCTTACTGGTCGGGCTTATCGGCCACCAGGATGGTCACGTTAACGCCAGTCCCGGCGAACTCGCCCTGATAGCTAGCAGTCCATTCCATCTCCCGGCCTGGCAGTAAATCCTTGCCGCGCATGCTGCCGGGGAGGATAGCCACAAGTCGCCCGCCAGGAGCCAGACAACTCGCTGCGGCTTCAAGGTGATGGAGGGAGCTATTGAGGCCCAGGGAAAATCACAAAGAGGTGCGGCGCTCACCTTCTCCGGGCGGTGCATACTGGCTAAGGGTTGTCTCCAGCTGCTCAGGTATCTCAAGGCAAGTACGAAGCTCACATTGAGCATGGATCAATAGCGCCAGCTTGGGTGTCCACTCAGGCAGCCCGAGGTGGCCTACATACTCTTCAGCAACAGGGCCAGTAAGAAACTCTGCTGCTGAAAACTGGTGCTTGAGGTTGCTACTCTTCAGGTCGTCAATCGCCTTCAGGAATACCTGCGTGAGCAACTGCCGGTGGGGCAGCAGCTCCTGCGACTGATGGCAATCGGTAGACACAATAGCTTGCCCTGGAATCAACACATCAGCTAGGGCGGAAACTTGTGAGTCCATAAGCTTGCTACTCCTCTCCAGAGCCTGCCATGCGGCTTTTAAGGTGATTGTCGATTGAAGCCATGACTTCCATCGGGTTGGCCACACGATCGAAGCGAGCTTCGCTGGTACCAGTGCCTGCCGCCGACATTTCCACGGTCCCGTATCCCAGTAAGCGCCCCATAATCGTCTGGTTCACTTCGGTAGAACGAATGTGGTCAATAAACAGGGGTGTAACACGCCTAGCGATGATGCCGTGCCGCTCTATAACGCGATCGGGGCCTATCGCGTACTCGTGGGCAAGACGCTGATAGGCGACGTTCAGCAATCCCCAAGCGGCTAACCCCATCCCTGCCCAGGAAAGGATGTTCGTCAGGGCGTCTGGAGCATTGGCACCAGCGAGGGTGAAGGGGGCATGAGGCGCAAAGTGCAGCGCTGCCCCCAAGGGTACGAGCAACCAATGGCCCAACAGGGCGCGGTGACTGACTCGAAAGGTGGTCTTGCTTGTCATGGGTTTTAACTCCCGGCTGCGGCCACCTCCGCGTTTTCTTGCAGCCGGTGGCTCAGTTGTGATTCTGCCGATTCAACGTGGAAAAGCTCGATGCTGTCATCCGGCCAGCGGATCAGGACGAATCCATCACGCAGCAGGTGGGTAAGGGGGGTAGGGCCAGAGATGACAGGTAACGAAGGGCCTTCAAGCGTATGGAGTTCCCAGCGACTCGCAGAGCGGTCATGAAGCAAAGCCGCGTTGTCAGCGCCGCCTGGCCACTTTAGATCACAGTCACGCTCAAGACGCCTAACTAGCTGTCGGGCCTGGCGGGAATTACGAAGCCCGCTCATAGGCAACCTCCAGCCCATACGCTTTCTTTACGGCGCACTCAATTTCTTGGCGCACCCGCTCCATCGTCAGTAACCGCGCCCCCTCCTCATCAATTAACAGCGTCAGTTTTCCATTGCCTTCGCGCATAGTCGCCCGATCTACGACCAGTCGTGAGAGCAGGGAAAGCTCGTCTTGCGCGTTCTTGATTAGGGTATCTGAATTCATATTAACATCCTTAACTATACTAGACGACATTTTTAATTTAGTTTCTTAAACGTTGTATTCTGATGCCGCGCCAGCCCTTATTGCCATAAATTTGCCTCTACGACCTTGCGCTACAATGTAGGAGCGCTGCGCTTGCGGTGGATCGGGATTGCGCAGAGGATACTGGGTCTGAAATTGCTTCGCAGGGTTTGAAGTAGAAATTGTCGTATAGTATAATTTATATATTTGGCAGCAATTCTGCCCGAGGCCATCAAAACAAGGGAACAAAGGGGATCAAAATGACTATCAAGCAAACTCTCAAAGGTCTGGCTGCCGCCTCAATGCTGCTTATGGCTGCCGGTTGCGCAGCACCGCAAGGGGCTGGCATGTTGCAAAATTCAGCCGTCAACGCGATTACAGGTGTGGCCGATGTGATAGGCGGTCGTAACAACAGTAGCGCCAGCGCAGCGGGAGCCGAGTCAGCCAGTCAGATGCAGGGCATGCAGGGTTTGGTTAATGGCGGTAAGGCCGGTATGAGCGGTGCGGCTTACGGGGCTGTTGGCGCTGGCGCACTAGGCGTGGTCGATAAGGGGATGCGTGGTGCTTTCACCGCGTTGCAGGGCGAACCTGAAGTCGGGTTCGAGGACGTGGCCAACATGAAACAGAACATCGCCAAGAGTGATCCTTATGTCGATAGTGAAGGCCGCACCTGCATTGATTACTACATTACTGTCACTGATGGCCCCGAGGACAGTGATCAAAATGTCACTACCTGCCAGAATGCCGGTGGCGACTGGGAACGAATCTGATCCGATCAGCGGCCACTCAAGCAGTGGCCGCTCAGCTTTTGGAGGGCAATATGGCTGACGATAATATCAACACCTCGCGGTTCAATAAGTCTGCGCAGGACATGACCAGGCTGGAAGTTTTCACGATGACCGCCATGCACGCCATTCTGCTTGGCGAGGGAGGGGGTAAATTAAGCCCCGAGGAAGTCGGCGAGAACGCGGCAGCCTTTGCCGAAGCATCCCTCTCCGCGGCCTCTGAAACGCTCGATGACAACGACACGATGCCGAGTTAAACCCATGCGAGACTGCAAGTACGCGATCGGGCAGCAACCTTAGCGGTTTGCTGCCCGATTTTCGTTAGATGGCGGCGTATTTGTTTCGCATGCGAAACAATCCAACTGCATCTTCGATCTGCTATGTGACCGTCCTCCCCCTATCCGGGATGACACCAGAATTACTCATTATATTGGCGTCTAAAACTGCCTTTCGTTCTGGAATAGTCCTATATATAGGACTATAATGGAGGGACGTTCCCAAGCACTTAGAGAGAGACAGCCCATGGCTAACCCGCTGACTTACGCGAAGCTCAACCAAGCTGAAAGCATGATCGTTCTGACCACTGGCCATCTCCCTCAAGAGGAGGTGGAAACGGTGGAAACGCTCCTAGCACGGCGCGAAATCAACGGTGCAAATGCGCACCGGGAGTGGTTCGTAATTTCAGCGGGATATACCTATGACGGAGCCGAATACGACCCGTTAGCCAAAGTTTCAAATGATGTGCCAGTGCTGAACAGTCTGGCCAGTGAAGCGCGCAAAACTGGCGTCCGCTGGCTCATGTTCGATGCTGATGTCACGCCTACCGATGGTCTGACGGTCTATGGCAGGTAAGCCAATCCTTGGCGGCTTTGGAGCCGCCAGTGCTTTAAATGATTTAGCGAGTATTCCCATGCCAAGCTATCAGGATCAGCAATCCAAACACGAAACGAATCCCCTCATTTCCCAACAGAAGACGCAGCACGCCCTCTACCCACGGGAAGACTGGCTGCTTGAGTACAAGAATGGGGATACAGCCCTCCCTTATTGGGACTGGGTTGAGATGGTTCGCGGTCAGGGGTTACAGAGCGTCCAGCATGCTGTCATTTTCAGCAATTAATGCGACCCTCAGCGCGTAATATCGGGCTATTATGGCAGTCTGTACAGGATTGAATGCGACAGATTTAATAGAAATTGCTGCGACAGAATGCGTTTTATTCACTATTTGGTGCGACTGCCCATGCCATTGCCTACATCCGTTCGTAACATCGGCCCTACCCGACGAAGCGTGTCTGGCTACTATGCTTTTCGCGGGGAGGAGTCGATTGCGTTCGAGTCGACGCTCGAACGTGATTTCCTCATCAAGGCTGACTTTGATGTGAGCGTTCTTGGTGTGATTTCCCAGCCGTGCGAGATCCCGTTTCATCATCCCGTGACAGGTAGGCGTTACACCTACACGCCGGATTATTTGGTTTATTACCGTCTCGGTAACCGTCATTACAAGGACTACCCGAAACCTCTTCTGGTGGAGGTCAAACCACGGGAAAAGTGGCAAGCACATTGGCGCGAATGGTCGCCTAAATGGAAGGCGGCTATACGGCATGCCAACAACGAGGGCTGGGCGTTTCGTATTCATGATGAAAGCCGCATTCGTGATAAGACCCTGGACAACATCACTTTCTTGGCGCGTTACAAACGAATGGTGTTTCCCTCTGTTGAAAGCCAGGCAGTGCTCAACACGGTGAGGGAGATGGGGGTGGCGACCTTGGATTACCTGCTGTCTCGGCACTTCATGGGTGACATTTACCGGGCAGAGGGAATTGCGCATTTATGGCATCTGCTGGCGACCCGGCAGCTAGATTGCGATATGGCTCAATCCTTTAGCCCTCTATCAGAGGTGTGGGTACCCGATTATGAATAATCATCGTGACAACACAGCTGAACCCAGTAGCGGCGTCGCCCAAACACGCCAACACTTGCAGATCACGGTGGGTGAGCAAGTTCAGAAAGATGGCACCGTTTACCGTATTTCTCAGGTGCTCGATTTTGAGACGGTCATTGGTATTGCCGTTGACTCCGGGCGTAGTTGTCCGCTTCGCATCAGTGAATTAACGCCTTTTCATAACGGGCCTGCTCCCCTTGAGCAGGATATGTCTGAGATTGGGGATGCCGATTGGCGGGAGGCTGAGCATCGCCTTTCCATCATTAAGCCCTTGGTGGATCGTCATACCGTAGGGCGAGATGCAGCGGAAGAGCGTGCTAAACAAACGGGTGTGGATACAGCCACGATCTACCGTTGGTTGAAGCGGTATAAAGCGACGGGCTCGGTGCTTGCATTGATTCCTCAAAAGCCAGGATGGAAGAAGGGTAAGTCGCGTATCCCCGCGCATGCCGAAGCGGTAATTCAGGAAGTCATCAAAGACGTGTACCTGACGCTGCAGCGTCCCTCCGCGCAAAAAGCGGTACAGGAAGTGATGCGGCGCTGCCATGAACGGCGCATTGACCCGCCGAGCCCTGGTACCGTTCGTGCTCGTCTGCGTGATATCCCGGAGCGTGACCGATTGCGTGGCCATGGCTTTAGAGACAAAGCGATTAATAAGTTTCAGCCGGCGGCTGGAAAATTTCCCAATGCGGACTATCCGCTAGCGGTCATGCAGATTGACCACACGCCTGCCGATATTATTTTGGTGGATGACGTGCATCGCAAACCGATTGGTCGACCATGGATCACGCTGGCAATGGACGTGTGCACTCGCGTAGTCACGGGCTATTACTTATCGTTCGACCCACCCTCTGAAACATCCGTCGGCTTGTGCGTGGCTCAATCAATGCTGCCTAAAGATGAATGGTTGCTGCTGCATAACGTGGAGGCAAAGTGGCCGGTATGGGGCACTCCCGCCACGATTCATGTCGATAACGGCCCAGATTTTCGCTCAGAGACGTTTCGGCGCTCATGCCTAGCCTATGGGATCAACCTTGAATTTCGGCCTGTTAAGCAGCCTCGTTACGGTGGTCACATCGAGCGGTTGCTGGGCTCTCTTCTCAAGGAGATCCATAACCTGCCTGGGACGACCTTTTCCTCCATTAAAGAGAAAGAGGGGTACGATCCAGAGAAACACGCAGCTATGACGAAAAGCGAGTTTGAAGAGTGGCTGGTGACGTTGATTTGTAAGGTTTACCACCAGCGTCTTCATTCTGGAATTGGTATGTCACCGATGAGGAAATGGGAAATCGGTGTGTTTGGCAATGCTGACGTGCAGGGAGTGGGCTTAGCACCACGGCCTGCTGATAGACTTTCTGTATTGCTCGATTTTTTGCCCAGCTTTCAGCGCACGATCCAGACCTTTGGTGTGACCATCGATGGCATGAACTATTACGACGAGGCGCTAAGGCCATGGATCAATGCTAAAGATCCAGACACGCCAAACAAGAAACGTACTTTTGTATTCCGACGCGACCCTCGCGACATTAGTGTCATTTGGTTCAAAGACCCAGAACTCGGCCACTATTTTCGCATTCCCTTTGCCAATCTTGCCCTTCCCTCAATGAGCGTTTGGGAGTATGCACAGGCGAAGGCGCGCCTTCGCCAGGAAGGCAGGAGCTCGGTGAACGAGTCTGAAATCCTACGCGCTATTAGTGAACTGCGAACCCATGTGGAGGAGTCGCAAGCACGCACTAAGCGAAGTCGCCGTCAGGCACAACGACGTAAAGAGCATGAGAAGAAGGTGACACCTGCAGATCCCCTTTTACATGCGCCCTCAACCGCGCCCCCCCAAGAGTCACCCGCTCAGGGAGATGGTCTCTTATCGGGTGATATCGATGTGAATTGGGACATAGCATGAGCACACACCTTCATCCTGATCTTCGTCATGTCTTGGGGCTGTCCGCTAAAGAGCGAATGGAGTTTATGGATCAACCGCGATGGTTGGGGTATCCATTGGCTAATCGTGTCATTGAGGTCATGCGTGGGCTGATGGAGAAGCCTAGTCGCCCTCGTATGCCTAACCTTTTGCTCGTGGGTGACTCCAACAACGGAAAGACAACCATCGTTCAACGGTTTCGTAAACAGTACGGTGAGGGCTACGTGAATGAAGACGTAGAACCTGTGAAACCCGTGATCGTCACTCAAGCCCCACCGAGTGCCGATGAGAAAAGTCTGTAGAGCCGGATAACCAAGCAAAGAAGATCGACTCTGAGAAAAGACGTATTCAAGCATGTCTCAGTTCTATGCCGTCCGCTTCATTATCAGACCAAGTGCTGCAAGCCTATTGGCTGCAATTGGAAACCTGTATACAGGCGGGCAAAACATCCCACACCTCCGCACGACTTGCACTAAGCGCGGCAGCCGCATTGTTGCTCAATACTGACCGAGAGGGACAGCGTCTACCTAACCAGGGTGATGTGTAAGCGTCCGCCGATCACCGCGGGCGTGTTATCAGGCGGTTTTTTGCCAGTTTTGCGGTAGGAGTTCGTAAAGTTGGCTGGCCTTGTGGGTCGGCAATCGCTCCAGAACGTCTCGAAGGTAGGCGTAAGGATCATGGCCATTGAGCTTAGCGCACTGGATCAGGCTCATAACGTTGGCCGCGCGCTGGCCACTGCGCAGTGACCCGGCGAATAGCCAGTTCGAACGTCCGAGCGTCCAAGGGCGAATCAGGTTTTCTACCCGATTATTGTCAATGGGTAGTCCACCGTCGTCGAGGTAGCGCGTTAGCGCTGCCCAACGCTTCAGACTGTAATCTAGTGCCTTGGCCGTCGCCGAGCCGTTCGGGACCTTCTCGCGATGCGCCAACATCCAGCGGTACAGCGCGTCGACGAGGGGCCTTGCGCGTGTCTCCCGCAATCGTTGACGCTCTTCCACGGTGAGCGATTGTGTCTCGCGCTCCACCTGGTAGAGCTGGCCGATTAGCGCGATGGCCTGCCCGGCGATCTGGCTCTTGTCGGCCACGTGCAAGTCGACGAACTTGCGTCGTGCGTGGGCCATGCAGCCGATCTCGGTCACGCCCTTGGCAAAGCTCTGCTTGTAGCCGCTGTAGTCGTCGCAGATCAGCTTGCCTCGCCAGTCGCCAAGAAAGTCGCGAGCATGCTGACCGCCGCGCCCCTCGCTGAAGTCGTAGACGACCGCCTTCAACTCGGCATAGGGCGTGGTGGCATAGGCCCAGAGGTAGGCCCGGTGGGTTTTCTTCTTCCCCGGCGCCAACATCGGCACCGGGGTCTCGTCGGCATGCAGTACCGGCTCATTAAGCAGCAGGTTGCGTAAGGCATCGATCAGTGGCTGAAGCCGTACGCCGCAGATACCGACCCACTCCGCCAGGGTGGAGCGCGGAATCGGTACGCCGGCGCGGCCAAAGATCTGCTCCTGGCGATAGAGCGGTAGATGATCGGCATATTTGGCAATCAGCACCTGAGCCAGCAGGCCGGCGGTGGGGATGCCCTTGTCAATGATCTGTGCCGGCATCGGCGCCTGGACCAGTGTTTCGCACTGGTCACAGACCCATTTGCCGCGGATATGGCGTTCGACGTGGAACACGCCCGGCGTGTAATCGAGTTTCTCGCTGACCTCCTCGCCAATTCGCCGCCGTTGGCAGCCACACTCACAGTGCTCGCTCTCCGGATCATGATGGATCTCGGTGCGCGGCAACTCAGGGGGCAAGGGGGTGCGCGTAGGCGTCTTCTTGGTCGCTGGCGGCGTGTCGGGGGTGGCCAGGTCTTCCAACTCGGTCTCGATGGCCGCGATGTCGGCATCCACCCCCTCGTCCAGCAGGCTGATTTGCAGGACGTTGAGCTGTTCGCTGCGCTTGCCGAAGGCATGACGCTTGAGCAGTGCCAGTTCATAGGTCAGCTTCTGGTTGACCTGCTCAGTGTGACGCAGTGTTTTCTGGCTCTGCGCCAATGCCTGTCCCTGCTGCTCGACCTGCGACATCAGCGATGCCGCCAGGTGGCGGAGCTGATCGGGAGAGAGCTGAGACAGGTCGGATGGCGCGTTCATCGGGTGAGTATGCCAGCGGCCTGAGGAAAAGGGGATGGGCCTATCATCGAATACCCCGCCACGGCGTTTTGTGCCGTTCGTGGCAGGTGCGCCTTAGACCACCGAGATCACGCCGGCGGCCCCAATGCGCTGCCAGGGCAGACCTTGTACCAGCGCTGTCACCTGTTCGGGAGAGAGCTCGACGCGATCACCGTGCCCGTTGCCGGCCCTATGAAACTTGCCCTGGTTCAGACGCCGGGCGCACAGCCAGATGCCCAGGCCATCGTGGATCAACACCTTCATGCGGTTACCGGGGCGATTGGCGAACAGATAGGCGCAGTGTGGCCGGGCGGCGCCGAACACCTTCACCACCCTGGCCAGGGCCGTGTCGGGACCAGCGCGCATGTCCAATGGTTCGGTGGCCAGCCAGATCTCGTCGATACGCATCATGACAGCAGATCCCGAAGCAGCGCCCGACACCCCTGCGCATCGGACAATGGCCATTCGATGGTCACCGTGCCTTTGGGGCTCGGCAGTGAAAGTCGAATACGCTCGGCTTCCCGAAGCGGGGTCGAGGCCAGCGTTGCGGTGCTTGCCATCGGCAACGGGACAAATGCCGGGGGTTCACTTACCGGCGCCGAGCGACGAGCCTCACGGATCCACTTATGGACCAGATTGGTGTTCAGAGCATGCTCCAACGCGATGCCAGCCACTGAGGCACCAGGTTGTTGGCACGCTTCGACGACGCCGGCCTTGAACTCGGCTGTAAAGCGGCGACGCTTTCGAGGCGCCTCCAATACGCTTAACTCACTCATAATAGGTGTCCACTAAGGAATAGGTGGACACCTACCGTCATCGAAGTCGGGTCTCAGCGGAAGGTGTGTTCACCGGCCGGATACGGTGATGTAGACAGTTACTTGAGTGCGGTGCCCGGACAAGCAGCCTCGGTGACGGGGTTTACCAATTTCTTAAATCGTCAACATACCACCACACTGGCTCCTAAAGTGGATGAGAAGCGAGCAAGAAAACGGCGAAAAGAAAAGTTGGCTCACACCATGATGCAAATGGCTAAGTGCGTTGATAAAGAGGAAGAGTGGAGGGATCGGTGGATCGTCACAGCCATGGAGTACTTTCATGACAAGAAAGTATCTAAAAAAGCACTTCGTCAGCAGACCATAGAGCATTCAGGAGACGGGGTTCGGGTTAGCTTGGAGGGTGTGAGCTACTGGCTGCCTATTGCATGAGGGCGCATGCGCCTGCTTGATACGTTAGCAAGCACCAAAGCGCACTTAAGTGTAAACCCTGGTGTTTGTCGTTAGGTGCGTTATGGATGTACCACCCCGGCCTGTTGGCCGGGGTGATTCGAGGGAGAGATCAAAGCATTTTCTTCAGCTCCCCGTAGTCTCCCCCAACACGCAAGACCACGGTCACGTCGTTGTCATTGCGGTTACGGAAGAACCAGCCGTGGTTGCCAGTGAAAGCAGCTTCAAGCTCTCCCTCATCCTCAGGTACGCCACGCCCCTTCTCGTAGCTGATTGAGTTTCCATTGCCATCGCCGTGGGTATCGAAATTAAGTGGCCCACCGTCGGACATCCAAGCGAATGTCGCGACAGCACCTTCGTCCATCGTTAGCTTATACTCGGTACCTTCACCTGGCGCGAGTGTAAAAGTCACCTCATCACCCCATGCCGCAGTTTCTTCAGTTGCCTGGGTAGATGTCTCCTCAGCGGCTGGAGCGTCAGCAAGCGCTACGTTTGCTTCAGTCTGCTCCATCTTTTGGTCTTCTGGTAACGAAGCGGCTACTTGCTCCCTCTCTACGTCTGAAGTCGGTGCAGCACTAGCGGTTGCGGTCGAAGGTTGGCTATCACTAACGGCCTCTTGAGGTGCAGTGGGTTCAGAAGCCTGTTGGGCACTGGCTTGATCATTGGCTTGGTCGAGCTCGGCTTCCTCAGCCAACTGGGTCTTGATTTCTCCCATCTCAGTCAGTCCCAACAAGCGCCCAGCGCCGGTGGGGTCAACGGCATACTCAGCAGGCAGCACGACGCTGATCAGCAAGGCGGCGGCAATAACGGCTGCCATCAACGTAGAGCGCAGTAACTTACCCGTTGACGGCAGCTCGGCACGGGTTGGAAGGTCAGTGTTATACATCGGTAACTCCTTCAATTAGGCAATGAAATAGCCGGTCAGTTGATAACCCACCAGCATAAAACCAGCACACATCATGGCGACGTTGGCGGTATACGCATGACGTAAGAAGCCAGTAGTGCGTCGCCAGAAGCCCATCACAATGAGAATGGCGCTCAATGCCAGTAGCTGGCCGATCTCTACGCCTACGTTGAATGCCAGGAGATTAGGGACGAGACCATCGGGTGAGATATCGTACTCAATGATCTTGCTCGACAGGCCAAAGCCATGAAACAGACCGAACACCAACGTGGCGACCTTGGTGTTGGGCTGAAAGCCGAACCAGCGCTGATATGCGCCGATGTTATCGAGCGCCTTATAGACAATGGAGAGCCCGATGATGGCATCAATTAGGTAGCTATTGATGCCGATATTGAAGTACACCCCGAGCAGCATGGTCGTCGAGTGACCGATGGCAAAGAGGCTGACGTAAATAGCGATATGCTGCATTCGGTAGAGGAAAAAGATGACCCCTAGCAAAAACAGGATATGGTCATACCCCGTTACCATGTGCTTGGCACCGAGATACATAAACGAGATCAGATTAACGCCATAGATCTCTTGGATGTAGCCCTTGTCACCTTCAGCCACCGCGTGAGCAAGCGCTTCGCCACTGGCTCCCAGTAGCATTAACAGCAGAGTTAGAAAGGCTAAGGCGTGGCGTCGGGCCATCATAGGCAAGCCGAGCACACCCCTTACTTGGGATGGAAACATGTAACCTCCACGGGTCTGACATTAGTATTGGCCACCCGAAGGATGGCCCCAGTTATCAAGCGACAACTGGCCGTGGTGGTCGCTCCAATCGGTAGGCGCGACGCAGGGGTAAACCGCGCCGTTCGCCTAGCCGCAGGGCATGACGGACGTTCGGAGCGATGACAAGGCCCGCCCCCAAGCGATCCGCTTGTTCGTGGAAGTGACTGCCGCTCTCATGAGAAAGATGTCGACCGTCATCGTGCTTATGCCCATGGGCATGCCCATGGCCCTTCTGCACACTCTCCTGGTGAGATGACTCAACGCCAACCAGGCTCATTGCGCCATGCGCACTCGCTTCGCCCACACTGGTAAGCATCAGGCTAGGCAAAAACAGCAGTAGCAGGGTCAGATAGCCAAGGCGGTGACGCAGCCGATTGAGCATTTGAAGCAACCAGGACAAAAATTGATGATAAAAAAGGTAGATAACAGTTTGCTTACGCCGTAGCGCCGCGTAGCAATAATAGATTACCATCCCCTCCAGGGGGATAGGAATAGAATAAGGGAAAGAAAATGACAATACATACGCACCAGTCACATCCTGACATCATCAAGCGCTTGAACCGGGCTCGGGGGCATCTTTCGAGTGTGACGCAGATGATAGAGGATGGTCGCCACTGTCTAGACATTGCCCAGCAGCTCCATGCGGTTGAGAAGGCTATTCAACAGGCCAAACGTGCCTTGGTTTTAGATCATATCGATCACTGCCTAGAGGATGCCTTGGGCGCTCAGGATCAAACACAGCGGGCGCGGGCTGAAGAGTTCAAGGCCATTGCCCGCTACCTGTAAATGCATCTAAGCTCCCCTCTCGTGAGGAACGTTCTATGCTCGATGTACTCGCCCATCGCGTCTATCGCCATCTCTTTTTCGCTCAGGTCATTGCACTGATTGGTACCGGTCTGACCACCGTTGCCCTAGCGTTACTGGCTCATGATCTTGCTGGGGGGCAGGCGGGTGTCGTACTAGGCACAGCGCTGGCGATTAAGATGGTTGCCTACGTGGGCATTGCGCCACTGGTGGGTGCTTACGCCTCACGCCTACCTCGACGCATGTTGTTGGTTAGCCTCGACTTGCTGCGAGCAGCCGTGGTTTGCGCACTGCCTTTCGTTACAGAAGTGTGGCAAATCTATGTGCTGATCTTTCTACTCAATGCTTGCTCAGCAGGCTTCACGCCCGTTTTCCAGGCGACAATACCAGACATCCTAGAAGACGAAGAGCAATACACGCGAGCATTATCCCTGTCACGCCTTGCCTACGATTTAGAGAATCTGCTTAGCCCGATGGTAGCAGCGACATTGCTGATGGTGATGAGCTTTGATGTCCTGTTTGTACTCAACGCCCTGGCGTTCGTGATCTCTGCCTCACTGGTTATATCGGTGCTGTTGCCTGCGTCACAACCGCTAGAGGATATTCCCGGCGTTTGGCGTCGCGTTTCTTACGGCATACGGATTTATCTAAAAACACCTCGTTTGCGCGGCTTGTTGGCGTTGAACTTGGCGGTCTCAGCCGCCGGAGCGATGCAGATCGTCAATACGGTAGTGCTTGTTCGCTCTATGTTGGGGCTTGGCGAGAAAGAAGTAGCTTTGGCCTTTGCGGCCGCAGGTGGGGGCTCCATGCTGGTGGCTTTATTGCTACCCAAGGTACTGGATCGATTGCCTGAACGACCAGTCATGCTGTTGGGTGGCGTTATCATGGCGCTCAGTCTCTACTTAGGCTGGCTAGGCCCATCGTTTGCGGGACTTGTCGGGCTATGGTTGCTACTGGGGGCAGGCGCTTCGATGGTCATGACCCCTACAGGGCGCTTGCTCAAGCGTTCTTGCCAGGCGGAGGATCGTCCAGCGCTATTTGCTGCCCAATTCTCTTTGTCACACGGTTGCTGGTTGATCACCTACCCGTTGGCAGGGTGGATAGGGCTGAATATGGGAATGGCAGGAACATTCGCAATGCTCGGAACCGTGGCTTTAACGGCGACGGGGCTTGCTGCGTTTGCTTGGCCTCGTCGAGATCCAATAGAGATTGCGCATGAGCACTCGCCTATTCGTCATAGTCATCTTCACTATCACGATGAACACCATCAACACGAGCATGAAGGGTGGGAAGGGCCGGAACCTCATCGCCATCCCCACGGTCATCCCAGAAATGTGCATCGGCACATATTTGTCATTGATAACCACCATACACGATGGCCTTTGTGACACATTAAGGCTGACAAGTTAATAGATGCCTATTAGGTTAAATTACCACGGGTGATGCCTATTTTACTGAAGGCATTCACCCCAGAAGCTTCGCAGAGAACATTTTCCTTGCTTGAACGTATCGGCGATCCCTGGCAGTGGCCAGCCAATGACTCAGCTATCTTGCTGCTGGTGTGGTGTTACCCCCACGTCACACTGACCACTAGACCGTTGGGCGTGCGATTACTAAGCGTAAGGCGTGCGTTTTGGCGCTGGGCCAACTCCGAGACAATCGACAAACCCAATCCGCTGCCGGTGGTGCCCTGGCCAGACGCGCGCCTAAAGCGTTCAGTGACTTTATCCAAAAGTGCCTCGGGGAGTCCGGGGCCAGTGTCTCTCACCGTGAGCCGAGGCAACCCTTCCCAAAACGCTAACTCTACCTCCACTTGACCGCCTTCTGACGTATAGCGCAAGGCGTTATCCAGGAGGTTACGAAAGAGAATACCCACCTCGACTTCGTCGGCGCGAATCTCCAGCTGGGTTAAGCCTGTTAGCCTCAAGTGCTGGTTTCGCTCTTCAGCGAGTGACCACAGCTCAGCTACCAGTTCAGCAATAATCGGATAGAGATCGATAGTGGCCGGTGAGGTTGTGGCCCCTTGATCCAATCGAGCCAAAATAAGCAGTTGTTCTACCACCCGCTGAAGCCGCTCAACCCCGACATAAGCCTTTTGTAATGATTGCTCTCCCCCTGCCTGCGCATTATCTAAGTGGATTCTCAGCGCTGCCAAGGGCGTGCGTAATTCATGGGCCGCATCTGCAGTGAAGCGCCGCTCGCGTTCTAATGTTTCTTTCAACCGGGCGATAAAGTCGTTTAGCGATTGGCGTAATTCATTAAGCTCTTGAGGAACAAGATTATCGATTTGACGCAGATCGTGGGCGGAGCGGCCCTGCACCTGGCTGGAAAGCGCTTGGATGGGCGCGGTACCTCGCCGGATAATACGGTTCATCAGCCAAAGGAGGAGTGGTAGCAAAAAGAGCATCGGCAATAAATTGTTCCAGGTGATGCGCTCCACCACTTCATCATGAAACGAACCGCGTAGCCCCATGCTGATCCAGGTATCGCTGGCAATATCGAACATGCTGAAAACCCGCCAGCGATGCCCATCGTAGCTTTCCCAGCGAAAACCCTCCTCTAAAGGGGCGGGGAAAGGGCCTGCATCATTCCATGTGCCCCCTAGCAGCCTAGGTGAGCCATCGGCATTCCAAAAACCAAGGACTAATTTAAGCTCTTCCTCGTGGTAAAGCTTGGGATCTGATTCAGGACTGCTGACAGGCACTGTGTTCCCGTCGCGATATAGCTGAGCCGGATGTTCTGGAAGGCCCATCCGAGAAGCCAGGCGAGCATAGTCGTCAATGGTCGCGTTTGGATCGAGTTGGCCAGCCACAATCCGGCTATGCAGACTGAGCTGTGTATCAAGAATTTCTTCTAACTCATGATCTGTGATTAAGTAGGCCGCGGTAAACGCGACGCCCCCCGCAACAACCAGGGCTATGGCCAGCGTGCGGAGTAGATAACGCCGTATCGATATCATTGTGCTTGACTATCCAACCGGTAGCCAATCCCGCGCACGTTAATAATCAGATGCTTTTCAAGCTTTTTACGCAGATGATGAATGTGAACCTCCACCGCATTGGACTCGACCTCTTCGCCCCAACCGTAAAGCAGATTTTCCAAACGGGGACGAGACAGCACTCTGTCGGGGTGCCTGGCTAGCTCTAACAATAGAGCATACTCGCGTCGACCCAACTTTACGTCTTTGCCCCGCCAACTCACCGCATGACGCGCCTCATCAATACTCAGCGCTCCCAGTGTCAATACTTGCGAAGCGCGCCCCTCAGCGCGTCGCATGACGACACGCAAACGGGCAAGTAACTCCTTCAAGTTAAAAGGCTTGAGCACATAGTCATCCGCCCCCGCATCTAAACCGCCAATACGGTCTTCCATTGCGTCGCGGGCCGTCAAAATCAAAATAGGTAGAGTGGATTGCTGACGGAGTAAATGCAGTACCTGCATGCCGTCCATATCAGGCAGGCCAAGATCCAAAATAATCACACTGAATGTCTCGCTTTCGATAGCGCTGATTGCCTCGCGGCCAAGCATAAACCAATCGACCGTGTACCCCTCGCGTTCCAGCGCCGTTTTAATGCCATCCCCAAGCAAGGGATCATCTTCTATTAGCAGTGCACGCATGCTGCTCCCCCAATCTACAAACCGCTATCTTCGCCACTAAAACTTAAGCTTTTCTTAAATACGGCAACGTATCCCCCACAACGCATACACCTCTGAATTCAACCTGTAAGTCAGCCACCCTTTTTTGCAAACCTTTTACGCAGCTTAACTCTTCTTTAAGTTACTTAGGCTCAAGCTGCCTCTTTCGCCATGGGCAAAGCCAAAGCAGCGCCTTCACTGGCGGTCATTTTGAATCTGCCCTGTCGCTACCGCGGGCAGGTCATTTTCTATTAACTGAATAGAGCGCCAGAGTATGCACTTACTAACACTGATTAGAACAAACTATTATTTAAAAATAATGGCCCGTTTTTTAGAAAAAAGAATGAAGCGATTTTTACTCGGAGGTATACGGTATATCGTCAAAGCGCCTGCACCAGAAACCATTGACAGCCTTGTTGGAATAGAAAAAATCCTCATTATTCGCCCCAATTTTCGTCTGGGCAACGCGCTAATCAGCACTCCTGTCATCGATGCTTTTCGTGACCGTTTTCCTTCCGCACGCATAGATTATCTAGCGACTGATAAAACATGGCCACTGTTGCAGCAACGTCCTGTTGATCATTTTCATTTACTGTCGAGAACCGCCATTCTCCGTCCCTGGCAGTGCGTGACGCTATTACGACGCTTACGGGCACAACGCTATGATCTAGCGGTACAAGTGAGCGGAGGTTCAACGAGCGGCTTTATCGTGACCCGGTTAATAGGAGCACGGTACAGCATGGGTTCAGGTAAAGGTCACCAGCGCTGGTACAACATTGAGGCGGAAGGTAAGTCATCACATGCCTATGATGCCATCGTCAATTTGACACGCCCGCTCGGTGTTGCTTGCCATAATCGGCCACTGCTCCAGCTAACGGATCAGGAACGCTATCAAGCCATCACGAAGATACGACAGCTATTCAGTCTGCATAGCGACCACTCATCAGATACAGACTTTATTGCGATCTTCGTAGGCGGGCATCAAAACAAACGTTGGCCGTTGGCATTTTGGCTAATGCTCATCGATGCCATGGAAGCCTGCAAAATACGTTATGTCGTTTTCCTTGGACCGGAGGAGTTTAGGCTTCTAGCCCCTATTGAGCAGCGCTTGATGTCATCACTGTATGGTAGCTTATGCCCGCCGCTTCCTATTCGTCACTTTGCCGCTGTTCTAGGGCGAGCGCGGTTACTCGTGACACCAGACTCCGGGCCTATGCACTTAGCGGCAGCACTCGATGTCGCCACCATTTCCCTAGTACGCCAGAAAAAATCACTCGCCTTCGTACCACGAGAAGCCTATGACACTATTCTGTGGCGCCCAGAGATCAGCACGGTAATAGACGCTATCAGCGCTAATCTTGACGGACAAAACGCAACCGCTCCCGTTCAACTGGCCTCGGCAACAAACCAACCAACACAGCGGGTTAGAACACCACCCAGCGCTGCCCCTTTGCATTCTAGCTACTGAATTAAAGCGCATAACTGTTCGTTAAGTTTTGCGCTTTACAGTGACCCTACTGTTACGTTATCGAGAGTACTGTCTTGCCTATTTCAACGACGTCAAAACCTAATGGCACGGGTGTCAAACGCATCTTCCGCGCTTCTATTAATGCAGTATCGGGTTTAAAAGCTTGCTGGATAAATGAGTCTGCATTTAGACAAGAGGTGATACTATGCCTCGTCCTTTACCCTTTTATATTTTTTGTTAATGCCACTTCCGTAGAAAAAGCATTGCTGTTTTCTTCACTCACCCTTGTAGTGATAGTGGAACTCATTAACTCCGCCATCGAATGCACCATTGACCGTATTGGACTAGAACATAACGAACTTAGCGGGCGTGCTAAAGACATGGGGGCTGCCGCCGTCATGATGACCCTTTTTATGATGATGGGTGTGTGGCTATGCGTGCTGCTCTACTAAATGTTCTCAAATCCCTAGCATCCGTATGGCTTTTATTTCTAATCGCCATGTCGGTCTTCAGTATTTTAAACATAGATTTTACGATAACTGACGTTATATATCGCTTTCAAGGTAATGCCTGGGCGTGGAAAGATACCTTGATTACCCAAGATGTTCTTCACACAGGCGGTAAATGGCTAAGCTTAGCGATGGGTTTAGTCACACTCCTCCTTTTGATACTAAGCACCGTGGTAACTCGTTTTAAAGCGTATCGCACGCCGCTTTTATATCTTTTTTCCGCAACGCTTCTTTCTACGCTGCTTGTCGCAACGCTTAAACAACTTGTGAACATGGAATGCCCTTGGGATTTAGTTCGCTATGGTGGTGAACGAGACTTTATTGGCTTGCTCAATACACGGCCTTCCTCAATGCCAGCATCCGCCTGCTTTCCCGCCGGGCATGCCAGCGCAGGATATACGTGGGTAGCCCTCTACTTCTTTTTTGCCGCCATACGGCCCCATTGGCGATGGGCAGGGCTTTCGCTGGGTTTAGGGCTTGGCCTTACGTTTGGGATCACTCAACAGTTCCGCGGGGCGCACTTTCTCTCCCACGACCTCTGGACCGTCATGATTTGTTGGACCGTAAGCTTTGTCCTTTCAAGATTCTTATTACACCCCAGCGTTCATTAATCTTTTCATTCAGAGAGCCTTTCGATGCGTCCTTTGCTATCATGGCCTTCAAAAGTTGTTGGCACCGCTTGGCATTATCGCCCCACATTAAGCACGGAGCAGCTTGTCTTATGGGCCGTTGTCATATTCAGTGTTTTTTACAATGTCTCTTTTTGGCAACAAGCCTTTGCTGGCTATGACCCTCTTGCCGTCCAGACGTGGCTAACTTTTGCCAATATGTTTTTGGTGATGACCTGCCTTAACTATTTGGTCTTCGTGAGCCTTGCTTTTCGAATGTTGGTGAAGCCATTATTAACCTTGCTTTTTCTGATTGCCGCCTTCGTCAGTTACTTCACTAGCTATTACGGCACCTATTTTGATACTTCAATGTTAGACAACGTGCTTCAAACGGATACTAACGAGGCACAAGAGCTTTTTACACCCGGATTACTGATTCATTTAGTCATCTTTTTCTGTTTGCCAACCATCATAATTTGGCGCGTTAAAATCACACCGTCAACCTGGAAGAAGGCAGTGTTGCGTCGTTCGGCTTATTGCCTTGCCAGCACTGCTATATTGCTGTTAGCAATTTTCTTATCTTACCAAGAAGTGTCGTCACTCATGCGCAACAATAAAGAGCTACGCTACTTGGTGACCCCAGGTAATTATATTGTTTCGATGGCGCAGGCCCTTTCGAGCCAACACGCTTCCGCGAATACGGTGCGTTCCCCGGTGGGTGAGGACGCCCGTATCAATTCACAAGCGGGTGACAAACCCACACTTCTCGTCATCGTGGTGGGCGAAACGGTACGGGCGGCGAATTGGGGGTTAAATGGTTATGAACGCCAAACCACACCTAAACTTGCCCTGCAGCCTGACGTTATCAATTTTTCAGATGTTTCCTCATGCGGTACAAGCACAGCAGTCTCATTACCCTGCATGTTTTCATTACCAGGGCGTGCCGATTACGAAAAATTGTATGCTCAGCAACATGAATCCTTGCTGGACGTATTAGCCCACGCCGGGTTAGAGGCCACCTGGCTTGATAACCAGTCAGGCTGTAAAGGTGTCTGCGACGGAGTGACGACAAAAGCGCTCTCGCCAGAGGAGTATGCGTCTTTGTGTCAGGAAGGGCGATGCTTGGATGAAGCACTGGTTCAAGCCTTGACCAAGCAAATTAGCGGTACCTCCGTTGATCAGGTTGTTGTGCTGCATCAGCTAGGCAACCATGGCCCCAGCTATTACCAACGCTACCCTGATGACTACGAACGTTTTGTTCCCGCTTGCACCACCGCTGATTTAGCCAAGTGCTCAAGAGACGACATTACCAACAGCTACGACAATGCCATTCTGTATACCGACACTGTGTTGGATCAGGTGATTGAGACGTTAAAGCGTCAGGATGACTACGCAACTGCGATGATCTATCTCTCTGATCATGGTGAATCACTGGGTGAAAATGGCCTATATTTGCACGGCATTCCCTATGCCATTGCTCCCGATGAACAGACCCATGTGCCTATGGTTTGGTGGCTTTCCAACTCATTTTCAAAGCAGCGAGGACTCGATACGGAGTGCTTACGCCAAGTCTCAGATCAAGCCGCTTCCCACGATAACTTATTTCACAGCGTGCTGGGGTTGCTTGGCGTAGCAACGGACGTATATCAGCAGGCAGAAGATATTAGCCAACCGTGCCGGAGCCTCGCCAATTAATGAATGCTTAAGTGATCGTTAAGTATTCCATGGCAAGCTGCTCTCCATTCTGCTCAACTATTCTGGTGTATGCACATGGTTTT
The DNA here is from genome assembly GCF_052379125.1 of Halomonas sp. AOP13-D3-9. Classification (NCBI taxonomy): domain Bacteria; kingdom Pseudomonadati; phylum Pseudomonadota; class Gammaproteobacteria; order Oceanospirillales; family Halomonadaceae; genus Halomonas; species Halomonas sp. AOP13-D3-9. The sequence continues at coordinate 4,302 of NZ_JBQSYH010000027.1, read as the reverse complement.
ATCGCATCTATTGGACTCCAAGCAAGGATTTTGGAGACAGCTGCTACCCAAAAAAAAGGCAGCAGCAGGGGGCTTGGTAGGCGGTGCCAGTACCTCTAATCATTCTGCTAAATGGCTTTCCTTTAAAGTCAGCGTTGTTTTGATTGCTTTACTAACGACTCTGCTATGGTTAACGGGAATAGAAAACATCGAAATCACTATCGCTGTATTAAGTGTAACGTCAAATGGTATATCACAGTTACTTGGTCGCTGTTATTCTTTCAGTGTATTGAAAATGGCAGAAAATGAGTTCATAGATACGCTCGACGCGTTAGGAGCTGCAGGAGTTGGAACGTTAATAATATTATATTTATTGGGTTAAAATTTAATATATAATATTTGAGATATTATTCACTTATTAATGCAGTCAGGGAAAAAGTGAAGTTTTAGGAAACATGATTAGCCTATGCTAAGTGTCTTATACAAGGCGAACTTCTTTTTTTGCGTTTTGACTTGTTTATCTAGCCGGAAATGATAATGTTGGAAGTCTTTTAATACCCGACTGATTTACTCAAGTATAGCAGGCATTTTGGGTGACTTGATTTAGAGCGTCGGATTTTCAGCCAGAGACACCATGTCATGACATTTGCCACCATATTGATTTTGGCCTTTTCCATGTCGGCAGACGCCTTCGCTGCTTCCATCAGCAAAGGCGCTGAGCTACAAAAACCCTCGTTTCGGCACGCCATCAGCATTGGGTTGATATTTGGTACTATCGAGACCATAACACCCCTGCTGGGCTGGTTGGCCGGGGTAGCATCGCAGCGCTTTGTGCAGGCTTGGGATCACTGGGTTGCGTTCTCGATCTTAGTGGTTATTGGTTTACATATGGTGTATTCGGGCCTATGCAAAGAAGACAAAATAGCCCAAGAAAAGCAAACACTATGGTTATTGATATTAACGGCTATTGCTACGAGTATTGATGCCATGGCCGTTGGTGCAAGCCTCGCCTTTATTGATGCTAATATCATCGCTACCAGCTTAGCTATTGGTTTAGCCACTACTGTCATGGCATCAATTGGCACCTTGTTGGGTCACCAGCTTGGCAAATACGTTAGCCATTGGGCTGAGCTGATCGGTGGGATCGTTTTAATTGGTATTGGACTTGGAGTGTTAGCCGAGCATACTGCCTTTTTTAATTAATCTTTACTGATCTATGTCATTCAGAGACAGTATTAAAGCAATATGCGTAGCAACCCTCTGGGAAAGAGGGCTATTTGGGTAAATCACCACGAGTGATGCCTACTTTACTGAAGAATTTCATCACAGAAGCTTCGCAAGGGACATTTTCCTTTTTAGGGTTAGGGCACTTGAACTTATAGGCCTTCCTGGATAGTGACCAGCTGACTTTGGGATGATACATGTCCAATCATGGTGTCAATTTAAGGTTTTGAAGGACGGCAGCATAGCTAAGTGAGACGTACCGAATAATCTAAAAATGCACTTTATAAAAAAGGGTAACCGGAATATCTGGTTGATCTCTACTTTGGCGTTCATTCACAGATTTTACTTTCTCAACGGAAAAGCTGGTTGTTTTGTTGCGTCAAGATCATATATCACATAATATCTATCTGTGTGATATATGGTTATTTAGGGGTGAGAATGAAGCAATATGATCCAGTACCGCCGCCTGTTACGTGGTTCGGAAGTAAAAGCAGGCTGGTTAAGGAGATCGTTAAGCATTTTCCAGAGCATCAGACGTATGTCGATGTGTTTGGTGGAAGTGGAGCCGTCCTGCTTGGCAAAAAACCAAGCAAAGTTGAGGTATATAACGATCTGAACAGAAAGATGACCAGTCTGTTTAATGTGCTATCCGACAAGCGAAAAACTCAAGAGCTGGTTCGCAGACTCGAACTAACCCCGTACAGCAGAGATGAGTTCAAGTCAGCAGTTGCATCTATTGATAATGAATATGATGAAATTGAGCTTGCAAGGCTCATGATCGTTGTGCAACGCCAGTCTCACGGGGGCTTAGCTAAGCAGTGGTCATACTGCGTTGACGCTCCGGCAGGTGGATACAGTGCCAGCGTTCGCAAGTTTCATGCGGGCATAGAGCGTCTTCCCAATGTGCAAGCGAGGATGCGAAAAGTTCAGATTGAAAACCTGTGCTTCACTGATTTAATCCCTCGATATGACAGACCTGGAACCCTGTTCTATCTCGATCCCCCGTATGTGCCAGACACTAGAATTAATGGTCAGTATGAGAATGAAATGACCATTGAGGATCATCATGCGCTTGTCGATCTGCTGCTGTCGTCTAGCGGGATGTTTGTTTTGTCGGGGTATAAAACACCTGTTTACCTTCCGTTAGAAAATGCGGGATGGAATCGAGTAGATATAGAGACATACGCCAGCACAAGCAAAACTCGAACAAAGAGGACGGAATGCCTTTGGGTGTCTCCCAACTGCTTGAATAAAAAAGATATTCCCACATATCAGGATATTGAGAATGATTCAGACCTGACAAACCGCCAAAAGGCGGCCTTGAGGGTTCACCGACACAGGCGGGAACAGTCCGAGTCCGCTATAAAAGAAGCGATTTACAGCCTGAAACGCATGAAGAAAAAAGTGACAAAAGTGGAGGTGTCTCGGATGACAGGGATCAGTCGAGAACATATCACCAGGCATTACGGACACCTTTTTTAGGATATTGAATGAACGATTTACAAGAAAGTAACAGCATACATTTGCCAGAGTATGAGGTGCTGGGCTGCAAAACCACCGACGACGAAATGCACTTCCAAGTGGGCGCGCCCGATCCCATTGCCTGCGAAGAATGCGGAGTGCAGGGTGAGTTCGTGCGGTTCGGCAAGCGTGATGTTCCCTATCGTGATCTGCCCATCCACGGCAAGCGGGTCACCCTCTGGGTAGTCAGACGCCGGTACACCTGCCGGGCCTGCAAGACCACCTTCAGGCCCCAGCTACCGGAGATGGTGGACGGTTTCCGCATGACGTTGCGTTTGCATGAATACGTGGAGAAGGAATCTTTCAATCACCCCTACACCTTCGTGGCGGCACAGACTGGTCTGGACGAGAAGACGGTGCGCGACATCTTCAACGCCCGCGCCGAGTTCCTGGGGCGATGGCACCGCTTCGAGACACCCCGCATTTTGGGTATCGACGAGCTGTACCTGAACAAGCGCTACCGCTGCATTCTGACCAACATCGAGGAGCGAACCCTGCTCGACCTGCTGTCCACACGACGACAGGATGTGGTTACCAACTACCTGATGAAGCTGAAAGACCGACAGAAGGTCGAGATCGTCAGCATGGACATGTGGAACCCCTACCGGGCAGCGGTCAAGTCCGTTCTGCCACAGGCTCGCATTGTGGTCGATAAGTTCCATGTGGTGCGCATGGCCAACGATGCCTTGGAGAAGGTTCGCAAGGGTCTCAGAAAGGATCTGAAACCCGCCCAAAGCCGAACCCTCAAGGGAGACCGGAAAATCCTGCTGAAACGCGCTCACGAAGTCTCGGACCGGGAGTGGTTAATCATGGAAACATGGACGGGTGCATTCCCGCAGATGCGAGCCGCATACGAACACAAGGAGCGTTTCTACGATATTTGGGACGCCTCCACACGGGTACAGGCAGAGGCCGCCCTGGACGAATGGATAGACACTATCCCCAAGGGACAGAAGGAAGTCTGGAGTGATCTGGTCAGGGCTGTAGGCAACTGGCGCGAAGAGATCATGACCTACTTCGAGACGGATATGCCTGTCACCAACGCTTACACGGAGTCTATCAACCGATTAGCCAAGGACAAAAACCGTGAAGGACGTGGTTACTCCTTCGAGGTGATGCGGGCACGAATGCTCTACACCACCAAACACAAGAAGAAGGCCCCGACTGCGAAGGTCTCTCCGTTCTACAAGAAAACCATCGGTTATGGACTGCCAGACTTCGCAGGGGAACTCAACTACGGGGTCGATCTATCAACCATCTGAGGGTGGCATCAGGTTGGTGGGGTGAAAACGCCCCATCAACCATTAAATCCGTATACCCATAAAAAACACAAGTCGAAATGAGTCTTCCCCACCTTATTGGCAGGAGGACTGCTTTTCTCAACCTGCATGTCAGCGCTCAATGGGCTCCTTGCATGAATGTCACGACCGCTGAGATGAAGGCAAAAAACAACCCTTTATAAACCTACCCGATACTTTCCCACTTCTATGCCGCTATTCTGTGAACCTGACAGGGCTAAGTTCAGACGGTGGCAATGACAGATGCGTTTGCCAATTGGCTTCGGCTAGCAAGGGGTAA